>DGWH01000034.1:73630-80767 GCA_002395225.1 Christensenella sp. UBA4263
ATACGGCTATGACATTGGAGGTTTTCATGTTTGTACTTTATGCACCGGCGCCCGGACAATCTCCGACTGGGGATCTAAATCACACGCCGCCCGTTGCTCATCTGCTCATACGATTCGCGGAAATGCCGCCGCCTGATCACCGATGTCCTCGGCAATTTTATGGAGCTCCTGCAGAGTCACCTCGTTCACGGGGATTCCATTTGCCCTGCGCTCAGCCCGCATCTCGATTTCCTTCTCTCCGTGCGTATAAATACGGCTGCATCCCTCTGCTTTCGCCGCGTTCCGGATTTTCTCAAGATACTCCGAAAAAGATGCACGAATCTCCGCCTTGTTTCCAAAGAGACCATAGTCAATGGCAATATAGCTCTGACAGATGCCGGAGCCATTTCCCGTCTGGTAAACCTGGTCTGAGGTGATGCCTCCGGAGAGAATGCCGGTAAAGAGTTCGACAATCATTCCAAGCCCGTACCCCTTATGGCCGCCCATTTTTTCCGAGGAGCCGCCCAGCGGCAGAATGCCGCCGCCTGCCCGCTCCATGATGTTATGAAGAATGCGGGGTGTATCCTCGGAATCCAGGCCTTTTTCATCTACTCCCCAGCCCACCGGGACCGCGTCTCCCCTTTTGGCATATACTTCAAACTTGCCGCGGGGAACCACCGTTGTGGCACAGTCAAACAGGAACGGGATCGGATCCGCCGGCATGGACAGGGCAATCGGATTTGTCCCGATCATCGGCTGCTTTCCGTATGTCGGAACCATAATCTTCTCCGTATTGGTCATGCAAATGCCCATCAGATCCTCTTCCCGGGCCATTTCAGTATAAAAACCGGCAATCCCGTAATGATTGGAATTTCGAACCTCAATCATGCCGCACCCGCTGGTTTTGGCCTTCTGAATGGCCAGACGCATCGCCTGATGCCCCACTACCTGTCCCATGGCATTGTGCGCATCCAGCACGGCGGAAATCGGTGTCTCATGAACAATCTCCGGTTTTGCATGCACATCCACCATTCCCGAACTGAGTTCAAACACATATCGAACCATTCGCTGCACGCCATGTGATTCTATGCCGTTCAAATCGGCTGCCAGAATAACATCCGCGATTTCCTCAGCTTCCGTTTCACTGAATCCATAGCTGCAAAAAACAGACTGACAGAACCTCAGCAGTTCCCTGTAATCAAGATATACGTATCCCATAGGCACCTCCGCCATCTCAGATGGCTACTCAAGTTTTTCCCGTTTCCGATATTCTCTCCACTGATTTTCAAAAAAATAATCGCATTCCGGAATCGGCCTGACATCGCGCCACAGGCACTCCATCTGTTCCGTTTCCTGAATTTTCCCATTTAAATAGCCATTATCCAGCCGGTAACGCATCTCCTCCGGCAACGCCGCATCTGCCCGTGTTCCTTCCGGACAGGTATAAAGCGCAGACCCCCGGCTCCCGCCTTTTTCAGCGTAATCGCACATGGCAACAAGCACTGACCGCTGTGTCATCAGCATATCCCTCAGGCGATAGAACACGGAAAGCTCTTCCGCCTTTGGTTTTGCAACGCTGCCGGTAAAATCTGCCAGTACAACACAGACATTTTCGAGGAGACGATGCATGCGCTCCGGATTTCGAAGAAGTCCGGCATCGTCGCTCATCTGACCGGCAAACTGCTTAAACAGTTCCGCCGCTCCCTGGTTCCCGTGTGCATCCCTGGCCTTCAAAAGAAATGTCATCACCTCTTCCCGCAGTTCATTGATTTCCGCCTCCGGCACATCCCAGTCGCCCTGTTCACGTATTCGACGGCGAATACAGTCCGTTGCACGGATCGCGCCAACCTGTCCGGCATTCAGCGCCGACCCTCCCGGCCGGGTAACTCCATGACTGCCGCACACCTCACCGACGGCAAAAACGCCCCGGATATTGGTTTCCCAGTTCGCATCTGCCGCAAGTCCTCCGTTGCAGTGCTGAGCACATACGGCAATTTCCAGCCAGTCCTTCGCCAGATCTACCCCATGATCCTGAAAAAAGCGGATTGCCGGTTCATTCAGAATCCGGAGCCGTTCAATCGGGGTTCCCCCGACCGCTCCAGCAATGCTCAGATACGCTTTTGCCTCCGGAATCAGCTGTTCCAGCGGAATCGCCTGGTCCAGCGGGTTTCGGGTGAAATCCAGGAATACACGGCGATTGCGCATAACCCGTTCCCTGTAGACCAGAAGATCAATCAGGGATGACCCTTCCGCCTTTTGAATATCAAACGGCCACTGATATCCTTTCAGAAAAATACGGGAAAGCATTTCCGGCGAATCACTGAAAAACTCAGCCAGAAATTCCCGGGGATTTTCGCCATTCATATCCGTCGACACAAAGCGGGGCAGCACCTGCATATAAGAGCCGGACACATTCCATCTGGGCTTCAGCGAGGCCATGCCAAACTGCCACTCCGTCAGGTTTTTCCCATGGATCCCGGCCTCAAGAGCCATTCCGCTTCCTCCTAGCTGACTGGGCGGATAAACGCTGTCCCGATAAATACCGGCAGGACCGCCCGTTGCCAGAATCAGGGATTCACACAGGAGAATTCGTGCATCCGGGTTTTTCGGGTCGTTCCGGTCCAGACAGAGAATTCCGCAGATCTGCCCATGTTGTACCAGGAGACGAATCACCTGCAGAGGGGCGAATACCGGAATTCCCAATTCATAGGCACGATGTTCAAGACACTGTGTCATCAGTTTTGAGGTATACGGTCCGGCACTGGTTGCCCGCCGGCCGCAGTCATGATCCGTCTTATACCCCATGTATTCCCCGTAAGCCGTCGAGGGAAACGGAACACCCATTTCCAGCAGGTAGAAAAATCCTCTGGCCGACAGTGCCGCCTCACAAAGAGCCGTATCCCCATCCACAGCCCCGCATGAAAACAGATCCTGTGCCATCTGAAGAACGCTGTCCGAATCCCCTGAGGCAAGGGAAAGCTTATAGTATGTCTGCTTATCCGACCCCGTGTTCCGGGAAGTTCCCGCATTTACATTTTCCGTTACCAGCACGGTCTCTATTCCGGCTTCTGCCAGCCGAATGGCACTGGCATATCCCGCCGCACCGGAGCCCACCACAATTGTCCGATATCTGTGTTCTGTTATATTCACGCTCATCCCTGCCTTTACGCGCATTCACGCTTGCCATGTCAGTCCCCGGCCACTTTCCATCTGTCATTTGCAGAAAGACCGTCCATATTTTCTCAGAGACGCCGGATATGGAAGCCTCCGTCCACATCCAGTACATTTCCGGTGGTATACAGCATGGCAGGCGAACAGAAGAAATGCACCGCCTCAGCCACATCCTCCGGCTGCCCCCATCGCGGAATCGGGAATGTGCCCTCCCGGATCAGACGGTCGTACTTTTCTTTCACCGTGCTGGTCATATCCGTTGAGATAACCCCGGGACGTACCTCATTGACCAGGATTCCCTCCGCTGCCAGGCGGTCCGCAAAGAGTGTCGTCACCATGGAAACGCCGGCCTTTGAAACACAGTATTCCCCGCGGGATACGGAGGAAACCTCCGCCGAGCAGGAACCGATATTGACAATGTGCCCGCGGCAGCTGAACAGGATTTCCTGGCCAAGCATCTGTCTGGCCACCGCCTGTGTCAGGAAGAGTGTCCCCTTCAGATTGATTCCCAGTACACGGTCAAAGCTCTCCTCTGTCATCTCAAGCAGATCCCGCCGCTCAAGCGGAGCCACACCGGCATTGTTTACCAGAATATCAATCCGTCCGAAACGGGAAACCGTTTCCTCTACCAGGCGCTGACGGTCCTCCGCACAGGCCACATTTCCCTGAACATAATGCAGCGAAACCCCGGCGGCTTCAAGCGCATCCAGCTTCTCCTGAACCCGCTCCCGGGCACCTGTTGCAAAAATCACCACCTGACAGTCATCCATTCCCAGACGTCGGGCAATCGCATATCCGATTCCCCGGCTGCCGCCGGTCACAATCGCAGTCCGTTTCATCCTTCTCATCCTTTCATCCGGCACTCATCCCCGGTAATTTTCGGGAAGCGACGGCTTCAGTTCCACAAATTCCCGGTAAAAAGGCAGGAACGTTTCTGTATCCCGAATCACACAGCCTGTCGGTTTATGCGCCCGGATGAGATCTCCGCATTTACCGCAGGTCACGCAGACACGATCTGGACGGATACGCCCCTCCCGGAGTATCTCACCCGCAAAATCCGGATCCGCAAACGCCATTCGTCCAAAAAGCATTCCGTCGCACATTCCCTGCTCAACAGCTCCTGCCGCATACAGATCCGAATACTGCCTCAGATAGCTGGGCGCAGATGCGTAGACAGTCATATCCGGAACCGCCTTTTTGACTGCCGCGGCGCCGTGAATCATCCGGCTGATCCCGGTCAGCGGATGCTCCGTCGGCTGATATTTTCCAAAGTCAAAAGGCCTTGTCACGTGGGTCGTCGCGTAAGGATTCCCCATGGTTATGTTGATTGTATCCAGCCCGCATTCATCCCGAAGCTCCCGTACCAGACGCAGCGGTTCCTGCAGGTCCAGAGAAAAAGGATCTTCTTTTGCAGCACCGAATCCCGGTCCCTCCGGATAGCCGTCATAAATGCCCAGCCGGCAGGTAACAAAAAAGTGCTCATCTTTGTATACATTCGCCGATGCGATGCAGTTTTTCAGGAGCCGTGTCCGGTTCTCATAGCTGCCCCCATAACGCCCCGGCCTTGACCAGGCCGAATTCAGTTCCGCAAAAAGATAACCGTGACAGGACTTGATATCCACGCCGTCAAATCCGGCCTCCCGGGCCAGCCGTGTCCCTTCTCCAAAACGCTCCTCAAGAGCCATCAGGTAATCATCCGAAACGATGCAGCTGTCATCTGCCGGTCTGAACTGTTCCAGCCAGGGATGCCGGTAAGCAATCAGGGGAGCCGGACGGTTTCCTGGATTTGAATAGCGTCCGCTGTGGTTTGCCTGCATGACAAGAAGCGGAGCCACACCGTTTTCTCTGAATCCGGCTTCCCGAACTTCATCACATAAACGCCGATAAGCATCCACATTTTCTCTGGTAATCAGGAGCTGCGTTCCTGATGAGCATCCCTCCGGAACAACTGAGATCGCCTCAAACCAGATCACCGCACTGCCGCCGGCAGCCTGCCGGCAGTACCGCCGACGGGTAAATTCCGAAGGTGATCCATCCGGCAGGGCATCTGCACCTTCCATCGGTGCAATTCCCAGACGATTTCGCACTGTCGCTGTTCCAAATCGGACCGGGGTTCCAAGTATTCCCGTGTGATCCGCAAACGGAAGTGACGCTCCGACCTCCACTGCCGTTTTTTTCAGTTCATCCAGTGATTTATAATGAAATCGTTCATGTGCCACTTCAATGATCCTCCCTTTTCCGGCCCCCACATTTGCTCTTTCCCGACAGACAGCACGCCATTCTTCTATCCCTGCTCCATTCAAAGTCCAGTCATCAGGTATCAAGCCATCCGTCTTTTTGGTTTTTCTATTTCGTCAGTTTTCATCAATGACAGTATATTACATGCACAAAACAAAAGCAATCCAAATTGATCGCTTTTTTTCATGAGCTCGTAAGCTTCCTGAATGAAAAGAGAAAAC
Organism: Christensenella sp. UBA4263; assembly: GCA_002395225.1. Classification (GTDB taxonomy): domain Bacteria; phylum Bacillota; class Clostridia; order Christensenellales; family Aristaeellaceae; genus Ventricola. The sequence continues at coordinate 79,240 of DGWH01000034.1, forward strand.
AGCATGAACAGCCGCCAGCTATAAACCGGAAAACAGGCATGAAATCTGGTGGCTTTATCATGTGGATATATCGCGATAGGCCATGTCCCATCCGCTTCACTTGTTGTACAGTATTGAACAAATACTCCTGAAATTCCAGGTTTAGAGCTTTGAGCCACACCCAGAATCTCAGGAGTATTTCATCAAACAAATCTTTCCAAGCCTAAAATCAGCCGTCTTCAGCGGATTGCTCTGCTTTGATCATTTGCCCAGGCAATTTATTCAGAAGCATCCAAATTTGACGGTCAGTCCCTGTTTGACAGGGATTTCATTTCCCAATAACAGCCCAGGCTCACACCAGGGCAAGAGGAAGCATCCTGCTGTCCTTTTGCCTCGATGTTGTTTTTTCATCAGCGTCAGTCCCTTTTTCGAGAGAAACCGGCTGACCAGAAACATCCAGATACCGTTCTGCTGTTACATTGCCCTCTGCATCGTAGTCTCTTTCGATAACAGCATACCCTTCCTGAATGGATACAGGCTTTCCATCAAGACCGAAGTACGATTCCCGGATAACCTTTTTCTGCTCATTGTATGTCTTTTCAACCGCGGCATATCCCTGTCTGCAAAGAACCGGCTCAGAGCTGCTGTTAAAGTAGCGTTCTGCCGTTACATTACCAGCGGTATCATAATCCTTCTCAATCATTTCATAGCCATCAGACAGCGCCATCGGTTTTCCGTCGGTGCCGAAATAAGCCTCCCGAATGACCCGTTTCTGCTCGTTATACACTTTTTCTACTGCTGCGTATCCCCGTTTACAGAAAACCGGCTCCCCGGTACCGTCATAGTATCGCTCAGCAGTTACATTACCGGCGGCATCGTAGTCCTTCTCGATCACTGCATAGCCATCCGATATGGATAAAGCCTCCCCCTCGGTATCAAAGTACGCTTCCTGAATGACCTTTTTCTGCTCATTATACACTCTTTCAATCGCCGCATTGCCCTGCCTGCGGAAAACCGGATGCCCGTCACCATCGAAGTAACGCTCAGCAGTGACGTTGCCGGCGGTATCGTAATCTTTCTCGATGATTGCGAACCCGTCCCACAAATCCAACGGTTTGCCGTCTGTGCCAAAGTACGCTTCCCGGACCACCTGTTTCTGTTCGTTATACGCTTTTTCTATTGCCGCATATCCCTGCTTGCGAAGAACCGGTTCTCCGGCGCCATCAAAGTAACGCTCAGCAGTGACGTTCCCAGCAGCATCATAGTCTTTCTCGATAATGGTGTATCCGTCCCCCAAAGCCACAGGTTTTCCGTCTGTGCCAAAGTATTCTTCCCGGATCACCTGTTTCTGTTTGTTGTACGTCTTTTTAACCACAGCATATCCCTGCGTGCGGAGGACTGGCTCCCCATCACCATCAAAGTATCGTTCTGCGATTACGTTGCCGTCTCCGTCATAGTCCCTCTCAACGATCGCAAAACCATCCCACAAGGCCAGAGGCTTGCCATCTGTGTCAAAATACGCTTCCCTGGTGACCTTTTTCTGCTCATT
>DGWH01000109.1 GCA_002395225.1 Christensenella sp. UBA4263
GGATCATTTTATGAATTTCCCTGATAAAAAACAGTTACAGCCCGGCACTGGCCGGGCTGTAACTGTATCAAAAAGAAGGAGTTATTTTGCGGTCGCCTGTTCGCCGGCGATCCGGCCAAAGGTGAAGATGTCTGCGATGGCATTGCCGCCGAGACGGTTTCCGGCATGGATGCCGCCGGTAACCTCGCCGGCTGCCCAGAGCCCTTCGATCGGTGTGCCGTCTGCACGGAGGACACGGGTATTCGTATCAATGCACAGTCCGCCCATTGTGTGATGCAGGGAGGCTTTGCGCGGGCTGATGCAGATGCCCATATTCGGATCTGCTTCAACCGCGGCCAGATCAATGGCACCGGCAAGAACTTCTTTTCCGAAATCTTCGTCTTTCTGATTCAGAACGAAGGAATTGTAACGCTCAATGGTCTCGCGGAGTTTCTCTTCCGTGAATGCGGGCTTGCAGCCTGCCGCGCTGGTTGCGGTTGCTTCGGCCAGCTCTTTTAAGGTGGATCCGTACCAGATATGTCCGCCTTCAACCATCCCCGCAACACGGGGGTTATAATCCGTACCGGTCAGCATCTGCTCAGGCTTGGAGATATCTCCGCGTCCTGCGTAGATGATGTAGAAGATGCCGTTGTCCAGTGCGAGGGAGGCTTTGGCCAGAACGTCGCGCTCGGCATATTCATTGACAAAACGGTCGCCGTTTCCGTCAATCCAGATCTGCTCTGCCGCATCTGCCCAGATGCCGTCGGTCATGGTTCCCTTTACCGGGGAGGAGGAGGGCATCATCTGGGCAACACCCATGCCGAACGTATCAGCGCCAAGTGCGGTGGCCATCAGGATGCCGTCGCCCTCGTTGGTTCCCAGGTTGGTGCTGAGGGTATGGTCGCTCAGATCATCGCCCCAGTATTTGTCATATTTCTTGACCATTGCGGGATTTGCGCAGTAGCCGCCGGTGGCGAGAATGACGCCGTTTGCCGCATGGATGGTAATCTTTGTGCCGGTAACCGTTTCTGCTTTTGCACCGACCACACGTCCTGCCTCATTGGTCAGAAGCTCGGTGCCGCGGGTTTCCGTATAGATTTTAACGCCTTTTTCCTCAGCAACCTTGACCAGCTGGGGAATACGTTCGGCACCGCTCATAAAGCTGTGCGTTCTGGGCCACATGGCGCCAAGGACCGTGCCGAGTCCCGGATATCCGCCGTAATTGGCATCCTTGCCATAGGAGGCCTGAAGGCCGATGGTGTCCATCCATTCAAAGGAACCGAGGGCGTTTTCAGCCAGCGTACGGGCAAGCTCGATCTTCGGGGCAACATAGCTGCCATCCAGCAGCTGACGCAGACCGCCGGTATAGCAGTGCCACATGTGAAGGGCAATGGAATCAAAACCCGGCATGTCGACGCCGACGGTCTTTCCTTCATTGGCGGCATAGAAAGCTTCAATATCCTTCTTGAGCTGCTCAAGAACGGCTTTCCACTCCGGGAACTCATCAAATTTGAGCGCCGGATCATCCGGGGAGATGGCCAGATAGCCGTCCATCGTATCCTTCTGGCTGCGGGTCAGAAGCATGGCGCTCTGGGCATCCGGATCCACGGCGTTGTAAGCAGCACCGGCAACCATGGTATTTCCGCCCATAACGCTGCTCTTTTCGATCAGGATAACGTTTGCGCCGTTCTCGGCTGCCGTGATGGCAGCTGCAAGGCCGGCACCGCCGCCGCCCATAACCAGAACATCGGTGGACCATTCCTCGTCCGGTCCGGCCGGCTCACGGTATGCCTCAGCGGTCATGGCCGGTACATCCAGTCCGGATGCCTTGATGGCATTCTTGACAGCGCCGATGATGGCATAGCTGGCAAAGGTGGCACCGGTAACGGTGTCAACATCGACCGTCTGATGTTCGATAATCTGTGCGGGAATCCGATCCCTGGCCACATAGGTGATGTTCTCGGTCTCCGGATACTTTTCGTACTCAATGCCCGTGATCTTTCCGTCATCAATGGTGACATTGACGATCACCTCGCCCTGCATGCCGCGGGCACTGCCGGTAAACACGGCAGGCTCCGCCAGAGCGGAAAGGCTCAGGAGCATCAGCATGGACAGTGTCAGGAAAATACATAACGCTTTTTTCATGTCAAAAACCTCACTTTCTGTTTTTATCGGTACTGATGACACGATATCATTACAGTTGACTTTACAGTCAAGCGTTTTTTTGAAAAAAATATGACCGGGATGTGCCTGGTGCGGCGTCGATTTGTCAGCGGAGAGCACCGGAAAAGTGACGGCAGTCAAATGAGGCCCCTGAAAATGACAGCTGTGAGGGGTGAAAAAGCGTTGCCCTGGCGCGCAGCGACTGCTGCTCAAAGCCGTTTCCCGTATAATGCCGATCCGGCAAAGGATAACGGTAAGGCCGGCAAAGAAAAGCTCTGCGCAGCATCCCTTAAATAATGCTGGAAATGCTTGACAAAAACCCAAAAAACGGGTTATAACCTTCCAGATAACTCTAGAGTTTGAGCAGATTTCCGGAGGCGCAAATGAAATTTTCAATTGGAGAACTGGAAAAACTGACCGGAATGAACAGAACTGCACTGCGGTATTATGACGCGGAGGGGCTTATTGATCCGGAACGTCGGGAAAACGGATACCGGCTGTACTCGGATGAGGATGTCATGAGTCTGATTCAGCTGAAACAAATGAGTGCCTTTGGCATTGAGCTCAGCGAAATGCCTGGTTCTGCACGGAACGTCGGCATAAAGGACGTATGTCTTTCGCTGGTCCGCAAAGAGCAGATCATTGAGCAGGAGATTGAAGAACTGTATCAGAAGCTGGCCAGGCTCCGGCTGCATGCAGAGGCGTACAAGACGTGTGCTGAGGGAAATTCGGAGGTTACGGAGAGCCGTACGGTAGGTGCGTACCGCCTGTATCTCAGGGAAAATGACCCGGATTCCGCGAAAACGGCCAGGATTTTCAGAAAGTGGATGAGCGATGTTCCCGACACCTATTCGGTTGTTCGGATTCCAAGATCGGTCTTTTCCCTGCCGGAGGAGGCCTTCTGTCCGGTGGATGTCGGCATTGGCCTTCTCAGCGGCGCTTTTCACAGACTGCAGGAAACCTTTGAACCGCCCATTGAGTATACGCCGCCATGTAAATGCATCCAGGGGATGATCAGGACATGCCGGATAGATCAGATCAGGCGGGGCGACCTGAATCCATTTGAGAAATACATGGAGGAACATGGACAAATCCCGATTGGCGATTTTTACGGATGGGTTGTCTATACGCCGGCAGATCATGTCAATGACTGCTTTCATATCTCCCTCAGGATCGGAATCGGATAAAGGATGACTTGATTCAGGAGCAGCCCAATACGCACCGACAGATTGTCAAAGCCGGGGCAGGACAAAGCCGCTCAGCCAAAGATCAGCGGAAAGGCGTGCAGAGGAGGGGCCTGCCGCAGGCGGTCGTTTGTCAAGTATGAGTACCAAAAATGTCACGGTGCCGAAGGATCAGGCTGCGGCTCATTAACGGAGCTGTTCTTTCCGTCAAGGACTGCTCTCCGGGACTGGAAAGTGAGGTTAGGGATATACACTGTGTGACTGTTCATTGGGCAGCGGCCCAGCTGATCAATAAACTATCTTTGAGACCTGAAAAGGAGCAGCAATGTCGCACAGCGACAGTCAGGCAAATCCAGGATGCGCAATGCTGCTCCGGCAACTGACAACTGTGAGGAGGAGAAACGGCACATGAATGTTGGAAAAGTCAATCGGAGGATTGTCCTCTCGGTTTTGTGGGTACTTCTGCTGGTTCTGGCTGCTGGTGCGATCGCGGAGAAAACGTCGGATGAGCACCGGCTTTCGCTGGATTACGGGGATTCGCAGAACTGGGTCTGTATGGGGGAGGAAAATGATCCGGCACCCGCGGATGTCTTTTTCATCGCTCCGTCTGCGTTTGGCGGAAAGGAAGGATCCTGGGTGATGGATCTGAACAATGAAAAAGGGCGATCCAATTTCATTGGGACAGTCAATATGGAAAAGGGGATCTACGATCAGGGAACCCGCTTCTATGCGCCTTTCTACCGTCAGGTGGGCTATAACGTGTACAGCCTGCCGGAGGAGGAAGGGGAAGCACTGAAAAAGACCGCGTACGCGGATGTGAGGGATGCGTTCCTGTACTATCTGGATCATCTGAGCGAGGGAAGACCGTTTATTCTGGCCGGGTTTTCCCAGGGAGCGGAAATGATTATCCGCCTGATGAAGGACCTATTTGAAGATGAAGCACTGCAAAAGCGGCTGATTGCCTGCTATGAGATTGGCTGGCGGCTGACAGGGGAGGATACCCAAACCTGGCCGTGGCTCAGAGCGGCACAGGGGAGAACGGATACCGGCGTGATCATCTCCTTCAATTCGGAGGCAGAAAATGTGAAGGAGTCTGAAATCGTTCCCGCAGGGGTAAAGACGCTGTCGATCAATCCCCTGAACTGGCGGACAGATGGCGTGAAAGCGGAAAAGGAATTGAATCTGGGCGCCTGTTTTATGGACCGCGAAGGAAAGATCACGGATGAGGTCCAGGCGCTGACCGGTGCGTATCTGGACGAGGAACGCGGGACGCTGAAGGTGACGGATATCGATCCGGAGGTTTACACGGCAACCCTGCCGACCCTTGGCCCCGGGGTCTACCATCTGTATGACTATCAGTTCTTCTACCGGAACCTGCAGCAAAATGTGCAGGACCGGATTCAGGCCTATCTGTCGAAGACGGAAAGGTAGACAACGAGGATGTATTCCTGTCTGTCTTTTCTCTTTGATTCAATGACGGTTATGTGTCCTGGCAACGTCTGAATTCGTGCTATGCAGGCTGTTGCTTGTGACAGGGCCGGTTCTTTGCCAGATTCAGCGGAGATGGATGCGTGAACAACTCAATGCTGAACAGCCGTTCGGAGGGCAACACGCCCTTCAGGCATGTGGGCTTGAAGAGCGTCTGCGGCGACAAGTGACCACGGCATTCAGCTGACCGGATACATACGGATTGGAACAACCTTTTAAAATGACGGGAAGATCCCCGATCTTAGTGCCCCTGTCCATATCAGTTCGTTCGTTTTGGAGAAAAAGGAGTTATTTTGGAGTGAAAGCGATTCTTAAAGTCTGGAAAGAAAGCACCCTGGTCATTAAAATTCTGATTGGCCTCGTGCTCGGGGCGCTGCTGGGAATACTTATCCCGAAGGCGACCTTTCTCAGCGTTCCCGGGGATTTATTCGTCGGTGCGCTGAAGGGAATTGCGCCTCTGCTGGTCTTTGTGCTGGTGATCAGTTCACTTGCCAATGCTGCCGGCGACATCGGAAAGCGGTTTACAACGGTGATCATTCTGTACATGGCAAGCACTCTGATCGCCTCCTCCATCGCCGTGGTTGCCGGCTACCTTTTCCCCGTGACCATCGAGCTGACAGACTATGCCGCCGAAGCGGTGCCTCCCGGGGGACTTCAGGATATTCTTCATTCCATCCTGATTAACCTTGTACAAAATCCGGTTGCGGCAATCGGCAGCGCCAATTATGTCGGTGTTCTGGCCTGGGCCGTGCTGCTCGGGCTTGCTTTCAAAACCTTTGCTTCGCCGAATCTGAAAGCCTCTCTGCAAAACATCGCAGATGCTGTATCCCAGGTGGTCCGGTGGATCATTTCCCTGGCCCCCTTTGGCATTTTCAGTCTGGTGTTTTCTGCCGTTTCCCTCAGCGGACTTCAGATTTTCGAGGAATACGGCAGGCTGCTGCTTTTGCTGGTAGGCGCAATGGCTTTCGTGGCATTTATCAGCAATCCCCTCATCGTTGGGCTGCTCCTTCGCCGCAACCCTTATCCGCTGGTCCTGAAATGCCTGCGGGAAAGCGGAATCACCGCTTTCTTTACAAGAAGCTCTGCCGCGAATATCCCCGTGAATATGGCTCTGTGTGAGCGGCTTGGACTGGACAAGGATTTCTACTCCGTGTCCATTCCGCTCGGAGCGACCATCAACATGGATGGTGCCGCGGTGGTCATCACCATCATGACAATGACCGCAGCGCGTACCCTGGGGCTCAATGTGCCCATCATCAGTGCGCTCATTCTGAGCGTGCTGGCCACCATCGGTGCCTGCGGTTCCTCGGGCGTGGCCGGAGGATCACTGCTGCTGATCCCGATGGCCTGTTCCATGTTTGGAATCAACAGTGATATTGCCATGCAGGTCGTGGGTGTTGGCTTCATTATCGGTGTCATTCAGGATTCCTGCGAAACGGCGCTTAATTCCTCCAGTGATGTGCTCTTTACCGCAACCGCAGAGTTCCTGGAGTGGAAAAAGGAAGGCCGAAAGCTTCCGCTGTAACTGGATTGGGCTCGATGTGTCAGCGTCGATTTGTGAAGCGTGAGCAATAGAAAAGCAGCGGGGCCGAAAGACCGGGCTGCTCTTATCAAGGAGAGTACAAAGCATGAAATCCATTCAGGAGATTTACAAGATCGGCAAGGGCCCCTCAAGCTCCCATACGATTGGACCTGAAAGGGCCGCAATACTGTTTAAAAACGAGCATCCTGATGCGGAAAACTATCGGGTGATTCTCTATGAATCCCTGAGCAAAACAGGGAAGGGGCATGGCACAGACCGGGTGCTTCGTGAGGTCCTTTCGCCAAAGCCGACGGAGATCGTTTTTGCAGAGGAATCTCCCGCGGATCTGCCGCATCCGAATACCATGGACTTTGAAGCCATCTCCGGCGGGCAGGTAACGGATCGGCTGCGGGTGCTGTCCGTCGGAGGCGGGGATATTCGGGTGGAAGGTCAGCCGGGACTTGAGCCGCCGGAGGTCTATCCGGAAAACACCTATGCTGAGGTAGAGCAGTTCCTGCGGTTTCGGGGACTGAATCTGGCGGAATATGTGGAGTTCAACGAAGGGGAGGAGATCTGGCCATTCCTGGAAAAGGTGTGGACCACGATGAAAAACGCCATCGAGGAAGGGCTGCGTCAGGAGGGCGAGCTTCCCGGCGGACTGCATATTCTTCGGAAAGCGAAGCTGCTGTACAATCAGGAAACAGAGAACGAGCTTCCCCAGGTCCGTGAAATCCGGATTCTCTCCGCCTATGCCTTCGCGGTCAGTGAGCAGAACGCGGACTGCGGCACGATTGTCACGGCACCGACCTGCGGCGCCTGCGGCATTCTGCCGGCAGTGCTGCGCTATGCGCAGGAGATCAACGGTTTCTCAGATGAGGTAATCCTGCGCGGACTGGCTGTTGCGGGGCTTTTTGGCAATATCATCAAGCGGAATGCCTCGATTTCCGGCGCAGAATGCGGATGCCAGGCGGAGGTAGGTTCTGCCTGCTCCATGGCTGCGGCAGCGCTGGCCTATCTGTACGGCCACAATACAAATCAGATCCAGCACGCGGCGGAAATCGCGCTGGAGCATCACCTTGGACTGACCTGTGATCCGATCTGCGGCCTGGTGCAGGTGCCCTGCATTGAACGCAACGCGGTTGCCGCCCGCCGGGCCATGGATGCCTGTGATCTGGCCAGCTTTCTGGGAGACACGCAGCGTATTTCCTTTGACATCGTTGTCCGGACCATGTATGAAACGGGAATCAGCATGAACCAGCGCTTCCGCGAGACTGCGGAGGGCGGACTGGCCAAAATGTTTGAGCGCCGCAGAAAGTGAGGGCTCATGCCCGCCTGCCTGATTCAATGCGGTGAACAGTCTGCACTGGTGAGCGGAATGATTGGATTTAACGGATTTGTGACCGTGATTGAGCAGCTGCAACTCAGGAATCAGGCATGCAATGAAGGCGACGGAAGATAACGGCGCTTCAAAGCCTGCATTCAGTCCGGATAATGACTGAGGCACCTGTGCAGAAAGATGAGCGTAAAAAAGGCGTAAAAAAGCACCGGAATTTTCTATCCGATGCCTGAGAGTCACTTGACAAAAAAGCAAGAATCCTTATAATTAGAGATGAAGAACGGCACCAACAGCTGTTCCTCAGTAAAATAACTTAGCTTTTAGGTCGCAAGACCGCAAGCAACCGTCACTTTGCAGAGTGGCGGTTGCTTTTTTCATTGCGGTCCGCGTTTTTGTGGGTTTCCCGAATGACAATGGTCACCGTGTACTTCCACACATGAAACGTAATGCGCAACGTCCTATCCCCCCCTTTCGGTTCAGGGAGTAGGAACAGCCGCCAGCTTCCGTTCTTCACCACCTCTTGCGAGGCTCTTATATTCTATGGTTTTTTCCCCCCCTCATGTCAAGGCTTTTTCAATGGGTTTCGCCTCTGCACCATGCGCATGGCCGAGCTGCTCTGCCTCTTCATGGCTGAGTAAGGCTGCTCAGCTGACCGACCCGGAGAAAGCAGATGCCTATCTGTTTCATCTTCGGCGTGCCGCGATTCTGGAGGGCAGGCGACAACACGGGATGAGAAACTGATTCGGCTTGCAGAGGAAAACGGCATCACTGTCGGGCTGTCCCGGCAGCATTATACGGACGGGAGCGCACGGGTTGCTTTCCTGAAGGATCTGGCATATACCCTTTCTCTGGGCGTTTGGGGACTGCTCGCCTGCCTGATTCAATGCAGTGAACGGTCCGCATTTGTGAGCGGAATGATCGGACTTAACGGATTTGTGAACGTGATTAATCAGTTGTGGATCAGGAATCAGGCACGCGAAGAAGGCGACGGAAGATAACGGCGCTTCAAAGCCTGCATTCAGTCCGGATAATGACTGAGGCACCTGTGCAGAAAGATGAGCGTAAAAAATCACCGGAATATTTATCCGATGCCTGAGAGTAACTTGATAAAAAAGCCAAAATGCTTATAATATGAGATGAAGAACGACACCAACAGCTGTTCCTCAGGTTAATGGGCTATATAATGGGTCGCAAGACCGCAAAAGCAGCCGTCACTTGCCAGAGTGGCGGTTGTTTTTTTTCATTGCGGTCCGCGTTTTTGTGGGTTTCCCGAATGACAATGGTCACCGTGTACTTCCACACATGAAACGTAATGCGCAACGTCCTATCCCCCCTTTCGGTTCAGGGAGTAGGAACAGCCGCCAGCTTCCGTTCTTCACCACCTCTTGCGAGGCTCTTATATTTTATGGATTTTTTTCCTCATATCAAGGTTTTTTCAATGGGTTTCGCCTCTGCACCATGCGCATGGCCGAGCTGCTCTGCCTCTTCATGGCTGAGTAAGGCTGCTCAACTGACCGACCCGGAGAAAGCAGATGCCTATCTGTTTCATCTTCGGCGTGCCGCGATTCTGGAGGGCAGGCGACAACACGCGATGAGAAACTGATTCGGCTTGCAGAGGAAACCGGCATCACTGTCGGGCTGTCCGGCAACACTATACGGACGGGAGCGCACGGGTCACTTTCCAGAAGGATCTGGCATATACCCGTTCTCTGGGCTTTCGGTGACTGCCCGCCTGCCTGATTCAATGCAGTGAACGGTCCGCGCTTGTGAGCGGAATAATCGGACTTAACGGTTTTGTGACCGTGATTAATCAGCTGTGGATCAGGAATCAGGCACGCGAAGAAGGCGATGAAAGAGAACGGCTCTTCAAAGCCTGTATTCAGTCCGGATAATGACTGAGGCACTTGTGCAGATAAAGAGCCGGATGCGACCGAGGAGGTCGGAATTAACAAAAAAAGAACACAGAGCAGTGCATCGCTGTGAAGACGGTGATGTCGCTGCTCTCTTTTTTGCGTATCTGGACAGATTGTCGCTGGTACGACTTCTGCACTGTCTTATTGTCTGTCAGGCGAGACAACGATTTCCGCCTGTTTCTGGCTGTGGAACATTTCACGAAAAAACGGTTGAATTCAACCCACGGTTTTGCTATATTCTGTGTATCTTTGAAAAGCGGTGAACGGGAACCTGGACATAAGGGTGTGCTTTACGTGCAGCGACAATCAGTCAAATCCAGGCCTCATGCAATCCTGCTCCGGCAAATGCTCAACAGTGAGGCCTGCAAAGGAGAAATGAATAAAACGCTTTCGTTGTGAACAGCGGTGAAATCTGGAGAGAAAACTGAAAAACAGAGGTAAATGAGAAAGGAGACTGTGATTTATGGGCGTCAAGACTGAAGATTTTGTTCCTTCCTTACCACCCAAAACCGTAACCGAGAATATCGACTGGTTTGCCATCCTGGATTCCTTTGACCCGACTGTACTGGATGAAAAATATCTGAACGAATGTGCCCGCCGAAATCCGTATGAAACCTGTTATAAGTGGGATACACCGTCCAAACCGATAAAAGAAAGGCTGGAGTTCTCACAGTGGAGTGTACAAAATGAGCGCCAGGCACTGACGGTAGCTGTAAACAGAATTAAGAAAGAGGGACTGACTCCGCTTACTTACAAAAAAGCCAGAGAGGCCCTGGTTCGATGCATCGGTCAAAAAGGCGCGCTGGAGTATAACAGACGGGAGTTTGAGAGGCTGGGTGAAGCGGGCCGGAAGAGGCAGGCGGAGGCGTATGCCGCGTATGAAAAAGCCCGGAATGAGAAGAGTGCCAGGCAGGAGAAGATCATTGATCTTGCCCGGGCTGACCCGTATTTTCTGGAGCATATAGAGGATTATGAGCTGAATGAGGCGGAACTTGACGAGCTTGAAGAGATGCTGGAAGCGGAGAGAAAAAGGGGTTATGAATATCAGGCATCTGTTCACGAGAAGGTGATCAGGGTGCGGAAAGGGTTTAAGGGAAGCAACGGGAAGCCGCTTATACAGCGGGATTTCGCCAAACTGATCGACTACCCGATCAACAAATATGCAGAAGCAGAAAAGGTTGATAAATGGGGAAGGGAAAGCGAACCGGAAAGCCCCGTCGATTTCGATCTTCTGGAGAAACTTGTGATGATCTGTCATGCCAACCCTTACTGGCTGTTTGACTCCGACTGTGAGGAATACATGGCGCATGAGGATGAAACCAGTGAGCCTGTTGTGAGTGGGGATGAACCCAGCTTATTTGTGAAACCCGATGTCATCCTGAAGTGGATCATGGAAGGAAAGCCGAGGAATACGAGATGGGAACACGGAATCGAGAGGAAGAAATGACAGAACTCAATCATGCAGCGGAAAAGCTGGCTGTGAATATCAAAACGCTGCCGCTCTCCGATCCCATCCTCCGGCATCTGGAAGCGGCAGCCACAGAGTTCCTGCACGGCAAGGGATTCGATATATCCACGCGCCCCGGCTGTATTGCTGCTCTTGCGTGGCTGGACGGGGCAAAAGTGGAAGAAGCGTTTTGGGATGGGGATTGCGTCTCTACCGCTGCAGACTGGTATATAGGGGAGGCACGCCTGGACGGGATGCGGAGAGTCATTGAACACAGACTGCAAGATAGCTTCTTGCCTGCAATGAACAAATAACAGGCCGTGCTGCTGAATACCAGTGTGGGCTATGGCAAGAACGCCGAGGACACGATCACCGGCGTGAAGCAGAGTAGAGACGAAGCAACTGTGGCTGCTGTGCTGCGAAACTTGGACACCTAAGCCAGGTCCGGCAACGCGCAGGGGAGCTACCAGATGTTGCAGGTGACTACATGGCGGCGATCACGCTGGGCGGCGTCACTGCCTCCGTGGACGATGCCAAAGGAAAGAAAATTCGCGCCGCGAATGCGCCGAAGGGTCTGATAACTCCCTGTGGACAGACTGTTGCGGTTGTGACGCTGACCAACCGGGCGTCAACACGGCGGTCACATGTTCGTTATCCCGAATTCAGGATAACGAACATAAAGCAGGATCGCAACGAAAAAAACAACCACCACTCAGCAAAGTGACGGTTGCTTTTGCGGTCTTGCGACCACATATACCCCCATGACGAAAACCGGAGCTGTACAATTACAGCTCCGGTTTTTTTCAATGGGTGCGGATATCCTTTTTTGCGGTAAAGCCGTAACGGCCGATGGTCTCGCCGAGCTTTACATAGCTTCCGACGGGAATGTCGTTCTCGGTTTTGGCACAGGAATAGGCGATCAGACCGGCCTCTTCCAGATGGATGAATTTGCTCTCTCCCTTGTATTCTTTGGATGCGTCGATGCCGACCACCTCGCCGATAAACATGTCGTGGCTTCCGAGCGGGATGATTTGTTTCAGCTTGCATTCGATGTTCAGGGGACTTTCCATAATGATCGGCGCATAGTCAAGGTGAGCGGCTTTTCCTCTGGTGAGCCCTGTCAGTTTCCATTTATCCGGACAGTCTCTTGCACTGATAACACCGCACTGGTCCGCAGCGGCAGCCAGCTTCTCGGTGTTGAGAATGACTTCCAGCTTATCGGGACGCCTGTTGGCAAGAAAACTCGGAACCGGGCTAAAGCCCTGTGGTAAAGCCGGGGGGACGGTTCCGATGGTCTGAAACCGTCCCCCCGGCTCATTATACTTATCGCCACCAGACGGATTTCGTCTCAGGCGTATACCAGTCACTCCAATTGTATTGATGCTTCCCGTCATAAAGCATCCACTCCACAGGGCAGGTTGTCCGTTCCCAGTCGAGCGGGATTGCAGCATTATGCGGAAGCGAGGCGATCCGGAAGGCTTCGTGAATCTTTTTACGCTGACGATCCTTCTGCAAGGCAGCATTTGCCGAAACGAACAAGGGTGTTCCGCTATGTGCCAGCAGATGCAGCCATTGCTCGTTCAGATCCCACGGGACCGCGTCTGTGGAGCCCACGCAGTCGGCATCGCAGGCATAGAACGCATTGTGCTGGGGCATGCGCATGGCCAGCGTATTGATGCCCATTCTGCGCGTTCTCTCCCAATCACGGCCGCTGGTATCGTCGCCTGTGCGCTGGATCTCAAACCGTCCGGCTGCCAGATGGCTTACTGTGTTGCAGCCCAGCACCATCGATGTGCCGGCGCCTGAGCGGATCGCATCATACAATGCGATCGTGATCTCCGCATTGGTACGTGCAGTGTCATGCAGTGCGGAAGGACGGCCGAGGCGGTCGCCACGGGGATCCCTGCCCCAGCCGCCCATCAGATCGAAGCAGGTAAAGTCATGCTTCAGCAGCTCAAAGCCCCAGCTGCTCAACTCATGCATTGTTTCCCGAATCTGATCCAGCACAGCCGGAACCGACGGGTCCAGCGTATAGCCGATTTTTTCCCGGCGCAGGACCCAGGAAGGATCGACATCAGCATCCCACAGCAGCGGGCGAAGCCAAAGGCCGGGCTTTACATTCATCTGTTTGATCTGTGCCGCCAGGTCCTGCATTGCACCAAAGCGGATATTTCCGCGCCAGGGGCCACCGTTTGTCTCCTGATGATCGGCATTCAGCTGCCAGCCGTCATCGATCACCATGAACGGGCGATTTTCATTTCCTTCTGCCATTTCGGCAATAAAGCCGGTATCACTAAGAATTTGCTGCGCAGAGCTGTGACCATAGGCGTAATACCAATTGTTTCCACCATAGACCGGTTTCCCGGGCAGGATCGGATGGTCACACAATCGACGGACCTGCTCACACAGGAAATGATAGGCATTGCCTGCCTGATTAAACACGGAATGAAATGTTCCGATGGTTAGTGTACGCTTTCCCAGCAGTACACCCTGATTACCGCTGCGCGTATCACACAGCAGCGTTACTGAATGACTGTCTGTCATCCAGCCGACAAAAGCATGGCATCCGGTCTTTACAGCTAAAAAGCTGTTCAGATCCCCTTCGCGGATCATCATGTACCAGGGCATTACTCGTTCAGGGCGGATCCCCTGCCAGCCCAGATCACCGTATCCGCGTTCCCACGCATCGCCGAAGAACCGTGCATCTGCACAGAACCCGGTATACCAGCGAAATCCGATGCACTCTACGCGTGTGTGCTCCGCACTCAACAGCAGGTCATTTCCCTGCCAGCAGACCCTGACGTCATCCGGCAGCAACTGCCAACGACCGTCCACAAGTGCCCTCGTCTCATCAGGCTGACTCAGACAAATATCCCTCATCACTTGAGCCTCGCTTTCTCTCAGAATGAATGATTACATCGCAACGCAAATTTCACGCACTCATTATACGATCCAGCCTCGCTGTCGGCAAGTACTGGCTACACATAAGAAACAGGCTTCAACGGCTGCCTGTTTTTTCTCCCGGTGACACTTGTAACAATCCGAGGCTGACCGGATGTCACGGGAAATACCAAGAGCACAAAAACAGTGCTCAATCATCCGGAAAAATACCATGTGGGCAGTGCTATCAAACTGGACGAGTACAATGTCGGCCGTGCAGGTCAGATCCTTACCCTGCCGTTTTATATGGCGTTTTTGCTGACGGTGTTCTGATAAGCAGGAAGCCGGATACCTTGGCAAGCAAAATCGGAAAATATAGTAAACGCAAAAAGTAAATTCGTTTTGAACCGTTGCTAGAAGGCACCTTATGTGATATCATACACCAAGGAGGTGCGTGATATCATGAAGGTAAGGAAATACAAAAACGACCCTTTAGAATTGGACCGCAAATTGAAAGGAATACTCAAGGGAAATACCGATATCGAATTGGGATATAAGCTTAGTTTCATAAGCATGGTATTGAATGGAGCTTTACCTAAAGACGTTGCCGAATACTGTGTTCACGACGAAAGAGCTATTCAAAAATGGGTTAAAATTGCAGATGAGCAAGGATTTGATGCTTTGAAGCGGAAGAAGAAAGAGGGACGTCCTCCATTACTAAATCCTGAGCAGAAAGCGGAAATAAAAGCTGTGCTCGAAGATCCAAATTCGCTAGAGGAATACGGTTATTGTGTTTGGGACGGAAAAACACTGTCTGAATTTATTAAAAAATGGTACGATGTCGATATTTCTGTAAGAAACTGCCAGTATTTATTTCATGAACTTGGTCAATCTTCGAAAACGCCACAAACATTTCCTGCACACCCGGAAAACTCCAAGGTACGTGAAGACTTTAAAAAAAACTCTCCGAATTGCTGAAGGACCCAAACAATATCATCGTGTGTCAAGACGAGGTACATTTCCAGCTTCAGACAAATGTGACACGAACTTGGTGTCCTATTGGTACCGTTCCGGTGGTTGGTTCTGCGCCGGGGAAAGAAAGCGTTGCTTATAGTGGTTTCGTAATCTTGGGCAAAGGAAATGGACACTTGTTCGTCACAAAGCCCGAACGTTTCAACTACCTAACCACCATAGAAAGCATCGAGGCTTTTCTTGCTGCTTATCCAATGCCTGATTTTTGTAAAATATTTATGATTATGGATAATGCACCTTGGCATAAAAAAGCCAAGAGGCTAATCAGTGAAGAATCGGATGCACGCTATCAGCAAATTCGCAATCGGGTGACGTTCTTGCCGATTCCTCCTTATTCGCCTGATTTGAATCCTATCGAGCAGGTGCGGCGAAAAGCACGCCGCGAAGTAACGCATAACACCTATTTTCCGCGTTTGAACATCCTGGTAGATGTCTTGGATTCGTACTTTTCAAAATTTGCCCGCGCAAATATCGAACTGGCAACACTGTGCACCTTTAATTTTGATAAGCCGAAGAAGAAGGTACGTATTCGCTATACTATCGGGAACCGTTACGCGATGAAAATCAGCAGTAAGCGTCCTAAAACGTGCGTCGCACCGGTCCCTTACACTGCTTCTAACCACGCCTCGGCGGCCACGTAACCATCACATCCAAAACGATCTGACTTTTTGCGTTTACTATACCGTATTGAAAATCAGCAGGTTCTGATAGTTGGTGTATTTCATACGCTTGAAGACTACAGACGCAAAGTATGATGTATAGATTTTGAATCTATCTGCGAAGGAGGCAAATCGGTGGAAACATATGTCCCTTATTATTCCGCTGAACTTATCGCGGAAAAGAGCTGAATGATCCGGAACAGCTTTTCAGATGATACCGAGGCACTCTGCTATCTTGTGGAAGGGAAAGATTATGCCCTTCTGATTGATTCCATCCTGGGCATGGGAAATCTGAAGGCATTCTGTGAAACACAGACAGATAAGCCTGTGATCCTGGCCAATACGCATGCTCATTCGGATCATTTCGGAGGCAATTTCTTTTTGACAGCTGCTATATGCCTCACCGTAATATAGGCTTTTTCCAGAACAGCATCAATGGCGTGAAAAAGCAGCAGCTGATCGAAATGGCAAAAGAAAGAGCCAGGGATGAATACCGGGACCTGATTCAGCCGGATGAGAATTTTACGGACTGGTTTTCGATGAAAGTTTATCCGCTATATGACGGAGATGTATTTGACCTGGGAGACCGGAAAATCGAGGTGATCGAAGTTGGCGGACATACCGCGGGTTCGGTTGTTCTGATTGATCCGCTGACAAGAATCGCGTATTCCGGCGATGCATGCAATGGAAACACGCTGCTGGAGTTCCCGAACTCCCTGCCAATCATCTCCTATGCGGGCGCTTCTTCATCTGAAGGAGAACCAGAATAATTGATTTTCAACCAATACGTCAATGACATTCCGGCCTTCTTGGTATATAATGGCATACAGAGGCAATGAATTGTCGGATATGAGCACCGGAAACATATTGATGTCGGCTGAACAGGATGCTGCTCATATTCAGGAAGGGATGGAAACAAATGAAAAAGAAGAGAATGACAAAGCAGTTGAATGAAACGGTTCGGATGCCTGAAACGAAGTCAGACACGTATCGTCCTGACAGGAAGGAATCAGATAACGATCATTCCATGAATGCCCAGTCAAGCGTAATCTATGATGAGAAACATGGGTGTTTATTGGACCGTGAGGGAAATCTGATTCTTCGATGTGACTGAAGAACAGCAGTTTCGCTTTATCAGAAACCTGTGGGGCAGCCGGTCCCTTAGATTGACTGGAAACCCGGGAAGCGGTCTGTAGCAATGACAGGGAAGAAGATCGCTCTGAATAGGTGCGCTCCTGATACACAGCGGCAGTGCGAAACAGCATCGGAAAAGGACGGTGCCTGAAGCCCAAAGACTTGCAGTGGAGGGAAATAATCATGGGTAAGATAACCAATATCCCCAGTATATTTGGCGGAACAGACCATTATGATGAAGATGGAAACCTTGTGGGTTATAGCATTCCGGGCGTCTTTGGCGGAGTGGATCATTACAATGCAGACGGGTCATCTGCGGGTTACAGCGTAGAGGGCATCCTGGGCGGCATGGATCATTATGATGCAAATGGACAGAATGCGGGGTACAGCGTTCCCGGCATTCTCGGCGGGGCGAACCATTATGACGGGTCGGGAAATTACGCTGGCTTCAGTACGCCCAATTTCCTTTCCGGAAACACCTATCACGGCGTGGATGATGATCCGCCGGATCCGTTTGAGCCCTTCAGAGACAGCGGATTTGGAGACGATGACGGGTTCATTTGAAATTCCTGACTGAATGAGCGATACTGAATCCGGAATCATAGAGAAGGGATAAAACCGATGGAGGCACAGGTATACCATGGGCATCACCAAAACTGATTTCATGCGCGGCATGCAATGCCGCAGGATGCTCTGGCTGGACAAGCACAGGCCCGGTTTGCGCATTATCCCTCCGGAGGTTCAGGCCCGGCTGGATGCCGGGAATGATTTCGGTGACCGGGCTATGGGGATGTTCGGCCCGTATGAGGAGATGACCGTCTATCTGCCGGGAAGACAGATTCCGGATAAAACGGCGATGCTTGCCCGGACACAGGAACATCTGCTTAAGGGCACGCCTGTCATCTGTGAGGCTGCTTTCAGCGATTCCGGCAATTACTGTGCGGTCGATATTCTGCGCAAAACAGAAACCGGATATGACTTCTATGAGGTCAAGAACGCGCCGGAGGTGCGTGAGCAGTTCGTTCGGGACGCGGGGTTTCAGTACTGCATCCTTACCCGCTGCGGACTTGAGATTGGCCGCATCTATATTGTCATCCACGGGCCGGATGAGATGAACCCATTTGTTCCGGTGGAGGTTACAGGGCAGGCCAAAGAATACCGCCAGTGGGTCGATGAAAAAATCCGGGAACTGAACCGGATACAGGAGTCGGCACAAGAGGTGATGGTGAAACCCGGCTGGCAGTGCCACAATCCATATGATTGCTGGTATTCCGGTTATTGTCATGACGGCACACAGACAGATGAAGAAGCGTAAATATTTGCGATATCTGCTTTGCTGCATGCCGTGTGCACAGCCTGAAAAAGGAACGGTTTAAAACCTTGTCCGATCTTCATGATATTTACGACTACATCGCTTTTAATCTTCTGGCTTCTGATGTGGCAAGAAACACAACAGACAGGATTCTTGAAGCAGTCAGAACTCTTCAAACCATGCCGGAAAGGAATCCGCTGTACAAGGAAGAGCCATGGCACAGCCAGGGAGTCCGTTTCATTCCGGTAAAGAACGACATCGTTTTCTACACAGTCAACACTGACACGGATACAGTTTCTATCGCCCGCATCATGTACGGTGCAAGAGACCTCTCTCATCAGCCTGCTGAAACCAACGAATGGTGATCGACTCAGCTTAAGCTGAATCCGTAAAGGAAAATCTCCCATCCATGCCTGGCTTTACGGAGGCTTGGAAATGGTCATTGAACTGTCCGTTGATTGCCAAATGGATTTCCTGGGGGCATAATACGATTGCTGTGTGGAACAGGAGTCTGGCCCGGCCAATATCATCAAAGAGGTGAAAAGCGATGAACCGAAAAGCTCTTGAAGACCTGATTCAGGTGTGCAAATCTGATTCCGAGCTGCTTGAAATCATAGAGGATGCACTTCGTTCCTTTGAGGAATATCATACGGCTATCTATTCCATGGAAATCAGAAAACGGATTTTGTCTGGAACTGTGGATGTGCAGACGTATCAGGAAGAAATCGGGAATATGGATCAGCAGCGAACCAGCCGTCATAATGCGGTCATCGCCAATATCAGCGTGCTGAATCGCCTGGCAGAGCAGTCAGGGCTTCCGCCTGTTTATGATGGCGTCATTTCCAGGGATCAGCCATACAGACGGCAGATTGCAGACGCTGTGCTGAACTATGTCCGGGACATTATTCTGGAGCGGCCGTAATTGTCCGATAGTGTTTAAAAGCAGAGGAAAAACGCTGTTTCCTCTGCTTTCTGTTTTTCTGTTGTCAGCGGACGATGAAAGATGAAACTCCCGGACCCGGGATCATTGCACAGCAGGAGAGACTTACTTACAGCGAACGTTTGCTTTTTCGGACAGCCGCCATGTTGGTGAGGTCTCCATGCCGGATTTCAGGCTCCAGCGCCGCAGTGATCCTATCCTTGCACTGCAGAAAAAGGGGCGCGTCAGGTTTGCACCGGAAACGGTGCGATGCGTGATAAAGCTGCAGTCACAGGTGCACCACACAAGTCTTCAGCTCCGCCGGCATTTCCTGTTCACTGAGAGGGGAGAATTCTCCGCGCTTCGCTTCAACCAGCGGCGGCGTTCCGGGGAACAGCACCAGTCCGCAGGCACCCGCTGCCATCGGTGTACGGTACTGGATGGCTTCGTCCTCTCCCTGCCGGTTGACGGAAGTTGGGTCGATGATCTTGAAATAGGCGTCCAGCAGGCTTTGCAGGGGCAGAACGGCCGGTGAAAAGACGAACCGGACGGTTTCGGCGTGGCCCGCGTGATGCTTCACTTCCTGATACGTTGGGTTCGCGGCAGGACTGTTTGCATAGCCGACTTCCGTCTCGATGACGACGGGAATCAGGTCAAAATATTTCTGGCAGCCCCAGAAACAGCCTCCGGCCAGGTAAAGGGTTTTTCTGTCCATGCTTCTATCTCCCGAATCTGTTTGCATTTCACATTCGATTCCGGCTCAGCAGGACGGCGTAGGAACCGCATCGACAGCGCATTGCCGAAACCTCCTTTC
>DGWH01000009.1 GCA_002395225.1 Christensenella sp. UBA4263
CGATCTGGCGGTGTACAAGGACTGGAATACGCCCGATACCCGGCCGCCGAAATCGATCCAGGTGACACTGCTCTCAGACCTGAAAAAGGCGGATGTGTTTAAGCTCGTTGAGACCGTAACCCTCCGTGAACCGGAGTGGCAGCATCTGCTTGAAAATCTGCCGCTCCATCACCAGGGCCGCCTGATCCAATACCGGATGGAGGAAACAGTGCCGGCCGGGTATGAGCGGCCGTACATCATCCATGACGAAGAGGATATCCGGATTGAAAACCGGAAAAGGGAGCCCTCACCGGATTACACCTACCACTTCACCTTTACCAAAATCTGGAGCGGAGAGGCACTCACCAGCATCGACTGGAACCTGTATGACCGGAACGGGCAGATTGTCGCAAAGGATTTTACCAAGAAGATCGTCAGTGACTCGGAATGGGAATACGATAAATGGTTTGATACGAATGTGAATGAGTATTACATCGTGGAAAATGTCCCGACCGGATACATGGTCCGGTATGAAAATGTGGGGATCCATAAGAAGGTGACAGACCGCTGCTATAACGGGGGACGGATCATCAAACACAAGGTTCCCCCGACCGGCGACCGGACGGGTAGCTGGCCGTGGCTGCTTGGCATCGCGGCGGGCCTTACGGGAGTCGGCCTGCTGCTGGTCATCCGGCCAGGCTCCGGAAAGAAAACCCGCCGGAAAAAGGAACCGTGATTTGTCCATCCGCTTTGAGCCTCAGGCCGGTTCGGCACCTGACCGAGGCTGAAGAGCCCTCCGGATCGGCATTGTACTTGTTGCCCCGCAGGCATGAATGTGCCTGCCCCGATATAAGAACCTGGTTTGAATCGAAAAAGAAATGGAGTGAAGAAGATGAAACAATTCCCCAGGATGATGCTTCTGTCCGTGATGCTCTGCCTCTGCTTCCTGTTTCAGGCGGCAGTGGCCGAAAACCTGTACATCATTCCGGACAGTGACAGACGGGCCCTGACGTATGAGGAACTGTGGGACTACCAGTATGACACGCTGCTGTATGCGTTCAACGAGATTTACGCGCGGCACGGGTACAAGTTTGAAACCGGAAGCCGCTGCTATAACTGGTTTACGCAGATGCCCTGGTACAGGCCCAATATGAATGAATCATCCACCAATCACGACGCGACCTATTCCCAGTGTTCCAGACTGGAGCAGGAAAATGTGCGGCTGATTAAACAGGTGCGCAGCGACATGAGGAACATGGGAACCACCAACCCCGGCGGAAAGGGGCTGCCGATTCCGCCGGCACGGAGTGTGAACAAGCCCAGGGGCTTTGAGTATGTGAGCCTGGAGCCGGGGCAGAAGAGCATTCCGGTTTATTCTGCCCCCACCGATGCCGCTTACCGGGCCAACAACGGAAAGGCGGCCCTTTCCACCAACGGTGCGGTGTATGCCCTGGGATATGAAAACGGCTGGATGCTGGTGCTCTATGAGGCGAATGTGGTTAACCAGTATCGTGTGGGCTATATCGATACAAGAATCGTCAGGGGATCGCTTCCCATTCTGAATCAGCTGGTCTGGGCACGGACGCCCGCGACCGTGCTGAACAATGTGAATGTGACGGATGATCCCGCCATGACGGGCCGTGCCCTGACCATTCTGCCGGCGGGCACCCAGGTTACCTATCTGACCACGATGTTTAATGCCACGGGATGGGATTATATCGAAACCACCATTGACGGAAGAATCGCCCGCGGCTTTGTTCCCAGCGGTTTCCTGAATATTCAAAGCATTGATCCCACCTACGGCGGGGATGGCTGAGATTGCCGCACACGAAACAGCGTGCGCTGAATTGAATGGACACATCAGCACAGCGCCTGCTGTTCCTCTTTTGCAGGAACAGCAGGCGCTGTTTTTTTATCTCCGGCTGCGTTCGGTCCGGTCAGAGCTGCCGTGTGGGCCTGAGCGCCCCCGCCGTGCGGGGAAAGATGTCAGACACAGGCGGAAAATGCCGGCAAATGAAATCCTTATGGCGCGCATCGCTTCCTTTGTTTGCACAGGCGCAATCATTTTTTGCGATCGACCTTTTTTGAGAAAAGAAGGCCCAAAGAAGAGAGAGCCTGATGTCCCGGCATTGGTTTGTCCGGCAGGTGAGATGGAGAAGCAGTCAGGGCAAAAGACAAAATTCGGGATCAGAAAAGAATAACAGATGTAATCTTGCGAAAGATATGGTACAATTTTGCATAACATCTGACATAAATAAAATACAACCTGTGATGCGCAGAAAAACGTGAATGCCATGACAGAGATAAGACGCGTTCTCTGCCTATGAGGGGGGTCGGGAACCGGGCCCGGCGCTTTGGCGCCGGTTTACCGGGAATGAATACCGCAGAGGCGGCGGTGCCGAATAACCGGGACGGGATACCCGGGACAAGGGTCGACATGATTGCGGCAATTGATCCGGCAGGAGCACCGGAGAAGCAGCGGGTGCCGGAAGAGCAGGTGTCAACTCGCGAAGGAGGAAAGGAAATGGAAAGAAAGAAGGCAGTTCGGCGGGCGGAAATGGTTCTGATGTTCATTGGGATCATCGCCGTTCTTCTCGGTTTGCTGCTGGGAGGTGATTCGACTGGCGGCCCGCAGAAACCTTCTATTTCAGATGTTGGGGATCTGGATGAGGCAACCTTTGCGGTTGTGGTCGCGAGTTCCTATGAGAAAATGGTTCCCATTCTTTTCCCGAAGGCAAAGATGAACGTTGTAACCGGATGGGATGAGGAATGCCTGCAGGTGATTCAGGGGAAATCGGATGCGGTCTTATGGGAAAGTTCCTCACTGAATGAGGCGCTTGAAGCTTATCCTCAGATCATGGCGCTGGGCGATCCGATTGGAAAGCTCACGTTCGGATGGGCGGCCCGCAAAACGCCGGAGGGGCAGGCGTTATGTGAGGAAATCAACGCATTCGTCCGGACGCTGCGTGAAACCGGTGAACTGGATGAAATCTACAAACGGTGGGAAGACCCGGAAAAGGCACCGGATCATGTGGATTTCGATCTGGCGCCTGAATCCGGAAAGGGGAAGCTCCGGTTTGCTTCCTGCCTTGACTGGCAGCCGATCTGCTATGAGAACAATGGAAATGCCTGCGGGTATATGATTGAGCTCATCGCCCGGTTCTGTGCCAGCGCAGGATATACGCCTGTCCCTGAGTATGTGGATATCCAGAGCATGCTGGCGGGACTGGGGACGGGAAAATACGACCTCCTGTGCTATGGATTCGATCACTGGAGCGAATCGGAGGATGAGGCCTGGTTTACAGATGCGATGATGGAAGATGATGTGTATGTCCTGATTGCAAAGGACCGCTATGCCGGGACTGTACCGACCGCGTCCCAAACGAAAACGGGGCTGGCAGAACGGCTTGCAGAAGGAATCAAGACCATCTCAGAGAGATTTGAAAAGAACTTTATCCGTGAAAACCGCTGGCAGATGATCCTTCGCGGCCTGCGCACCACCCTTCTTCTCTCCATCTGCAGTGTTGCCTTTGGAACCCTGCTGGGCGGGCTGATCTGCCTGATGCATCGCAGTTCCTCGCCCATTCTTGAGGCGATTGCCAGAATTTATGTCCGACTGATTCAGGGAACGCCGATCGTTCTGCTGCTGCTGATTCTTTATTATGTGGTATTCGGGAAAAGCTCGGTATCGGCTTTCTGGGTCTGCGTGCTGGGCTTTACACTGGATTTTGCCGCTTATGCGGGGGAGATCTTCAGGAGCGGAATCGGTGCGGTGCCCTCCGGGCAGACCAAAGCGGCGGTGGCCCTGGGATTCGGCCGTTTTGAGGCATTTACCCAGGTGGTCTTTCCGCAGATGGTCATTCACTGTCTGCCGGTCTATATCGGCCAGGTCATTTCCACGGTCAAGCTGACAAGCGTGGCCGGCTATATCTCCGTGCAGGATCTGACCAGAGTGACCGACATGATCCGTGCCCGCACCTACGAGGCATTCTTTCCGCTGATCTTTACCGCGCTGGTGTATTTCTGCATTGCCTGGATGCTGATGCTGTGTCTGCGCGCGCTGGAAAGACGGGTTGATCCGACGAAGAGAAAACGGATTGTCAGGGGGGTGAAGATGCGTGATCAGGGTTGAACATCTGCGCAAGGAATTTTCAAAGTCCGTGGTTCCCATCACCGACCTGAACTGTGAGATCCATGAGGGGGATGTGGTATCCATCATCGGCCCCTCCGGAACCGGGAAAAGTACGTTTCTGAACCTGCTCAACCGTCTTGAGGAGCCAACCTCAGGGAAGATCTGGTTTAACGGTGAGGATACCACGGCCCCCGGGTACGATCTCAAGCGTCTGCGGCGTGAAATGGGCATGGTTTTCCAGAACTTCAATCTGTTCAGCCATCAGACGCTGGTTGAAAATGTGATGCTGGGGCCGGTACGCCTGCTGGGCAAGGGCCGGCAGGAAATGTATGAGCAGGCCATGGACCTTTTGCAGCGTGTGGGACTGTACAGCCATGCCCTGAAATACCCCTCGGAGTGTTCCGGCGGCCAGCAGCAGCGGGCGGCCATCGCCCGGGCTATGGCGATGAATCCGAAAGTGCTGCTGTTTGATGAACCGACCAGCGCACTGGATCCCTCAATGGTCAGTGAGGTTCTCTCGGTGATACGGAATCTGGCCGGCAGCGGTGTGACCATGCTGGTGGTCACCCATGAGATGACATTCGCCCGGGAGGTGTCAAACCGGATCTTTTATCTGGATGAGGGAATCGTGTATGAGGAGGGGAGCCCGTCCGATATTTTCGAGCGGCCGGCCAGAAAAAAGACACGGCTTTTTGTCCACAACATCCGGTGCTTAGACTGGCATTCGCCGGATGGGACAATGGATTATCCGGGGCTTCGCGGAGAAATGGAGCGGTTTGCCTATCGCTGCGTGCTGTCCCAGCGCCTTATGAACCTGCTCAATATCCTTCTGGAGGAGACCACGACCCTGCTCAGTCAGGCCGCCGCTCCGGCGGCCGAGGCCCATATCCATGTGGAGGTGCCGGAGCGAAAAGGCGAGGCGCAGGTTGAAATCCGATGGAAGGGAAAACCGGCAAACATTCTGGAGGAGGCCGATGAATACAGCAGCTCGCTGATCCATCATGTGTGTCCGAATGTGGTTTATGAGGAATCCGGGGAATGGAACTGTATCCGGGGCAGCGTTCGGGACGCGAGATAGGTCATGGATGACCGGACCGGTTTCCGATAATTTCCGGTCCGGGAGAGCAAAACAGGAACCGAACCGGAGCGATACGTTTGGAGCTTTTTATCCGGGAAAGCGGCAGATTTAACCATCTGTCCTGCATCCCAGGTGGATGGAAAATCAGCTGATGAAAACCGCTTCATTCCTTTACAACGAAACTGACGGCAGAACAGATGAAACGGCGATCAGGGGCGATGAAGTGCTTTTGCGTGGTGGCAGAGTATTTCGTACAGATGCGGGAGACCGGGAACTGCGAGACAGGTTTTTGACCAGAACGGAAGGAATGGGGCAGTGATATGGGGACATATCTGAATCCGGGAAATAGTGGTTTTGAGGAAATACTGAAATAGGAGTATGTGGATAAAACGGGTCTGATCAGGATGATCAATGCGACTCATGCTTGTCGGGATCAGTTATGACAGGGAGGCACGGAACGGCAGCAGAAAGCATACCTGCAGGATTACCAGGGCATGAATCTGTTCCAGGTCAAACGGTACTGTGCAGCTAAACAGTAAACCGGTCTCCATCCTGAACTGGGTGGAGACCGGTTTACTGCTTTCCGGAATGAAAGCTATATAGAGACTGTATGTATCGTTGCCCGCCAACCGCAGACACACAAGTTCTGTGCCTGTTCGGACTTGGTCAGCCAGACCGGGACTTTCCGTGAAAAGAATGTCTGATCCGAATGCGGGAAGAGCTGAGGCAAACTGGTTTGCCGCATGGTTGTTTTCATGCGGGGGATCTGCAGGAATCCGGCACTGTACCGACAAAAAACGAAATGTAACCGAAAAGTTGTCAAAAGGTTGCTGATTTGTGGAGTTGTTCAATCCGTTCCGTGAAATTATAATATAATCAGCAAATCCGGAGCCGATCCGGATTTTTTTATGCCCGCTGGCAGAGCTCACAGACAGAACGCGGATGAGCAGGGAACGGTGTCCGCAGGACAGATTTGGTGCAGGTGCTGCAGGGTTTTGCCCTGTGAGCGGGCGAAAAGAGAAATAGACGCAGGAAGATCCGATTTAAGCTGCTTGTACAGGCAGCTTATTTTTGTACCCGTTTATCTCTGAACAAACGGAGTTCAATGATGCGGAACGATTGGTATGATTTGGGTCAGGACAAACCTGCTCAGGAAAATGACAAGCTGGAGGCAAAGAGAGGACTGGCCCTGTCGCGCAGCGACAGATTGGTATGATTCGGGCCGGGACAAACCTGCTCAGGCAAATGACAAGCTGGAGGCACAGGAAGGAGGAACAGTGTGATATCGGGCGAAAGGGAGTCGGTGAAAGCAAAGTACTGGATTAACAGAGAACAGCTGGAGGAGGCGCTGGTGATTACTCGGTTTTTTGCCGAGGAACCGGACAGAGAACATCTGGATGATATGGAACGACTGTCTGTGCTTCTGGATGAGCTGGAAGTGGAGGAGGGATATCTTTCGTTTACGGCAGAATGGGAGAAAGTGAAGCCGGGAGATCCGGATATGGATGATACCGAGCGGGTGATGTTTCCGGATGAAACGTATCGCTGCAGCAGGTGTAAGGGAAAGGGATACTTTGGAGCATCCTGCACCCGGGACCGGTACTGCCAGCGGTGCGGAGCGAAAATGACGAATGCAGGGAAGAGAGGGCCTGCCACGTAGTGGCAGGCTGTTGAGGATGAACGGCGGGAAAGAAGCGGTGCCGAAAGACCCGGCAGCGGTTCATAGAGAGAGGGCCTGCC
>DGWH01000099.1:0-14177 GCA_002395225.1 Christensenella sp. UBA4263
CGGCAATCGCCGACATCAGGGAAAAGAGAAAGTCGCTGCTGGGGTCATCCGTCCGGAGGTTTTCCTTCTCGAACTCCACGGTTACGTTCTTCAGCCGCAGCCTGTCGGTGTACTTCTTGCACTCGGCAACGCTCCGGGAGAACCGGGAGACGCTCTTGCAGAGGATCAAATCAATGTTCCCGTCAAGCGCCTCCTGGATCATCCGCATGAACTCAGGCCGCTTCTCAGCACTCAGGCCGGAAAGGTTGTCCGCGAACACACCAGCCAGTTCCCATTCGGGATTCGACTCAATCCTGTCGATGTAAGCCGTCTTCTGTGTTTCCAGGCTGTCCTCCTGCCTTTCCATTCTGGTGCTGACCCGGCAGTAAACCGCTACCTT
The DNA here is from genome assembly GCA_002395225.1 of Christensenella sp. UBA4263. GTDB lineage: Bacteria > Bacillota > Clostridia > Christensenellales > Aristaeellaceae > Ventricola. The sequence goes on from DGWH01000099.1 coordinate 380, forward strand.
CAGCTTCTTATTTTCCTTCCTTGCGGCCACTCTCGTTATCTGCATGCTTCCTCCTCATCCTTTTACGATCCGTTCCCGTTTCAACTTCCATGCCCATCCCCATCAGGTTCCTGTACTTGTTCTTCTGCTCTCCTCCGGCGATCCGTCCGAGGAAACCGTTGTAGTAGTCGGCGTACTCCGAAGGAGCGAAACGCTCATCCGAAATGGCCATCTTTACCCTGGTCGCTTCTCCGTCCCGCCAGTGAATGGTCACGCGAGTCTTCTCCAGCTCAATGCGCTCCACCGTGTCGTCCAGCCAGTAAAAGTCCACCCTTTCCTTCCTCTCTCCGTACTTCTCGTAAAAGGCTTCAATGACCGCCGTGTCGAGAAAGTTCTGGATGATCAGGTACTTTGCGCAGCCGTTCTGCCCGTAGCAGCCCCAGCCGCCGTTCCGGATGCGCTCTCCCTTGTACGTGAAGTTGCTCAGGCTTCCGTGCACCAGGGGCTGTTCGCAGCACGGGCACTTGAGCATCTCGCCGTAGGGGTAGGTGGTGTTCCCGCTGCCGAACCGCCTCATCTCCATGATCTTCTGCGCCTGATCGAACACATGCCTATCAACAATGGCGCAGTGCCCGTCCTTTACCAGAAACTGAGGAAGGGTCTCATCCCTGTTCCTGATCTGCCTGTGGGTGAGATGGCTTTCCACGTAGGTCTTCTGCAGGAGGGAATCCCCGACGTACTTTTCGTTCTTCAGCATCCGGTCAAACTGCAGCCGCTTCCAGCAGTCACCCGAGGGAGGCTTTACCCCTCTTGCGATCATGTCGTTCATGATCTTCGTCGGGGTTTCGCCCTGCACGTACCGCTCAAAAATCTCCCTTACGATTTCCGCCTCGTCATCCCTGACCAGGAAAAGTTCATCCTCCGTGTGGTAAAAGCCGTAAAGGGGAACCTTCTTTTCTTTCCCCTCTTCAAACCGCTTCCGGATGCCCCACTTCACGTTTTCGGAAATGCTCCGGCTCTCTTCCTGGGCGAAGGAGGCCATGATGGTCAGGAGCATCTCAGAAATGGAGTTTGCTGTGTCGATGTTCTCCTTCTCGAAAAAGACCTGCACACCAAACCTCTGAAGTTCCCGGACCGTTGTCAGCGTGTCGACCGTGTTCCGGGCAAACCGGCTGATGCTCTTGCAGAGGATGAAGTCGATCTTGCCGGCCTTGCTGTCTTCGATCATCTCCAGGAACTGAACCCTGCGCTTCATTGAAGTTCCGCTGATGCCTTCGTCAGCGTAGATCTTCACCAGCTTCCAGTCTTTGTTCTGCTGGATCTTTAACTGGAAGGACTTCATCTGGTTTTCCAGGCTGTCCAGCTGATCGTCCTTGTCCGTGCTGACCCGGCAGTAAACAGCGACCCGCTTTCTGCTTCTCGGTTTTCCACTTTCAAACTTCATAACTGACATTTTCCATAACCCCTTTCAGAAATTCTTCATCTCCCAGTGTACGCTGGCTGTAGGTCACAAGGATGCCGCGCTCAATGACCTCCTGTACGTCATCGAAAAGCCTCGGCGGGACAATCGGCTCGTGGTGTTCCGTGATGTAAATCCGGTCCCTGAAGCCCCTGTTTCTGACCTGCTTTCCCGGCACGATGCAGATTGTGGCGTTGGTGTAGTAGTCACCCTTGTAAACCACATTCGTGAGCATCCGCTTCAGCCTCTTCTGGTTCCAGGTGCAGCCGTCCTCCTCCATCCGGTTCAGCGCCCGGATGATCTCCTGGTACCATTTCCCTTCCGCTGCCATCCTGAACGCTCTTCTCACGCGCCTCGCTTCCTCTTCGCAGATCACCCACTGATGATCTCCGGCGCTGCGAAAACCGTAGGCAATCGTGCCGTAAGGCTTGCCCTGGAGGGCGTACTGTTCATGGGCCCTGATGGAGTGCTGGCTGATGCTGTGACTCTCCTCCTGGGCGATGGCGGAGAAAATGTTCAGTATCAGGGCGCTCCGGGTGTCACCTGAGTTAAGCCCCTCCTTCTCGAAAATGATGGTGATCCTCCGCTTCCTGAGTTCCTGGATCATCTCGGCGCATTCCGCCATGTTGCGGGCAAAGCGGGAAATGGACTTTGTGTAAATCCGCTCGATCTTCCCGGCCCTGCAGTCCTCCATGAGCTTTTGCAGTCCGGGCCGTCCGCTTTTGTGGAGCCCGCTCCTGCCTTTGTCACCGTAGATGCCTACCAGCTCCATGTCGTCGCTTGACCCGATCAGGTCGGTGTAATAGGCCACCTGCGTCTCGTATGAGCCTTCCTGTTCTTCCTTATCCGTGCTTACACGGCAGTAGGCTGCCGCCTTAATCTTCCTCATTCAAAACCTCCAGTCCAGCAGGTTTTCTCTTGTGGGATGACCATTCATCACTCTGTTTCGGGTACATATCAACTTGTTTTTTTCGATTTCCCGGCATGTTTTCAAATGAGTTAAAAAGCGACAGCTCAATATGGCAACAATGATTACAGATAACCGCTGTCTTCTGGTTGTCAGGCACAATGGACTTCGGAATTGCACCGGTAAACTCAAATGCATTGCAATGACCATCGATAGTGCTCTGTATTTCCTGTTCCGAAATGGTTAAGCGTATGGCGTACTGGTTTGTACCTGCGCTTGTCACACAAAAGCAGATCATCACATGATCACCTTCATCCAAATGGGGAATCGTGACAGTATTGCCCGCCCGGTCAACATACATGATTTCGCCACAAGGTTCATTTGCTAAAAGTACCGGTGAAAGACAATGAGCTTTATACCAGTCTTTGAAGTACGAAAGAAAGCCTGGAGTATCCTTCGGGATTCAATTCAATATAGTCACCCATCCATGCTGAGTGAACGATGCTTTACTTTGGATATTCGAATTTGAATCTCCTCAAAATCTGGCGGTTCCTTAATCTGCGGACTTGTTTTTTTGAAGGGATAAAGATTGATACAGATGCTTTATCGTCTATTTGGGACAATTCATACGGGATTGCGTCATTCATTCGCGCTGTTTCACTTGTCCTTCGTGTAGTGGACAGACAATTCAGCCGATAGCGCTCGGTAACTCCATCCCTGTTCCAAAAGATTCAGGATCTGCTGAATCAGCTTTGCGTCTTTCTCCTCCCTTTTATGAGCCGCAGCCTGGTCTTCCGGCGCGGCGGCTTTTCTGATGCTCATATCTGATAAATCGACGCTGCGTGTCGCGCCCGATCCTTTGTGGGCCTCAGTGTTGGTCTTTATCCGGACCAGCTTTGTTCTGGCCCAGATTTGACTTACTGTCGCTGCGCGTCGAGCCTGCTCCTTTCTTATGACAGTAATTATAGGAACATGAGGCTGAAAATTGTAGACTTCGAACTATATTTTATAAATGCTATATTTATGTTTTATGCAGATTTGTCATATTCGCATCCTCTGTTTACTCTTTGAACAAGCGTGACCTGAGTCTGTACCAGCTTTTTCCGCAGCCATCTACAGCAAGAATGCGATACCTGTTGAAAGACGGGTCTGCTTTAAACTCGAAAAGCTGAAAATGAAAACAGGCTCACTCCATGGAGTGGACATGTCGCGCAGCGTCAGTTAGCCGAATTTGGTCCAGAACCGAGCTGGTCAGGCAAAAGACCAACATTGAGGCTTGTAAAAGCAGAACGTTAGTGAAGATATTCAGGTGGTTGCCAGGTCTTTGCCGGATGCGGCCGCAAGGTTTATGATGCCTGCGATACCGTCAGGCATGTCCTCTGTCTTCCAGCCGGCCATGGCCGTGTATTCAAAAGTGTGGGCTGTATCCGTAGCCGAGAACTTGAGCTTGATGTCTTTCTCACGGGTTTTCTCACGAAGAGTGTCAACATCCTCCCAGGATGCTCCAGAGATGGCGGATACCCTGCGCAATTCCGCATCGAAATCCATGGTGATCTTTCACAGCTGCCGTGCCGATGGCGAGAATGGGAGCCGTCACATTTCGGATCAGGCCGGATCCGACCGGGGACATCCTGTACCCCACGGATTCCATTGTCTTTTCAACCTGTTCGATCTTATTGAGGGCTGTATTTGCCTCGGCTGCTTCCCAGGCTAGGCGCTTCAGTTCTTCCTCTGTCGCGATGATTTCCCGCTGGAGTGGTTCGTACTTGTCCTTATCAAGGTCACCGCTCTCCATTTGAGCTTTTGCCTGTTCCTGAGCGGTTTTCAGCGCATCCGGCTTTTCCTTGATTGCGGTTATGGCCGTCTTCAGATTTTCCTGCTTCAGGGAGAGAAGCCCGGTATTGGATAGATCCAGCTTCAGAAGACGTTCCACATCCTTTATGAGCAGTGACCTGGTCTTTGGACACTGCTATTTTTCGGTGCTCATATTTGACAAACTGCCGCTGTGGCGGCAGGCCATCTCCTTTGCAGGTCTCGACTCTGTTCATTGGCCTGAGGTGCTTTGTCAATGGCCTGGATTTGATTATACTGTCGCTGCGCGACAGGGCCTCTCCCTGAGCTGGATCTGTGTGGTTTTTATGGCCTTATTGATCGATTCGGGGGCTTTTAACAAGTCTGTGGTACTGCTGTTAATCCCAACTGTAATTCCGGTGATTCTGTTAGGCCAATCTGCGTCCTTCTTTTCAGGTTTCACAGTTGTCAATTGCCGGAGCAGCGCGGCATAAGACCTGGATTTGACTGACTGTGCTGCGCGACAGGGCACCTCCGTTCTTTTTACTAAAAGAACACAATTCCTTGCTTTCGTGTCCACTTAATGCTATACTCATATCAGAAGAATCATAAAGGAGGCCATTCATATGGCCCTGGCAACTGTCACCTCGCGGGTCGATGAATTGGATAAAGCCACTTTTGACGATTTTTGTTCATCCGTTGGACTCACCAGTTCTGCCGCAATCAACATGTATGTGAAGGTTGTCGTTCGTGATCGTAAGCTTCCCTTTGAAGTGAAGCAGGTCGATCCTTTCTTCAGTGCGGCCAATCAGGCACATTTGTTGAAATCCATCCAGCAGCTCAATGAGGGTAAGGGAACTGCCTATGAACTGATCGGGGACGATGAATAAAATCTGGTCTGATGAGACATGGGATGACTGCCTGTATTGGCAGACGCAGGAACAGAAAACGCTGAAACGCATCAACATGTGCATCAAAGATATTGACAGAAACGGTCCAATGTGAATGGAATCGGCGAGCCCGAAGCTCTTAAGGAAAACCTCCAAGGTTATTTCAGCCGCCGGATCAATGAAAAAGATCTGTATAAGAAGGGGTACCCGGATGTGATTGGAATCGAAATGCGAAAAGCATATGAAGAGGGCAGAGTCAGGAATGCATATGAATTCGAGGAGGTGTTAAAAGATGTGTTATGTAGTTGCAAAAGATAGAAATAAACAAGGGTGCGTTGCATTAAAATCTCGTATAGGAAAACATCTGTCCGAATATACAAGATCATTAAATGCGTCTTTACCACGTGAGGGTATACAGATTATTGTGATCAGTAGACCGACAGCTTATGGGGAATATGCACCATATAGTTTTGTGGATACAGAAGAAGAGTTCAGGAATAGAGTGCTGGCAATGTGAAAGCAATTCATGATATCATTGAGGGCCGAAGATGGAAAAAAACACTTACGGCTGCATATTGCAGGGAGTCAGAAGGCGATTGGATAATACGACGAAATCGACACCCGTTCCAATGATTTTCAACACTCGTTCCAACAATTCCCGACACCCGTTCCAATGATTCCGACAGTCGTTCCAACGATTTCCGACACCTATCCAAGGAAAACGAGGATCGTGGATAGCACAATGTTCGCGGCCGTTACTAATTCGCATAAAAAAGGCAATCCGCCCAAAGCGATAAGCCCTGAGCGGATTCTCTTTTCTATCCATGTCCCTAAACAATTGTGAGATGCATTGGCGGATATAAAAAGGAGGTTGAGGATGAAATATCATGTGATAGATGTCTGCCATCATATGATAAACTATAGCAATGAAAAAGAGTGTGGCGTTTCGAATCTTAAGCTCCAAAAACTGTTATATTTTACGCAGGCGTATTTTTTGATTACGAAACGGGAAGCTTGCTTTGGTGAGCGAATAGAAGCTTGGGATTTGGGACCGGTGGTTCCAGTTGCCTATCGTGAATACAAGCAATTTGGAAGCAGCAGTATTCCTACGATTACTTATGTAATCGAAAAAGACACTGACAATATTTGGAATTCCAAAATAGTTTCGTTTCATGATGTGATGATTTCATCGGAAGATAAAACATTAATAGATTCTGTGGTGGACAAATTCTCTGAATATTCTGCTTCGGACCTCGTTGAATTGACACATAGACAGAAGCCGTGGTCAGATGCGTATGTTCCATATAAAAATAACGAAATGACAATAAAAGCTATCGAGGAATACTTCGATGCAAAATTCGCTTGATGAATTCGAAAAGGACGACAGTGGAAATCGAGCGTTTCCTACCGAATCTGCGAATAGAAAAATGAGGCCAAAAGACAATTGCGGGATGTTTATCAGCCGCTAACACTTGATGCAGATAAGTATAAACCGGAACGCACAGTAGACAGCATAGAAAGATACATCAGAGATAATTCGATTCAAAGAATTCTCTATTCGGAGATAAGCGCGTTTATTGTTGGCCTGAGTGAAAATGAAAGGGCAACAGTATCAACAAATCTCGATAGGTTGGTTTCATATGTTCTGGATAATGCTATCAGCACGGATATACAGAAAATAATCATTAAGATTTATGATCATTTCAACTCAACTTGATTCGGCTTGAAAATGCAAAAGCAGCATCGGATAAAGCAATTACGGAATTCATTGTGGATGAGAAGGAAAAGCTTCATCCATTCGATATTTTAGCAAAGATCTGCCCAGAAAAGCTGATGAATCAAAGCTATACAGATCACATGCGCACACAACGAGTAAGTTTTCAGCGTCCTGCGATAATCTGCAAAAAGAAGATCTAAAGAGTGAGTGTGTTAAGAAAGTAATGTATAGGTTGGTTAGGCTGTTGGAACGTTGATGCGCATGGCGTGCTCAGCCGTGGAAAAACAGATATGAGCTGGTGGGGGCCATGTGAATTCCCTCGGCGGGTGTGGACCACAATAAGACAAGTCCGCGAATGAATACGAGTGCTTGAATTGCAATGAGTTGAAGCAATAGACTGACAATTGGGAAATTTGGTTGTATGGTATGATGTACAATTGCTTGAAATATAACGACTGAAAGGAATAAGACGATGGACAGAAACAAACAATACCCGGCAGAGTTGTTTACCTGGCTGATTATCCTGATGCAGATGCCCGTACTTTACTACGGGACGATTCCCATCAGTGACCTTTACCGAATTTTTCAGAGTGGAAAGGACAGAATACCCGGGCGGGATGGAGCGCCTGGTGTTGCAGAGATTGGTGAATCCGAATTTCAGGAACTGCTGCGAGGCATCATTGCGATGAGAAGCATACCGGGCATCGCCGGGACTCCCGGAGCGGAGGCGGCTGGTCTGACCTGCTGGATTGACGGGGATGAGGTGGTGGCCATTTCCAATGCAGATGACCTGAAGGCAATCCGGGCGGAGAAAAAGAAGTGGAAGGTGTCGACACGTATCCTGAACTATGATGAGGTTATGCAGGTCATCACGAAAGGGTATATTGAAACACCGGAGAGCAGACAGCTGGAAACTTATCTGAAAGAGAAGTGGCAGAAGAGTGAGACGGAAGCGGTGACCATTATCCGTCATCTGGCAATCGGATTCAGAACCGGAGATGATTTTGTTGTCGGCCTCAATGAACTGAGCCGCGCACTGGGAGCGAATATCCCGGAAAAGGCAGTGACAATGGATGAACTGAATGAGATGGTCAGTCTTGTCATGAACCTGTATCATGTGACGGGGCAGATGGACAGGGGCGGCTGGGCGCCTGCTGAGCTGGCAAAACAAAGATACGGCACAGTGCCCCATATTGAACTGGGGCCGGACGGAATGCCGAAAGGGCCCCTTCCGGAAGGTGTCGTACTGGTTCCCGGAAGCACGGTTTCTGCCGCATTCATGCAGGAACACGGAGATGAGCTGCGCAGGGCAGGCGTGAACTTCGACGTTAACGCATCAGCGTCCAGGTACGCAGGGAAAGTCGTTACACCGGAGAGAACGGTGCAGCGCGGCAGGCCGAGAAAGGTCTATCCGAATGATCCGTGTCCCTGTGGCAGCGGAAGGAAGTTCAGGGATTGTCATGGACGGGGGAAATAGGTGGAGGAAGAGAACATGGACGAGAAGACGGCGAAAACAGGGCGGGAGACAGTGGAAACGGGTACAAAAGAAGAGGTCGACTCGATTCAGGAGTCCCTTGTCCGGGATGTCTGCGAATTCTATGGCAGGCAGTATGAAGAGGGAGACCGTGGACAGCCTTCCATGCGGGCAGCTGCAGAGAAATTCGGCATCAGTGCCATGAAGGTGAAAAAAATCCTGGTAACAGGCGGGCTGTTCCAGACAGAGACGACGGATGAGATTCAGAGACTGTATGCAAATGGACTGACGGTGAAGCAGATTTCGGAAATAAAGAACATCTCGGTATCGAACGTGAACTCTTACCTGCCATATGAAAAGGTCATCTATAACCTGGACGTTCGAAATGAAGAGGCGGTTAAGGCGCTTGAATGGCGGCATAGACAGGCGAACCGCATGATTGGCCGGCCGTCAAAAGAACTTCAGCGGATTTTTGCCGGAGCGCTGGATGAATTCTTGGCGATATATGACCAGCCGATGGCGGTACGGTTAGCGGCCTATACAGCTCGGGATGGCACGGGGATATTGCTGCATTTTCTGAGGCGGTATGGATTCGCTGCCAATGTTCCGGCAGGGATCCCGCTTGAGCAGTATATCGCCTCAGCAGAGGGGCATGTGTTCATGTATGGCAATGAGGATGGAACGGAAGTGGACGGCATCCTGATCCGGGAAGACGGGGAAGAGCGGAAGGAAACGATTCTGCGGATGCTGGCACAGATTTACTGCCGGAGATATGAAGCGGACGGGGGATTCTTCTATCGGAATTTCTGCGGAGACGGGGATGCGCTGGAGCAGGAAATCATGCGGAAGGGGTATTCTATCTGGTCGGGATATATCGCACAGAGGATGGTTGATACAGTCCTGAAAAGGGAAGCCGCCGGAACGGTTGTCGAGGAAGATGTGAAAGAGGTGATCCTGACGGGAGATGAATCGGCGATGAGCTGGATTCTGCTGAGCGGCGGCAGTGACAAACTGAAAGGCGTATGTGCCTGGGTCAGGTCCCATGGGGATGATATTCACATCGACCGTGAGTTCATCCGTCGACTGGGAAGCCTGTTTCTGATCGAATCCGGTCAGCTCCGGCTGGAAGAACTGCGCAGGAGAACGGGAAGTTCTGAAAAGAAATAGGAAAAGAAGGAATGAGAGCGGTCAGAACCGGGATTCAGACGAAGATTGGTCCTTGCCGGGGATGGTTCCCGTTTTCCTGGAAACAGTCACCTGAATGCGCCCCGGTATACGTAAAATAAGGCGGTATCGAAATCAATGGGAAAGATCGGCTGTCAATACGGAGGAGTTTCCTCTCCGTCACCGGCAGCCGGTCTTTTTCCATTGTGGTGCATGTTCCGGTGGGAAAATGCCAGGCTTTTCGAGAAAGAGTCTGTCTCTTGCAGTCTCGGAGGATGACCATCGTTTTCTCTTCAGTTCCTCAGATATGGCGGTCTGTTCACAGACATCAAACCAGTTTAAAATTCGGACAACAAATCGGGAAGCCATCCAGTCAAACAGCTTCGTGTTTAGTCTCATCGTCTTATTCGTCTTTTTGCCCTCCGTCATCTCCCCGGATGCACACGCATCCCTGACGCAGAGAATTTCGTTCTCCGCATACTGGGAGATACACAGAGTGACAAATTGAACAAACATTCTCTCCTGCAGTGCTTCGGCGCTCCATCCCGCGCATTGGCCGGCATCCTGCAAAACACGCAGAAAGAAATCCCTGGGTTTTGTGCGTCGGCGGTACCAGATGAGCGCGTCGAAAGTGCGGATGTTCCGGTTTATAATGATCATGAAGATGCCGTGACATACAGGCCTTCTCAAACCCTTCATCCGTGAAGGTGCCCTTTGCATTTCCGGCTTTATCGCAGGGGATTCTGCAACAATTCTGAACGAGATCCCGAACCGGTTTTTTAAGGCGTCCATGCAGATGCCTTTTCCGATTTCTTCTTTCGCTCCCATCAACATCTCTTTCAGTGCAGCATCTTCATTCATCTTCCGCTGTGCGCTGGCGAAAAAGTGCAGGTACACGGTCCGAGTGCTGTCCCTGTCCCCTCCGCTTTGAGTCCTTTGGATTGGCTGGCACAGGTGCGTGTCCCTCAACTGTCCTTTTCACAGGCACTGTGACGTCGTGAATATCCGGATCGAAAGGACAGTGCGGGGGGATTTTTCAGTGAGGGAAGGTTCTTATTTGGCGCATCTCTGACCCAGTCAGCATCAGACTTGCCCGGGGGAATGAAATCATATTCTTGCCCGAACATCTCACCCAGGCAGCTTTCCAAATTGTCGCTGTTGTCGCTGACCAGAGTGACCTTATTGACGCCAAAAGTTTTCAGCTCATTCAGAACCTGTCGGATGGCAGCTACGTCAGGGGTGTTTCCCGGAAGCTTTGTAAACCAGAACGGCATCTTTGTCTTCAGGAAAAAACACACGAGATATCTGACAGATGCCAGTGTCTCGCCGTCTTTATTAATCCCAGGCTGCAAGAGCCCGCTCTTTTGCAGAAGAACGGAACAGGAGATGTTTGTGCCGCAATCAAATGCAAGACAGATTCCGACTTCTCCCTCCCGCCCTAACCGGGCTTTGAAGAAGGAGCGCTGAAGCGCCACATCCTTGCCGATCTCAGTGAACAGACCGTGACAGATCTCCTCGCTGATTCCATCCTCACAGGGGAGCGGGTGACTGTACTTCCACTCTTCGATTCCCGCCAAAGTGTGTGACGGTGTGCACACAATGTACCGCACTATGGAGAGAATCTTTCTGGCGGTTGGCTCGTTGGCTGCCGCATAGACATTCTGGTCAACACCGCTTGTAACGGCCATGTGATCAATAATGTCCATCATCTGTACCTGATTCCTGGTGACAGTCACTTCACCGTTGGGGCCGTTCTGTACAACATTCATATCGACAAACTTACGATGCGGTCTTGTGCTGATGATCTCCCCGTCCTTGCTTGTCTTCATTCCGATGAGCTTTGAACTGTTCGTTACAGTACACTTGTTCTCCTGACTATAGTGGCCCTGTTCCTCAATGACATAAATGTTCCTGTTCCTCTGTACCTTTTCCACTTTTCCACTGCCCGAATCGTGATTTTTTCCGTATATGGTCTTCCTATAAAAGCACCCCCCTGTTCTTCAAATTACGAGTGTATAACCGCTAATGTAAAAAACTCGAAACTGTCAAGAAGAAAAGCTGTTTATTGAAAGGACGTCGTTTCTGACGGATTCGATTGCCGTTTTGAGTGGATGCCTGAACACGCAGAAGTTCAATGGAAAGAGAAAACCATAGGTTAAGTGAACCTGGTTCTTCTCCCGGACTTCATGGGCTATTTCACGCATCAATGCTGAAAAGATGGCGGTTCGGAACATAAAAAGAACGGCATGTATCCGTTGCAAATGTAAAAAATGGTATGAAAATTTGTAAAATACATATTTACAGAAACCTCGGGCTGTGATATCATGCGTCATGAAAGGACTGGCCCGGCACGCTTACGACGGCAATCTGATGTGAGCACTGGAAAAGCAGCGGCAGTCCGTAAGGAACCAGCCCTGATCAAAAGAAGGCAGCTGATCAAGTCTGAGGCATGGCAAAGCGAGGGTAGAAAACCGGAAGAAGAAAGCATGTAAAGGAGCTGCGCTGTCGCGCAGAGACAGTTTGTCGAATCTACGACTCGGACAAAGCAATTCCGTCAGAGACCGGAATTGAGGCGGAGATGTGTCAAATCTGGGTCTTTCTGATGATGCCCCGGCAGAAGAACGGCCTGGAGAATTTGGCATGCAGCCGCGGTACTTTGACCAAAATGAGTATTGAATGCAATGGGGATGCAAGACCAAACTTCAGTTGATAAAGATGTGTCTTTGTTGCACCACGGCAGATCGACCAATTCAGGCGGCTGACAAAGCGGGTCGCGCAAATGACCAAAGATGAGTCGTGAGGAGGATGAAGCCATGTACACATACGATGAATTGTTTGACCAACGCAGCGTCGTTGCTGCAAGACTTGAAGGCATACTGAATGAAAGGCAGATCACTAAAACACAACTGTGCAAAGAAACAGGCGTTTCCCGCCCGACAATCGACAAAGTGCTCTCCGGGGCCATCAGCAGTAAAGCCAACTTTGATAAGCACCTTCGAAAGATTCTTGAATATCTGCAATTGACGCCTGACATGCTAATGGGCATATCAGCTGTGCGGTCTAATCAGATTCGGAGGTTCAGGAATTTGCTGAGGAAAAAGATTGAAGATTTTGCTTCCGCCACTGGAATTGATGTCGAAAGACTTAAAGCGATTGAAGCCGGGGAGGAAGCGACGCCTGCTGAACTGCGTGATATTGCATTGTCTTTGTATACAGGAACGCGGTGCATCATGGGAGATTGGTTTTTTGAACCACAGATTGCCACATTAAATGATTTTCTGCTTGAGAATAATGAAGTATTCAACTCGTGCGGGTACTGGGGGCATATAGGTATTTTGCCTGCCGGAACAAATGAACATATCTGGTTTCCCATTACAGAAAGTGTGCACAGGCTGATTTATCAGCAGATTTATCACATGAAGCGGATTGTGGTTCCCTGCATGAACAATAAGGTATTGCTGCTGAATCTGGATAATATCAAGCAGGTGCTTTTTCTGGATGATGCCTGTGATGAACCGGGATTTACAAACTGGGATTCATCTGTCGACTGTGGAAATTACCCGCTGGTGATCTATGAAGCGTTGGAGGATTTTCTGTTTGATGAAGCGGAAGCAGGGGTGGAGCAGATGTCTGCCGCCTTCAGAGAAGTTATGGAACGTATTGCCGCAGAAGAAGGGTGGAATGAAGAGTCCGTAATGGAGAAACAGCAGACAATTGTCTGGTACCGGGATGGGAAGAAAAGCTATACAAGCATGATTTCAGATGGTGATTCCTCTCTTATATCCGAAATCGAAACGCTTTATGAATTTGAAGACGACCAGTTTTCAGAAGACTATCTTGAGTATGATGAGGAATGTGGGGCTGAAATCATGATCAACATGAAAGAAGTCTCGTTGGTTGAACTTCCTCTGGTTCAGGTGGAAGAAGCGATTTGTCATTCCCGGGAAACAGATAATGATTTGTTGAATGAAGAAAGCAAAGATGATTGACCGGCGAATCTCCGAATGAAAAAAGAATGGAACATTAGTTCAGACGAAGATGGAATGATTATCAGATATGAAGATACAGGGCGGGGATTAATTCCTTCCTGCAGAAAAGGACAAAAAAATAGCCCGCGTTCGGTTTAATGAACGCAGGCTATGTAGTATTCAGCTCAGCTTCAGGATTCAAGGTTCACAGGTTCGTATTTCTCCTAAGCTGCCCAAAATTCAGTTTTAAAGTCGTTTTTCGTAATTATTTTTTGTATTTAGGCTTTAAATATTGATTTCTCAATGGGTTCATGCTATCATTGGCATGAATGAGACCAGTTGAAGGAGGTGGCTATCATGTTATGCCAGTTTTCATTCAGCAACTTCCGCTCCTATCGAGATGAAACCACATTCGATTTCCAGGCTGCGGCTCTTTCTGAGTTCAAGGA
>DGWH01000099.1:14344-14793 GCA_002395225.1 Christensenella sp. UBA4263
TCCAACCTTCTTGCCGCCCTGGGGTGCGTGATCTCTCTTGTTACTGAGCCCGTCTATGAGCTTGGCAAGAATCACGCCCGTTTCATTATGCAGCAGAAGGTATCCTGTGTCCCCTATCTGTTCGATGAGGATTCCCGGGAGGAGCCTTCCCGCTTCCAGCTTTTTTTCCGCATCGGTGAATATGAATACCGCTACTATATTGTGCTTCGGGGCGGCGTAATAGAGGAAGAAACACTCTATCGCCGCAAGCTCGGGGCCAGCCGGGCAGCAAAGGTCTTTGAAAGAAATCATGAAGGAATCTCACTTGGAACCATTCTCGGGAGTAAGAACATCAACACCGAAGTAAATGCCAAGATGCCGCTGCTCTCCTTCCTTGCGATAGGCTATTCCATCCCCGTGATTGCAGAAGTCATTCGCTGGTTTGAAGAGTGTATCATCAGAAACTATGC
>DGWH01000042.1 GCA_002395225.1 Christensenella sp. UBA4263
AAACTGAATACCGACGATCTGGCCAATAAACTGGGATGCAGGGTTGTCGAAATCTCCGCGCTGAAAGGCACCGGCATCATGGATGCGGCAAAAGCGGCAATTGAAGCTGCTCAGGGCGGAAAAACCATTCCTCAGCACACCTTCTCCGGTCCGGTCGAACATGCACTGGCTCATATTGAAGAAGCGGTTGTGCATCATCTTCCGGATGAGCAGCAGCGCTGGTACGCCATCAAGATCTTTGAACGGGATGAAAAAGTACTGGAGCAGCTCAATATTCCCCCTGAAACCATGAAACATATCGAATCCGATATCAGTGCTGCTGAAACGGAGCTGGATGATGATGCAGAAAGCATCATTACCAATGAACGGTATGTCTATATTGCCTCGGTCATCCGTTCCTGCTACCGAAAGCATAACGCCGGCAGTCTTACAATCTCGGACAAGATCGATAGGATAGTAACCAATCGCTGGCTGGGACTTCCTATTTTTGCATTAGTGATGTTTGCCGTATACTGGATTGCCATGGTAGCAGTAGGAACACCGGCAACTGACTGGGCAAACGATGGTCTGTTCGGGGATGGTTTCCATCTTTTTGGAAATGGAACCGCTGCTTATGAGGAAGCAAAAGAGCGTTATGGCGATACGGATGAGATCATAAATGCCTTTGCAAAGCAGCAAGGTGTCGAAATCAACGAAGAGAATCCGGAACAGTCTCTGAATGCCCTGGTTGCAGCCGTCCCCGAGGATGCCGCGGTAAACTATGTCACGCAGGACGAGGAAACGCTTGAAACAGAGGAACATACCGGTGTTGGCAAAGCCGGGCTGCAGACTGCGGTTTCAGAATATCTGAGCACGGAAAAGGGATATAAGCCCTCCGTTGGCGCACCGAATCCGGCCGATTACGGTACCTGGATTCCCGGGATTCCGGTTCTTGTTGAAAATCTGCTTGACAAACTCAACACCGCCGGCTGGCTTAAAGGCCTGATTCTGGACGGCATTGTGGCCGGCGTCGGTGCGGTTCTTGGCTTTGTTCCGCAGATGTTGGTTCTGTTCTTCCTTCTCGCTTTTCTGGAAGCCTGCGGGTATATGGCACGTATTGCCTTCGTTCTGGACCGTATCTTCCGTAAATTCGGTCTGTCCGGCAAGTCCTTTATTCCCATGCTGATCGGCGTAGGATGCGGCGTCCCGGGAATCATGGCCTCACGCACAATTGAAAATGAACGCGACCGTCGAATGACCATTATGACCACCACTTTCATCCCCTGCGGCGCAAAAGTTCCGTTCATTTCCATGATTGCCGGTGCGATCTTCCATAAATCCGCATGGGTTGCAACCAGCGCGTATTTCATTGGCATGGCCGCCATTATCATCAGCGGCATCATGCTGAAAAAGACACGCCGGTTTGCCGGTGACCCCGCTCCCTTTGTTATGGAACTGCCTCCCTATCACTGGCCGACACTGAGCAATGTTCTTCGCTCCATGTGGGAACGCGGCTGGAGTTTCATTCGAAAAGCCGGTACCATTATTCTCCTCTCCACCATCGTTATCTGGTTCCTGAGCCGTTTCGGTGTCGCGGATGGATCGTTCCGCATGCTTAATGAGGACGAACTTGCCTTCTCTGTTCTGGCGCGTCTCGGCAATCTGATTTCCTGGATTTTCATTCCGCTGGGATTCGGTACCTGGCAGGCCACCGTGGCATCCATTACCGGTCTTGTTGCCAAGGAAAACATTGTGGGAACAATGGGTATTCTTTATGGCGGAACGGAAACCTATGCCAATCTGGCAACGGCCTTCACCGGCATTTCTGCCTATGCATTTATGGTATTCAACCTGCTCTGTGCTCCCTGCTTTGCAGCCATTGGCGCCATCCGGCGGGAAATGAATGACGCAGGCTGGACCTGGTTTGCCATCTGCTACCAGTGCGGTTTTGCTTATGCGATCGGCCTGATGATCTATCAGTTTGGCATGCTGTTCACCGGCAGGCCAAACATCATAGGACTCCTTGCTGCTCTTGCCGTTCTGGCTTGTATGATCTACATGCTCTTTATTCGAAAGTACAAGGAAGCCACAAAGCTGACACGAAAGGTGTAAAAACATGTTCAACATAATTACAGACAATGCAGGCACCATCCTGGTCAGTCTGATTCTGATTGGAATTGTCACCGGAATCATTCTGCACCTTCGGCACAGAAAAAACAGCTGCCATCCCCATTGCAGTTGCTGCCCCATGGCCGGCTCCTGTCATAAGTCATAGTCAGAAAACGGAGGCACGGATTAATCCGTGCCTCTGCTTTATTTTCCCAAAGGGGTAAAAACCATGTAATCCATCTGTCTTAAACTCGTAACACTTTGGCACAACTATCCTCCATATATGTCTTTGCTCTTTCCACGCAGTCCATTGCAATGGTCAGCTCAATTTCATCCATGCTGATTTTCTCCCACTTCTCCCGAAGGAAAGACAAGTGCTGCACATTCAATCCATTACGTATCCGACACTTATTTGTTGTACCTTTGGTTTTCATGTTTATTCATCATTTCTTGATATTCTATTTCTGCTGTTTCTTTTGAAATTAGTCCCTGACTTTCCAAAATCTTTAATACTTTAAGAATTCCTTCTCTTCGTCCTATTTCAAAACCTTCTTTGTAACCTTCTTCGTAACCTTCTTCGTAACCTTCTTTTTTAAAAAGCTCCATCGTATAAGCTTCATCGTAATCTGTCAGTAACATTTCCATTATCTAATCTCCATGTTCTATCGATCAAAACCCGACAGAAGAAATCATCAAGGCAAGTTTATCTGCAAAACAAGTATGCAATTTAAAGCCGGACACTTTTTACTGTACCTGTTTCATTGCGGCTTCAAATTCACTCGTCTTCATCTGGGCCTCATTTGCTGCCTCCTCTTTAGAAATACGGCCCCGTCTAACCATTTTAATGAGTATTTCAAGAATTCCCTCTTTACGTCCTTCTTCTCGTCCTTCTTCTCGTCCTTCTTCTTTAAAGAGTTCCATAGTCTTTACTTCATTATATTCCGTAAGTAACATTCCCCGCACCTCCGCTCTATGTGCAATCAGAAAGGGCTGGATCACAAAGTCCTCCGGCATTTCGGAAATGGCCTTATCAATCGCATTTTCGATTTCCCCTTCTTTTTCCCGAATACGTGCAATCAGCCAGGCATATTCCGCCAAAGGCTTGCAAGCCTGCATAATCTTTGGGCTTTTGCCCGCATTAATATTGATCATCCGGACACGTACCTCAATATCCGGATCTGTTCCTTTCGGAAATGAATCGCTTAACTTCAGTATCCGCTCATCCGGCTGGTCCTTTGTTCCGTTATAAAACATAACCAGTTTGGGCACTGGCAGCATAATCAGTTTAGATCCATACTTATTCAGTTTCCTCTGTACAATAAATTTCTCATACAGATTCGCAATGTACTGCAGTGATCGTAATGGTAAATTGGGATTAAACGATGATTGCTGCTCAAAAAGATCCATCTCCATATACGTTTGCAGCAGCTTTTCTGAAATCAGAAGGGACACATCATTATGCATGCCGAGGTACATGACTTCCTTAATCGTGGTTATTTCAATTCCATCAGGATCGTTATAGTTGGTTCCGTTTATGGCATTATAGAGGCTCAGTGCCCACGCCTTATTTTCCTCTGCCCGAAGATGAAATTAAACAACCGATCCTTATACTGGGGGTTTTCTACAGCCATTGACATTCTCTCCTTTCCTTCCTGTATCAAACAACTGTATTGAGTTGCTCAAAGCAGAAAACAGGCATGTCCGCAAGAGCCAGAACAAAACGCTGCCTGTTTCCTTCCCGCTTTTCAGATTGATTCAGATCGTGATCGTGTCACCGGTATGGATGTAGTGAAGACGATCCATCCGTTCTTTCAGGAAGCTGTACTGCCCGGTCCCTGTACAGTGACAGGTGTAATAGGTTCCCGGATAAGCATTCAGTGCATCGGCGCAGGATGCCAGAGATGCATCAATGGGATGCCTGAACAGATGAAATCCGCCGATCAGCACATCCGGATGATACCAGTGCATGATGTTCAGAATTCCCCGGTGGGAACATCCGCTGAAGAGGATCCGCTTTCCGTTCTCCTCGATCAGCAGATACTGTTCATGGCGAAAATCATCCGGTTTCCGTATTCCATCCTCAAGAAGTGTCAGCCCGGAGGATCCTGTATCCTCTGTCTTTTCCGCAGAGATCGGATTCAGCAGCGTGCAGCCGGGGCGAATGACCTTTTTCTCCTCCACAAAGACAATCCGGTCAGAATCCATGAGGCCGGTATCCAGTCCGATGTACTTTTCGCTGTCATTGTAGTGAGGTTCAAACGCATGGCGGCTCATATACACCCTGGCATGATCATTCCGTGCAAAGAATGTTCTGATTCCTCCGCCATGATCGTAATGCCCGTGGGAAAGGACGGCAAATGCGGCTGTATTCAGATCAATCCCGAGCGCATCGGCGTTTCGGGCAAACAGATCTGTCTGTCCCATATCAAACAGAAAACGGGTTCCCTGTGCTTCCACAAACAGGCTCAGTCCGTGCTCTGTCTGCAGACCGTCGGCAGTGGTATTTTCAACAAGAACCGTCACTTTCATTTCGGTTTTCCCTCCTCCGTAAAGGCCTGTCGGCTGTTCTTTTCGGATAAGTCCCCGTGAGTCGGAACATTTCTGCACCGGAGCATTCGCACGATTGCCTGAAGCAGGCTCAGGACCTGATCAGGCTTTCCAGCGTTTCAAACAGCGCCTCCGGCTCCACCGGTTTGGAAAGGTGTGCATTCAGGCCGGCCTGCATGCTGCGCTGTACGTCCTCATCAAAGGCATTTGCCGTCAGGGCGATGATCGGAATGGTTCTGGCATCCGGACGGTTAAGGGAACGGATCCGGCGTGTTGCCTCAAGGCCATCCATTTCCGGCATGCGCATATCCATCAGGACGGCATCGTAATATCCCGGTTCCGCCTGATCAAACATCTCCACAGCGATGCGTCCGTTCGCAGCGTGCTCCACCTGCATTTCACGCATGGACAGGACCATCATCATGATTTCGGCATTGACCGCCACATCCTCTGCCAGGAGCACCCGGCGTCCTTTCAGGTCCACGGTTTTCTGAATGAGCGCCGCGTTTTTCCGTTTAAACGCTGCCTGGAATTCATCCAGTACCGTTTCGGCAAACAGCGGTTTGGAAGCGAAAGAATCCACCCCGGCCTCTCTTGCTTCCTGTTCCACATCTTCCCAGTTATAGGAAGTCAGAATAATGATCGGTGTATCATTTCCGACGAGGGAGCGAATCTGCCTGGTCGTCTCTACCCCATCCATCTCCGGCATCTTCCAGTCCACCAGGACCAGGTTGTAGTCCTCCCGGCGGGCGTGACGCAGACGGATCATTTCCAGTGCATCCCGTCCGTTCGTCACCGTTTCGCAGCTGATTCCCACCTGGCTGAGGACCAGATCGGCATGTTCACAGGCAATCTGGTCATCATCAATGACCAGGACGTTCATCTCATCGGGATGAATGAGGGTTTCCTCACTCCCGGCAACACGGGAAGACTGGCCGAGGGTAATCGTCACTCTGAAGGTCGTCCCGACACCCTTTTCACTTTCTACCTCAATGTGTCCGTTCATCAGCTCCACGATGTTTTTCGTAATCGGCATGCCGAGACCACTCGAGCCGAATTTGTTGGTCGTGGAACTGTCCTCCTGCGAGAAAGCATCAAACAGATGCGGCAGGTACTCTTTGCTCATGCCGATTCCGGTATCCGAAATGGTAAACAGCAGCGTTGCCTTGTCATCCATTCTGACCGTTTCCTCAATGATGAACGACACTGTTCCGCCCTCCGGCGTAAACTTGACGGAATTGCCCAGAATATTGATGAGCACCTGACGCAGTTTCATGTCATCGCCGATGTAATACTCATCGGTCTGTCCCTTGATCCGGCAGTCGTAATTCAGGCCCTTATCCCTGCACTGTCCGCCAATCATCGTGTTCACCTGTTCCAGCATCTTCCGGAAGGAAAACTCTTCATGCTTGATCGTCATCCGTCCGGACTCGATCCGGGACATATTCAGAATATCGTTGATCAGTTTCAGCAGATGATGGGCAGAGTCATCAATCTTGCGCATATTGGCGCGCGTCTGCTCCGGGGTATTCGGATCATGCAGGATGATATTGTCAAGGCCGATAATCGCATTCATCGGCGTACGGATCTCATGGCTCATGCTGGAAAGGAAGGCGGTCTTGGCCTTATTTGCCATCTCTGCGGCGCTCAGCGCATCCTTCAGAGTCTGATTCTGCGCCATGGTCTTCCGGGTCTCGATGTCCACATTCACAAAGCATGCCCCGACCGCGTGCACCGGCAGATCCTTCCGGTCCACACTGGCAAACCGCACTTCCTCCCAGGTCTGCCGGTCATGCCGGGAGACCAGATACCGGAAGGCAATGACCCGCTGCTCACTGAGCTGGGTCCGGATATTCTCCGGTCTGATAAATTCAAGGAACTCCTCCCGGTATTCCTCCGTGATATTGGCATTGGCATACGCCGTGACCGATTCCATATACGGGAACCTGTCCCCCACCTGAAAGCCGTTGTCCACATCTTCATGTTTCTGGTAACAGACGCCCTCGTTTTTGTCCAAATCCAGGTAATATACACTCCAGTAGTCCGAGGCCAGCGCGGTAATCATCCGTGTCTGCTCTTCCTGCTGTTTCCGCTGCTCCAGAATCTTCTCCTGAAGATGCAGGCGCTGCTCCATCTCCTCCCGTTTGATCCGGTTTTCCGTATCCGCTTTTTCCTTATCCAGCACCAGTCTCGCGTTGATCCGGTTCTGCCGGATGATGAACGCAAACATGATCATCAGAACGGAAACGATGATGACTGACTGAAGCACGCTGCGGCCGATGATCCCCTCTGAAATGGTGCTGATCTGACTGCTGATGACACTTTCCCGAATGAGGTAGGTCAGAAGCCAGCTGGTTCCTTTGACAGGAACATAACTGAGGGTTTCACGGATCCCGTTATACACAAAACTGACGGTTCCTCTTTTTCCTCCGGTGAATTCGTCCCGGAACTTTTCATAGGTATACCCATCCTCAAAATTCGCCTGCCGCATTGCCTCAAGCAGATTATCCTCCACCGCAAGGCCGCCCAGAACCGTGTTGCTCAGCGCAATTCCATCGCTGGTATAAATATTGCAGAAAGTCGCCCCGCTCTCCTGGATATCCATGGCAACGCCGGAGAGCATCTCCTTCATGTCAATTTCCATGAAGCAGGCGCAGAGCTTCCGGTTTTCGAGTGTCAGCTGTACCGGCACTGCAATAATCACTTTCTTATCAGGAATCGTGAGATTCCGGATGAAAATCTCCGGCCCTGACAGGTTCCGGAAATCCACCGGATACTGATCAATATCCCCCTGAATACCGGAGGCAGTAAAGATCATGCCTGTCTCCTCAACGAAGGCAAACCGCTCCAGCTTAAGCATGCTGCGTATCTTTTTCTGATAGTTCTGCAGATGCTCAACGCTGCTCAGATCATCCTCTGTCATCAGATCAAGGGCTGTCTGGATAACGGTGATTTTGTCCTTGAGGTTATCCGCGATGACCTGCTCGCGCCGACCTGCCAGCTCATCCAGATACAGAAGGCTGACGTTCCTGACCGCCTTTTCCGTATCATTTCTGGCCTGCTGCCCCATGATCATCGTCCCAAGGACCAGAACCAGAGCAAGAAAGATACCGCCAATTACGGCGATTACGGTAATCCGTTTTTTTCTGTTGTTCATTCTGATCTCCCCATATTATCGGACTCGGTCGTTCAGCGCCGAAGCTTTCGGTACACATGTCGGGTAAACTGCCGCTTTCCGGTGCACATCGTTCGTTATCCGGCCCTGTCCATTGGCCCTTTCCACTGCCGGATGCCCCACAGAAGTGTCCGGCAGGACAGGACAACAATCGCCAGCCAGATCAGACCGCTTGAAACGGCTGACAGCGTGAGCATATGGATCTTGTCGGAATCATGTGAGACCACCATGATCAGGGTGTTCTGCAGGGACACGATGGACAGCAGCGCATCAATAAAGTTAATCATCCGCAAAAGGCGTACCAGGCAGTTGCCGCTTCGTTTTCGTTTAACCAGATGAAAAGAGGCCATTGATATCTTCGCGAAGGCGTAGGCGGCCATTGTAATCGCCGGAATCAGTGTCATATTGACTGGGCGCCGCATCCTGACCAGCAGGGAGATCGGCCAAATCAGACAAAGATTCAGGACCAGCAGCAGTACGGAACAAAGCAGATAAATATTCAGCCGGATTCTGCTCCCGTCACTGCCCTGTCTTTTCCGGCGCAGTACATGCCTTTCCGCCATCAGAACAGAGAAACGGAGCGAAACCAGCAAAAGATAGTAGACGCAGATGCTCCCATGCCAGGGAGAGACGTGTATCAGTCCCAGAAACCCGTTATACAGGGCAAAAAAGGTCGTGATCAT
The DNA here is from genome assembly GCA_002395225.1 of Christensenella sp. UBA4263. Lineage (GTDB taxonomy): Bacteria > Bacillota > Clostridia > Christensenellales > Aristaeellaceae > Ventricola. The sequence continues at coordinate 8,494 of DGWH01000042.1, forward strand.
CAGGGAGCCGAAAGAATTCAGAAACGTCTTCGCATCATAACTGGTCCGCCAGTCATTAAGCCAGTTCTTCAGTTTCCCCGCGATTTTGGCATATTGTTCGTTCATATCCGTTCTGTCACTTTTCCTTTTCCTGAAAGGACCGTTTTCTCTTTTTCCAACAGGATTGAATCATTTTGCTGTATACCACATTATCAACTGAATTGTAAGTCGCTGTAAAAAAATTGTCAAGGCAACCCGTAATGCATCCGCCATTTTTCTGTGTTCTCCGGCGGTTTGCCTGGTCCGACAATGGACAGCACCGGCCCGCCGGAACAGACAAAAAAAGGGCCCGGACAAGCCGGGCCTATGATCCGGCTGGACGAGCCGGAAAACGAGTCTTACTTGATGACCTTGAGTGCCTTTCGGTCAATGGTCAGCGCCACAAAGATGAGGAAAATAATGCCCTTGATCAGCTGCTGCATGGCAGATTCAAAGCCCAGCATGACCAGTCCGTTATTGAGTACGGTGTACATCAGTGTGCCCACCACGATATTGGAAAAACGAACCTTGGCACCGCCGGTAATGGGCAGGCCGCCCAGGACCAGTGAAATCAGGATCTGCGTCTCCAGCTGATTGCCCGCCGTTGCCGTGATGGAACCGACCTTGATGACGTTGACAAAGGCAGCCAGTCCGGTGAGCGCACCCGCCGCCACGAACGCCAGGAACTTGACCCGGTCCGTACGGACACCGGAAAAGCGCGCCGCCGTCTCACCGGCCCCCACAGCCTTCACATTGTTTCCGATGCGGGTAAACTTGAAGAGGAAGAAGGCCACCAGCAGAACCACGACCGTAATGGCGATTTTCAGTTCGTTGCTGTCCAGCGCCTTGATTGCCGGGCTGGCCGGAATGGCGGTTTCCGTCGTCATGTAGGCACAGACCCCGCGGAACAGGTACATGGTACAGATCGTGACGATAAAGCTCTGCAGCTTGAACTTCACATGGAAGAATCCGTTCAGCGCGCCAATGGCTGCGCCGGTCAGGATTCCGCCCAGGATGGCCAGCGGCACGCTGTAGAATGACAGCATGCTGACCACGATGGAGGCGACGCCCAGGGTCGAACCCTCCGTAAAGTCGATGGAGCCCAGAGTCATGACAAAGAAGACGCCGGTGCACACGATCATGGGATAATAGACCTGTGAGAGCAACAGCCGGATCCGCTTGGGTTTCAGGATGCTGCCCTCTGTCAGGATGTTCATCACGACAACAATGACAATCAGGCCGATAAACGGAAGCAGTCCCTTGAACAAGTCGCTTGTCAGGAACATGCGAAGCTTTGAAGGCTCTGCCTCTCTTGAACGTTTGTTTTCCATCTGCTTCGCCTCCTTAAACCATTTTCGCAATGAGCTCTTCTTCACTGAGCTGCTCGCTGCGCAGGAATTCTCCGTTGATCTTTCCGTCCTTGAGAATCAGAATGCGGTCTGACATGCCCAGCAGTTCGGGAATTTCCTCGGAAATCATGATGATGGACTTCCCCTTTTTCCTGAGTTCCCCCATCAGGGCATAGATGGCCTGCTTGACCTTCACATCAATGCCCCGGGTGGGCGAATCCAACACCAGGATATCGCTGTCCTTGCCCATCCAGCGCGCCAGAACGGCTTTCTGCTTGTTTCCGCCGGAGAGATCCGACACGTACTGATGGACGTTCTGCATTTTCGTCTGCATGTTTTCCGCATGCGTCCGTGCAAAATTGGTCAGTTTCCGGCCGTTCAGGATCTTGTGATTTGCCAGATCATCCAGGCTGGGCAGGACGATGTTGTTTCGAATGGATTCATTGAGGATAATGGACTCATTGTCCCGGTCCTTGGAGGCATAGGCAATGGAATGCTTGATGGCCGTGGGGATGTCGTTGATCTCGGTTCCATCTGACAATTTGACCCGTCCGGTCCGATCCCAGGAAGCACCGAAAATCGCCTTTCCGACCTCGTGCATTCCGCATTCGGAAAGACCGCCGAATCCCAGGATCTCGCCCCGGTGCAGTTCAAAGGAGATGTTCTCAATTTCTCCGGGAACGGAGACGTTTTCAACGGAGAGGACCACCTCATCCGAAACCGGCGTGCCGTAATCCGTCCGGTAATACGTGGAGCCGATTTCACGTCCGACCATCAGCCGCTTCAGATCATCCTCCGTCACATCCGACGCTTTGACGGTATCGATGTACTCGCCGTCCCGCAGGATCGTGATGGTGTCCGAATGTTCCAGCACCTCGCCCAGGTCATGGCTGATGAAGATGACGGAGCGCCCGTCTGCCCGGGTTTTGTCCATGATCTTGTACAGTTCAAGACGCCCGTTCTGGGAAAGCGCCGTCGTAGTCTCATCCACGATGAGAATTTTGGGCTTCATATAGGTCGCCTTGACGATCTCCACCAGCTTGCGGTCCTCAAAGTTATAGTGGTCGATCATCTGTGCGGCATGAATCCGTCCGAATCCGTATTCATCCAGCAGGCGCTGCGCTTCCCGGTTCATGGCACGGGTATCCTTGATGCCGTGATGGACAAAGGGATCCTCGTGTCCGAGGAAAATGTTTTCTGCCACGGTCAGTCCGGAAAGGGTGCCCATTTCCTGGACGATAATCGCTACGCCCGCATTATTGGCCTCAACCTGGTTGGTGATATGCAGTTCATTGCCATCCAGGGTAAACGTTCCGCCGCCAATGGAGTAGATGCCGCAGAGCATCTGGCAGAACGTGCTTTTGCCGGACCCGTTCTCACCGATCAGGGCACGGATCTCCCCGGCCGCAATGGTAATGCTGACATCGTTTACCGCATGGGTTAATCCAAAACGCTTGTCGATATGGCTGGCAACAAGCAGTGTTTTCTTTTCCATACCGTCCTCCTCACTTGACCACAGAGCCCTTCTTCCCCCTCGCTGTCAAAGCAACGATGGCAAGAAGTGCCGCACCGGTCACGATGTTCTGGACGGTTGTCGGTGCACCGAGCGCCACGAATCCGTTGAAAATAATGGCGATAATGAATTCACCGACAATGATTGCCGTAATGGGCGTTCCATACTTCCGGAACGCAATGCCGAAAAACGTTCCCATGAGCGGCTGGAAGTTCCGGCTCATGGTGCTCATGCCGGTCAGTGCCGTCATGGTCGTTCCGTAGGAAACGGTCAGGATGGCCATGATGCCCACGAAGAAGTGCAGCAGGGTGAACCCGATGAGCTTGTACTTCTTGACATTGATGCCCATGTTTTTCGCCGTGAACTCATTGCTGCCGATGGCATTGCAGTAGGTGCCGATCCGGGTATAGTTGAGAATAAAGTACATCAGCAGGAAAGCCAGAACCGACAGAATCAGGTTCCCCGGCGCGCCGGAGAAGAAACGCAGTTCCGCGGGAAGGGTCTGCTTGCTGCCCCCTGCCACAAAAACGGCAATACTTTCAAAAATCAGCATCAGGCCGACCGTGACGATCATGGAAGGCACATTCAGCTGATTGTAGAGGATTCCGATAAGAATGCCGATAATCGTTCCGCAGCCCAGGCAGCCGACGATGAATCCCACGTACCCAAAGCGCTGGGACAGAAGGACGCCGACGATGGAAGACAGAACAATGTTTGAGCCGATGGCAAAGTCGAACAGGCCCATGACCACGATGAAATACAGGCCGCACCCGCCGACGGAATAGATAATGGATGACTGGAAATAGGCATAGAGATTCTGAAGGCTGCCAAAGTTGCCCGGCGTCAGAATTTTGAATATCGCATAGAAGAACAGCACCATGGCAGCCAGGACCATAAGCCCGTAATACCTGCTGCTCTTCAGCTTTGAGAGTTTTTGCATGTGCTCGCTTCCTTTTCAGGTTAATGCTGGGGAAACCCCTGAACGGATAACATCACAAAAAACCGGAGCCAGTCGCGCCTGACCAGCCCCGGTTCACTGGGAAATCTTACTTGGCGTGACGGGAGACGACATCCTCAACAGACAGCTTCGCGCAGCTCTCTGCCAGGTCATCATACGGCAGCTCGGCGAGCGCCTTGATTTCGTCCTCGTAATACGGAAGTTCGGTTCCGGTGAAATACTTGGCATAGTTCGCATAGTCTTCCGGGGAAGCAACGAACATGTACGGGAAAACCATGTCATAGAATCCGTCGGTGCTCACGGCATAGTTGCCCTTGATGGCGTTGTAAACCATGAGGAACGCAAAGAACGGATCGGCATAGTGTCCGCCGGACTCAGCTGCCATCGCGCCGGTCTCCAGCTTCACATCCAGATCGGGGAGGAAGTCGGTGGAAACAACCGCGATCTTTCCGGTCAGGCCCATGGCCTCAATACCGGCAATAGCGCCCAGCAGGGTATCTCCGCCGCCGCCGGCAACGATGAGAGCATCGATGTCAGGATTCGCCTGAATGATCGCCTCGGCAGTTGCACGGCCGGTGTCGGTCGTGGTACGGCCGTACTGGGGCTCAAGCAGGGTAACCTTGTCATCCGGATGTGCTTCGTTCCAGGCCTCAACGCCCGCCTGATAGCCGGCATAACGGCCGAGGAAGGTGGCATCGCCCGGTTCCCATCCTTCAAGACCGATCTTGCGGCAGCCCTTCTGCTCGGCAAGAATGGTCACGAGGGTTTTGCCGTTGTCAAACTCGGACTCATGAACAGCGCCCACATAATACGGAGAAGCACTGGCCTGAGCATATTCTTCCGGATTGGCTTCCTTGTCAATGACGCGGAAGAACTGGGCAACATACACCTCATTCTCATCACAGGTCTTAATGACAGAACCCATCTCGGCAGAAGCGGAGTTGCAGATGATAATGCCATCGCAGTCCGCCATAGCCAGCGTTTCGGCACTGGCCGTGACCTGCTCGGAGATATGTGCCTGGTCAACCCACTGAGTCTCAACACCCAGGGCCTCAGCGGCGGCATCGATCATACGCTTGCACTCGCTGCCAAGCGTATCCGTGGAACTCCAGATGGAAATACCGATCTTAATAGGCTTATCCGCCAGTGCGCTCATGCATACCAGAACCAGCACCAGTGAAAGAAGCAGGGCAACAAATTTCTTCATGATTTTTCCTCCTTTTTCCATCGGCCGGAACGAGTTTGAACAGGCGCGTTCAATTCTGTTCCGGTTTCATTCTGTATGCACTTCGTTCAAGTGCAACACAGGATTCTTGGATAAATTTTATCAAAACCGACCGCCTGTGTACAGCTTTCAAAAGTATAAATCCATTTTATTTTGGTTTAAATCTTTTTTGTCCCCTTCCCCGTTCCGTTCAGACGCAGTCCGTCCGCAGCAAAAAGCGCCCCGTTCAGCAGCAGAAAAAGGGCTTCGAAACCCTTTCGTTTCGAAGCCCCTTTTCAGTAGGTCCATTTTTCATAATGTACATACGCGTCCTCGGCCTTGTTGTGCTTCATCAGACGCATCAGGCCATTCTGCTCGGGAACGTATTTCCTGGCAAATGCACTGGCCTCATCCAGTCTCTCAAAATTGCCCACAATGATCTCCTCACCCTTTTCCGTGATAAAGAGCATCTTATATGTAGGACGATAGGGCTGGCTCATGTTTCAAACCTCCTTACAAGAGGCTCCATCCCTAATTGAATACGGCGGGGTACCTGTAAACTTCTTCCTGTTCCGCACTGATCCATCGGAGCAGAGTCTCAGACATCTGTACCCTACGGCACAGACAACTGTCAGTTGCATCATTTCAGGCCGTTCATCATCCCTGATCAGAACCTCCCTGACCTGGCAGCGGCTTTGTCCCTATCGGATGATATTCCTGAATAAAGAACGCCTGAACTGTTGATCATTCAGAAGCATGTTAACCATCACCTTTCACCTGGGGAAAGATCTACCTATTAATGGCACTTATATTAAAATAAATTGATATTTTAACAATATCAATTCTGAGCTCATACTACCATTAATTGTTTATCAAGTCAATCTTTTCCGCCTGACCGCACCAACCGTTTTCATTATTACATGAATCTGCAGCCAAATGTTTGTTACCTTTATCGTTAAACCTTCCTTATTTTAGCGCTTTTTTTGCACAATCCCTTTGAATCAGCAGAATAGCGCTTTTAATAATTGTATAGTTTATTTTCAGTATTTGTCCATTATTGACAAACTTTCGTTTTTTTGAAAATACATATTGCTTTTGGCATGATATTTGTGTAAAATTCCACTTGTTAGATGAATCTAACCCTCCCATTAACCTTCCTTATCAAGCCGATGTCTGTTTGGACGCCAGACATCAAACGTTCGAGTTTTGCCACATGGGTGTTTCCTCTGTTACGTTCTGTCACTGTCCGGATGCAGAAATGCGCCGGAGACAGCGTTCAGGGGAAAATGAAAAACGGCTTCACAGAGACGACGCTCTGAGAAGCCTTTTCTTCTTTTTCACTGAAATCCGGCTCAGGGCCGGGACCAGGGATCAGTAATTGGTTCCGTACAGCCGGTTCTGGGTGCTCCTGCCGGCGATGCCGTCGACGGAGAGTCCATTGTTCTTCTGGAACGCACGCACGGCATCATAGGTCTGTTTGCCGTAAATGCCGTCCACGTACTTGATCTGGCTGTAGCCCAGATTCTTGAGTTCCTGCTGGAGACGGCGGACATCACTTCCCTTGCATCCCCAGTACAGAAGGCGATAGACATTTCCGCTGGGCACCGGTGCGACAGAGGAACCGCCGGCCGCGATGGCCGAGGACGAATAGAGAACCTGCTGCGTCGTGGGATCGGCAATGCCGGTAACGGACAGGCCGTTTCTCGCCTGGAAATTCCGCACCGCGCGATAGGTCCGGCTTCCAAAGTAGCCATCTGCCGAACCGGCCGCATAGCCAAGGGCATTCAGCCGGCTCTGAAGAGGCACCACACCCGCCTGATAGCGGCTGCTCCGCTTCAGTGTCGTATAGGTGGACGGAACGGATCCGCCGGAGGGAATGGCCGAGGAGGAATACAGCACATTCTGTGTCGTCACATCCGCAATGCCTGTCACGCTGAGGCCATTTCTCGCCTGGAAATTACGCACGGCACGCTGTGTGCCGGAGCCAAAGATTCCATCCACACGAATGGTGTAATACCCGAGTTCCTTGAGGCGGCTCTGCAGAGCACTGACAAGCGGGCCGCGATCTCCGCGAACCAGCGGCACAATATAGTGTGAATCATATGGAATGGCGCTGGAGGAGAACGCTACTTTCTGGGTTGTGGGATCTGCAATGCCGTTTGCGGGCAGACCATTCCGCTGCTGGAAGAGCTGAACCACATTCGCCACACCGGCATCATAGACATTCTGTGCAGAAATGGGATAATCGAGTCCGAACAGCCGTTTTGTCAGATCATACACATCCGTACCGCTGTCCCCGATGGTCAGTGTCCGATAGACGGTTGCTGACGCAACGGTCTTGGTGGTGGTGTAGGAGTACTGATTCAGGTTTCCGTAATAGACCGTAAAGGTCAGAGTGGTGCCTGCTGCATAGGTATGATACAGCGTGAACTTCAGCGTGCCATCTGCTGAACTGACCAGCGTCTGGCTGTAATCATAGGCATCCAGACGGACCGTAATGCCCGGCTTGGTCGATGCCATGACGATGAGTTCATCATCAAAGACAGGGTCAATGCTCAGCTCCGGTTTCACGGATGAACCGGTCACGGTCCAGGAGCCGGCCATATCCACCTTGCTTCCCGGATTTCCCTGATACTGGGCGTGAACTGCCGTGTAAGTGCCCGCCGCACAGGGAATGGCGACACTGAACAATCCATCCGTCCCCGGAGTGACCGTTGTATCATAGCCGCCCGGCGTCAGGGAAACGATGACCGGAGCACCGGCCGCCGCCTGTCCTGAAACCGTCAGCTTCTCCTCCCCTGCCACCACAGAGGTAAACTTGATGGCGGTTGAGGTATCCGTCACAATGACATTGTCAATCTTAAGCGGATCTACACCGGTGCCTGACGCTGTATAGGCGAACTGAACCGTATAGGTCCCGTTTGGGATATCTTTAATCTCGACAGATCCAACACCAGATGCAATTGTACCCGTCTTTATCGTTTTCGTTCCCTTCAGCACCGTCACGGTGATTTTCTTTGCGCTTGCACTGGTGACCGTTGCCGTAATTTTACTGACACCGCCCACAGCCGTTGCCGAAATCGGATCTGCAGACTTATTCTTATTGACCGGTACTGAATAGGTCGCTTCATAGGTTGACTGACCTAAAAACCGAAGTTTCAGCTCATATGTACCGTCTTCGAGTCCTGTGAAAGAAAATGCACCATCCGTTTTTGTTACAGGTTTTTCCTTTTTTGCATCACCTTTCCACAGTTCGACCATTACACCTGTATCACCTTCAAGCGTAACTGATCCTGAAACAGTTCCAGCATTATCATTATTAATCGATATACCGGTAATTTTATCATTTGGTGCAGGACCTAACTTAAGTATTGGCAGACTGCTTCCGGACATCAGCGTAATTTTAGTCGTATCGAGCGTCTGCAAGCTGTCCGTTCCGGTTGTCACAAGATCGTTACCGGGCGTTTCAGTCCCCTGAATCGGATTTAAGGACTGATCATTTGTTCCGGGCTGCTGAGTCTGATCAATCTGGCTCTGTCCGGTTGTATCGGTCTGCAGGGGCTGGCCGCTCAGATCCTGTACGTTTGCATTGTTCTTCGGGGTCTGATTGTTCAGATCCTGTTCGGTCGTTTGGGAAACCTGACTCGGATCAATTTTGGTTGCCTCATCCGGTGTGGCTTCCAGTTCTGCCAGTACGGGAATTCCGAATAACCCAAAGCACAGCAGCAGGGTCAGCAGACACCCCGTGATTCTTTTTGTCATCATTCTACTCCTCCTGGCGGTATCCGGAACACAGGCGGTTCCGGGATACCGGTTGTATTCTGCTGCCGGATGTGACCGGCACATTACTGGGCAGCCACTGAATTGCTCATCAGCTGCGCAATCACCTGTTCAGACCACTCCTCAAAATGATCCTGATTGAAATCATACAGAACGCCGGAAATATCCGTTGCCTTCAGCGTCAGGGCCGCCACACTGTTCCCCAGCGTGCCGGCGCCAACGGCAGATACACGGCCATCCAGCAGTTTCCGGATAAAGGAAATAGCTGCCTCGCGGCGCACCGGGTCATCATAGCAGGCCCGTGTCATTGCCAGGCCGCAGTCCGGAGAGCCGACGAGCGAGGTGCGCTCGGTGCCATCCATTCCGGGAAGGGAGATGACCGCGTACTGGCCGGCCCTGTCCTCCGGAATCAGGGATGCCAGGTCCGATGTATCAAAGCGCATGGCGGCCTGTCCGCCCAGGAACTGCTCTTCCATGTCCTGATCCGTCACGTTCCAGGGATCCGAGCCGAAAGCCCCCACCAGAACCAGCGAATTGAGCACGTTCACCGCACCGTCCAGGGATTCCTGCGAACCATAGCTGCCATCCGGTGCACCCATGCTGGCCGCACAGTCAAGGGCTACCTCCGGCCACTCACACAGCGCATTGGCAATGGGCTGCACGCCGGTCTGGGCCAGCTGCAGGCAGTCAATCACCAGTTCCTCAAAGGTGGCCGGAATGGTCATTCCATGCTGGGTCAGGACCTCTGTATTCACATAGAGGCTTTCCCAGTTAAAGCGGACCGGCGTCAGAATAATGCCGGCATCCTCTTTCATGCCGTTCATCAGCCGCACACCGCAGTCCGGTGCCGCCGCCTGAAGGGTGGCCGCATCCACCAGGAGAGCGGGATCAATTCCCGCGCCTACCGGAAGGACGACGATATCGACTTTCCCTTCGGCCAGCGAGGCTTTCAGGGATTCAATGGTCACATCATCCATTTCGCCGGAAAAATCTTCCACGGCATTTCCGGTCTCCTGTCCCCATTCTTCCATCAGGTCGTTGTACGCCTGCGCGGCAGGATCCTGTCCTGCAAATGGTGTATAGGTTCTCAGAGTCGTGCCGCTGGCCAGCGAAGTGACGGCAATCAGCACCATCAGCAGAAAACTGACCAGAAATAACGCACATCTGTTCATGATATCCCCCTGTTCCAGCTGCCGGATCCACTCGTGAACCGGGCAGATTCTTTTGTGTATTATACCGCTCATGATTCTCATTCTCAAGTCATGCGCCGCATTTCTCTTATTAGACGGCATTTTCTCCGTTTTTTATCCCGTTAAAAATGCCCTGCCATTGGCAGAGCATATCATGGATATCCGGGGATGGATTGGGCTCAGAAATCCGATTCCTCCACATGCGGGACAACCGCTTCCAGCTGCATGATGCGCCACTTGAGCGCGCTGTACCGCTTCACGATGTGGGTATTGCGAATCATCTGTTCAATGGCGGATTCCCGTCCCACCAGCATCACGAGACGCCGTGCCCGGGTGACCGCCGTATAGAGGAGATTTCGGGTCAGCAGCATGGGCGGTCCGCCGACGGCCGGAATCACCACCGCCGGGAACTCATTGCCCTGACTCTTATGAATCGAGATGCAGTACGCCAGTTCCAGATCCTCAAGATCTGCCGGACCGTACTCAACCAGCCGCTCATCATCAAAGCGGACAATGACCAGCTTATCCTCCGTCTGAATCCGTTCAATCCGGCCGATATCGCCGTTGAAGACGCCCTGCCCTTCCTCGTACTCCTCGTCCTCGTTCATCATGTCCCCGCGGGTCCATTCCATCTGATAGTTGTTCCGGGTCTGCATGACCTTGTCGCCCTCCCGGAACGTGGTTTCCCCGCGAATGTATTCATTTTTCTCACTGCTCACCGGATTCAGGGCCGCCTGCAGCAGGGTGTTCAGGGAATGAACCCCGCACTCCCCTTTCTTTGTCGGCGCCAGCACCTGAATTTCCCAGATGGGATCCGCCTGCAGGAACTTGGGCAGCCGGTTGGCGCAGAGGTTCACAATTTCATCCGCCGCAAGAGACGGATAGGCGGCGCGTTCAAAGAAGAAATCGCTCCCCTTGGCATTGAGACGCGGCGCAAGCCCCTGATTAATCTGATGGGCGTTATAGACGATCATGCTCTTCTCATTCTGCCGGAAGATTTCCGACAGGCGGACCGTCGGGAATACACCGGAATTGAGGAGATCTTTCAGCACATTGCCTGCCCCGACACTGGGCAGCTGATCCACGTCCCCCACCATAATCAGGCGTGTTCCCGGCGTCAGGGCCTGCAGAACCGCCTTCATCAGGAAGATGTCCACCATGGACATCTCATCGATGATCAGGGCAGAGATTTCAAGCGGATAATCCTCGTTCCGCATAAAATCCTCATCCTCGCCGCTGTATTCAAGCAGGCGGTGCAGGGTCTTTGCCTCCCTGCCGCAGGCCTCGCTCATTCGCTTGGCGGCCCGCCCGGTGGGCGCCGCCAGGGCGACTTTCTGTCCCTTGAGCAGGTTCAGAATGCACTTGATGATCGTGGTCTTGCCGGTTCCGGGACCGCCCGTAATGATGCAGATGCCGGAATCGGCGGCCATGCGCACGGCTTTGCGCTGCTGTTCATGCAGCGTAATGCCCTCTTCCCGCTCCATCTTGGCAATCATCCGGTCCGGATCGGTCTGCGCGGCGTTCGGCTTTTTCTCCTTCAGTTCCTTCAGGCGGCCGGCAATGAATTTTTCCGCCTTGTACAGGTTCGGTTCATACACCGCAATCAGTTCATGCCCATCGGTTTCATCCGGAACGATTTCCGCCACCAGTTCCCGACGGATCACCAGTTCATCCAGTTCCGTATCCAGAAGTTCCGCGGGCATCCCCAGGGTGCTGCGCGTACTTGCCACCAGTTCCTCCCGGGGCAGATAACAGTGTCCGACGCCCGCGCCTGCCTCCCGCAGGGTGTAATGAAAGCCGGCCTGAATCCGGAACGGGCTGTTTCGGGCAATGCCCACCGATTCGGCAATGTGATCCGCTGTCTTGAACCCGATGCCCTCGATATCCTCCACCAGACGGTAGGGATTCTGGGTAATGACCTCCTGCACCCGGTCATTGTACTCCTTGAAAATCCGGACAGAAAGCCGAGCCGGAATATCGTATTTCTGCAGGAACAGCATTGCCTCCCGCTCCTCCGCCTGTTCCGCATAGCTTTCGGCAATCATGTCCGCTTTTTTCTGCCCGATTCCGCTGATTTCCGTCAGCCGTTCCGGATGCTCCGCAATAATGTTCAGCGCCTCATCTCCGAAGTGCTGTACGATCTGTTTGGCCGTGGTGCGGCCGATGCCGCGGATCATGCCTGAGGCCAGATACCGCTCGATCCCGCTGCGGGTTTCCGGCGGGTAGACTTTCACCCCGGCGACTTTAAACTGATGGCCATACGTCGGATGCTCCACCCAGGTTCCATCCAGATCCAGCCGCTCTCCCTCACCGATCTGCGGCATGATTCCTATCGCGGTAAACCGCCGTTTTCCGGCACGTACGGTAATCACGGTATATCCGTTCTCGTCGTTCCGGTAAACGGTTTCCTCCGCTACTGCACTTAGCATCTCCATGGGATCCGCATCCTCCCGTATCATAACAATTTCGGCCAATGCCGTTTACGTATTCGCCCGGTTGCGAACCGGTCCCCGAATCAGGTCCCCCGCCGCAATCTCCGGTCCGCAGGGAACCAGGACCTTTTGCAGCGGCACGCTGACCTTATCCAGCTGTACCCCGGTCTCGGCATCCCGAATGGATTCTACCGGAAACGGCAGGATGCCCTGCGGCGTCACAGCCTCAAGCACTTCCCCGCGGAAAAAGCGGTTGCGCATTTCCACCAGGGCGATGCCTCCGGACACCTCCAGGACGCGTGCCATATACTCTGCCGCCTGGCGGGTTCCACTGGCCATGCCGGGAACTGCCGGCTGCCCGAAATAAAAGCCCGTGTCATAGTCCCGGTGGCTGACCTTATCCAGTTCCAGCCGCCAGCGCTGCAGGAAATCCGGGTCAGGTTCACCCGCTGCGCAGGCATCCATCACCTGTCGGTAGGCCAGGCCCACCGTGGCCACATACAGCTCATTTTTCATGCGGCCCTCGACCTTAAAGCACGCAATGCCGCTGCGCATCAGGCGCGGCATATGCTCAATCATGCACAGGTCATGGGCGGAAAGGATCGCGTTCCCCTGCCCCTCAGGCTCAAGAATCTCCCACGGCTCCTCCGGATGTTTCCGCTCCGTCAGAGCGTAGCTCCATCTGCAGGGCTGTGCACAGTCGCCCCGGTTGGCACTGCGTCCCAGAAGGGCTGCGCTCAGCATGCAGCGGCCGGACCAGGACATGCACTGGGCCCCGTGAATGAAGGACTCCACTTCCATGACCCCGTCAAGCTCGGCGGCCATCTGTTCCAGTTCATTAAGGGACAGTTCCCGCGCGGCCACAATCCGCGAGGCGCCCAGCTCCCGGTACACCCGTGCAGAGGCCGCGTTGGTGGTATTGGCCTGAGTGCTGACATGGATGTCAATGCCAGGAACATTCCGGGCAATCATGGCAATCATGCCAAGGTCGGAGACAATGAGCGCATCCGCCCCGATGTCTCTTGCCTGCGCGGCGGCCCGGAGCATCCCCGGAATATCCCGGTCACGGGCGAAAATATTGAGGGTGACATGAACCTTTTTCCCCCGGGCATGGGCTTCGGATATGGCCGATTCCAGTGCCTCATGGCCAAAATTATCCGCGCCTGCCCGCAGGCTGAACTGATCCATACCACAATAAACGGCGTCTGCGCCGAAGCGCAGCGCCGTCTGAAAAGTCTGTCGGTTTCCTGCCGGAAGCAGGAGCGTCGGTGTTTGCATTATAATCCTCTGCTTCTGTCGTATTCTTCCCACAATGGACGATACATGGCCACTGCGGCATTATGCTCCTCCAGCGTGCGCGAGAAGTACAGTTCGGAGGAATTCGGGTCCTTGGAACAGAAATACAGGTACTTCTGTGCCACATACTGTTCATCCGGATAGAGGGCGGCCACCACCGCATCCATGGAAGGATTGCAGATCGGTCCAACCGGAAGCCCCCGGACCAGATAGGTGTTGTACGGGGATGAAATGGTCAGGTCCGTTTCCGCCAGCGACATCTTCTTTGACCCGCTGACATACTTGACCGTCGCATCCGACCCCAGTGTCATATTCTGTTTGAGACGGTTATGGAATACCGCGCTGACCCTGGCAAAATCCATTTTCTTGGCCTCCGTCTCGATCATGGAGGCCAGGGTAAAGATCTCATCCATGGTCATCCCCAGCGCCTCGGCCCGCTCGGCATAGTTGCTCAGGTACGCGGCATTGGTCTGATTGAGCAGCTTTTTGATGATGTCATCCGGCGTCGAACTGGTATAAATCTCATAGGTGTTGGGCGACAGATATCCCTCAAGCAGATAAAGGCGTCCCTGTGCACGGCTTGAGCTCAGGATCTCATCCACGAATTCATATCCGCGGTAATTTTCCCCGCTCTTGCACAGTTTCAGGAATTCCTCTCCGCTGGGAAACAGCCCGATTTTAACCAGATACTCCGCCACATTTTCCACCGTCCAGCCCGGGATGATGGTAATCTGCATGGTATTGGGCCGCCCGTCGCCGGAAATGAGCTGATCCAGAATCTCTCTGGCCGACATGGCCTTGGTAAAGGTATACCTGCCGCTCTGAATCCGCTGCCCCATTCCGCCAAAGTCCGCCATATACTTGAATACGGTGCTGTTGGCTATGAGGCCGCTGTTTTCCAGTTCCCTTGACACATTGGACAGACTGCTGCCCGACTTGACGACAAACGGAATCTCCGTCCTGTCGGCGGGATCCATGGGTGCAAAGAACGTGTTTTCAAAGCGCTGCCAGCCGGTATAGATGAGTCCGCAGACCAGGGTTACGGCACACACCAGAATCATGACCGTTCTGAGCACTTTCCAGAGCGCAGAATACCAGAAGAAGCCGTAACGCCGGCTCTCCAGCTGTTTCAGCTCCTTCTGATACACGGATTTTGTCTTTTTTGTTCCAGCCAATTTTGCTCACCCGGTTACATCCCGCTGGGGATCTCTAAGTGAACGCCGGAGGCATCTGTCAGGATCTTAAAGACATCCGCCAGCGTTTTCTGCATCTGAAGCTCAGCCATCAGGTAGGCCTGAACATCGCTGTTCATATACAGCAGGGCTGCCAGTTTCTGGTAGCGCTGCATATCCTCACTGGGCATCTGTCCGGCACCGCTGGCCATGGTCATCTGAAGACGCATCTGCAGGCGTTTGTATTCATCCAGCAGGAGACGGTTGGTCTCATCACTGTACGCCTTTTCCCTCAGTTCCCTGAGGCGCACACACTCATCACTGTTGCGGAATTCCTCAGCCAGGCGGTTAGCCGTATCATAAATGTTCATTCAATGTCCTCTCTTCATCCGGATCAGGCTTCCATAATGATCGGCAGAATCATCGGATTGCGTTTCAGCAGATCATTCAGATAGGTATGAAGGTCATCCTTGATCCCGTTCTTAATGGCCGTCCAGTCGGCCTGCGTTATTTTATCATATCTGGAAAGAACATCCAATACCACATTTCGTGCGCCTGTGATCAGCTCCTCATTCTCACGCACATAGACAAATCCACGGGAGATCAGTTCCGGTCCCGAAATGATCTTCCCCGTTTCCTGACTGACCCCGACCACCACAATGATCAGGCCGTCCTGGGAAAGATGTTTCCGGTCCCGCAGCACCACGGACCCCACATCCCCGACCCCGAGGCCGTCCACCATGATGGAGCCCGTGGGAATCGGCCCGATGATGTTCGCCTCGTTCCAGTCAAGCTCCAGCGCCTGTCCCAGTTCAAGGATAATCGCCCGGTCCTCCGGTATCCGCATATCGCGTGCCAGCTGAATATGCTGTTTGAGCATCCGGTATTCGCCGTGCACCGGGATGAAATAGCGGGGTTTCGTCAGGGCCTGAATGAGTTTCAGTTCTTCCTGACAGGCATGTCCGGAAACATGCACATCCGCAATCCGGTTGTAAATGACATTTGCGCCGCATTTGTACAGGCGGTCCACAATCCGGGACACCATGATCTCATTGCCGGGAATCGGCGTCGCTGAAATCACCACGGTATCCCCTTCGTGAATCTGAAGGCGCCGGTGATCACTGTTGGCCATCCGGGTCAGTCCGCTCATGGGTTCCCCCTGACTGCCGGTGGTCAGAATCACCGTCTCGTGGTCATCATAGCAGTCAAGATCCGGAATCTCGCAGTACACATCCGGCGGGATGCGCAGTTCCCCGATCTCTCTGGCCAGATTCGTGACGCTGATCATGCTGCGTCCCACAAAACAGATTTTCCGCTTAAACTCAATACAGTAGTTGACGATATGCTGAATCCGGTGAAGGTTCGAGGCGAACATGGCAATGATGATCCGCCCTTTGGCCTCTTTAAAGAAATTCCGGAAGGTTTCCGCAATTTTCCGCTCACTCATGGTATACCCGGGCTTTTCCACGTTGGTGGAGTCGGCAAGCAGTGCCAGAACTCCCTTGCTGCCCCAGGCCGCCAGTGTCTGCAGATCCGTCATCTCCGCATGAATGGGCGTAAAGTCGATTTTAAAGTCTCCGGTAAAGATCACCGTTCCCGCGGGACAGGTAATCGCCAGGGCACAGGCACCGTTAATGGAATGGGTTACCTGAATAAACTGAACGGAAAACGCGCCCGCTTCAATTGTCTCTCTGGGTTTAACCACCTGAATATAGGCACTATCGATTCCGTTATCCTCAAGTTTGCCTTTAATCAGGGCACAGGTAAGTTTCGTCCCGTAAATCGGTGCGGGAACATGGGGGTAGACATAAGGAAGCGCCCCAATATGGTCCTCATGTCCATGGGTAATCACGTAGGCTTTCACCCGGTCACGGTTCCGTTCGAGATAGGTAACATCCGGGATGACCAGGTCAATGCCCAGCATATCCTGTCTGGGAAAAATCGAACCGCAGTCGACTACGATAATGTCGTTTTCGTATTCGAGCGCCGTAATGTTCTTTCCGATTTCACCCAGACCGCCGAGAGGAATGATTCGTAATTTCTGCATGATGCCCTCCCTTCTTCTGTTTTAGGCTGTCCATAAGTCGTGCGACAGCCGCATAATGACATGCGTGCATAATTTTATTTATTCTATTAACAAAATGTATCTATGTCAACCTATTCTGTAAACTCCCTGTGAATTTCGTGTAATCCTTCACAATCCAAAATATGTTTTAGGCATAAGTGCTATATCTTTGCCCATCTGTTCTTATTCAAACTCTATGATCCACATTTTCCCTGCTGTTTCCCACCGGATCTGTGTCAGATCAGGTGCACATTGTCCTCCCGTTCCCGGTTCATCTGTTCATTGTCTCCGTTTTTCCGGATACGAAAAAAAAGGACCCCGAAAGCTTTATTGTCCGTCCTGCCTCTTTCATTTACTTCAGGCGCAATCCTGACGGTTTAAACCAGAGCGCCTTCCTGTCTGGAAGACGCTCTGTCACTTTGGTTTATTTTTTTCGCAGAGAATAAAGACCCTGGCATCAATCTCTTCAGCAGTTTCGTCAATAGCTTTATCCGTCATCCCGGCAGGGAGCTCCACCACATCCATGCTGTTGTCAAATACAGATTCCGAATCCATCTGAAAAGCTTGAAGTCGGCAAAATCCTCTTCATCATCAGACTCTTTATCCTTTGGACAAACGATCACCAAACTGTTTTTCCAGTTCTGATATGTCAGTTCATTCTGGTGTGTCAGCCCGTGTCCGTCAAGCCGTTCATGCTCTTTTCCCGCCATGGCAATCTCATGATCTATCAAGACGAGCACCGTGAGTGTATCCGCATATTTCATCAAAAGGTCAAACCGCCAGCAGCGGATCAATCGATAGAAGCATCTCCATATCTCTTCGTGATTCTCGTCATAACTCTTGTAAAACCACAGCCGCCGTCTGACAGCTTTTTCAGTGCGATGCAGTGATCGAAAACGCAGTAGAAGCAGGAAGTGAAGAGTCAAAGCAAAGGGAGCGTTCTTCCAGATCAGCTTCTTCAGCGACCCGGTCTATGATATAACGCTGTTCCTGCTACGCATCCATGCAGCCACCTCATTTGATCCAATAATATTTCTGATTCGGGCTCGTGGGCTTATCTGATATTGTCAGAAGCAGTTTACCCGCCTGAATCATTGGAGCAAGAACATTTTTTCGGAAATATTCTCTTGATTTAATCCCGCAAAATTCCTGTATTTCTGACCTTGTTCGAGGTTCAGAACAATATTCCAGTAGCTCGTTTAGCTTGTTGATATTAAGATTAATTGTTATACCCTGATTAACGTCTGCATTTTCTGCATGCGTGTTGCTTGCGTACTCAGCTTGCGTACTGCTTGCGTACTCAGCTTGCGTACTAACTTCACCACTTGCAACAGGCGATACACCCGGCCCGACCTTCATCATGGAGCCTGTTGTCAGTGGAATAATGATCTCAAATACATGATTCGCCCGACATAAGGTATTATAAAAATCAAAAACCACTATATATTGTGGTTTAGAATGTGCCTAACCACTGTGTTTAGTAGTTGCTTTTCCAAAAAGGTACTTTGTTCGGGTGAATCATACATCGCCCTCGATGAACTCTGGCTCAGCGCCACTGTAAAGCTTCGTATATTTGTAGCAATTTCGCATGCCGCTGCCCGGCTCATCCGCGAAACCAATCTCCCTCCTGGAAATGGACCGATCAGTATCATTTCTGCCGATACTGACTTTCCATTTCTCTTTCTGAATTCTTTTGCCAGCTCCTTCAGAACCTGTTCCAGGTTCTCTTTTGTAAAAGGCTGGTCAGACAACGTTCCTCACATCGCTCTCGATGATGTTGAAACGTCTGAATTCCGGGATTGCTTCCTGTTCCGCTTCGCGCAGCGGCGCTTCAGACTTTAACACTTCACTTGTTATCAGCACGCCGATCGGATATACAGGCTTAGCCAGCCTCCTTGTACGGATGTCATCATATTTCGTGCAAATCGGAATGTTGTTTTCCCTGGACAGATAGTCAAGCATGGCCAGCAAATACAACGCTTCCGGATACCACTTACGTTCATAGAGCGTTCTGATTTCATCCGATTCCAACACATGAATCATGAAATCAACATCGCCCATATTCTTTACATAATGGCATGTATTGCTCTTAAACGTTTCAAATGATGCACGATGATCTGAAACTGCAGATTCAAGAATCTCCTCTATAGACACACCAAGGACTTTTGCAATTCGATAGAGTGTCCCTGCAGAGCACTTCTCCAGATCAACCTTGCCGCTGCAAATATCGTTAATCGTAGACTGTGGCACACCGCTCACTTTGCTGAGCTTATATTTCGTCATCTGTTTCTTTTCCAGTTGTTCTGTAATCAGCATCAGCAAGCGTCTCCTCTCCAGAATCTACTACGGCTAATTATAACGCTTTACTGAAGCAGCTGCAAATCCGATCCGTGTCGTAACAGTGTGGTGCAGTGATCGAAAACGCAGAAGAAGCAGGTATATTTGTATCAGTTTCGCATGCCGTTACCAAACTCATCCGCGAAACCAATCTTCCTGAATATCTTGAAAATTGGCGGGGACTTGGCAAGAGTTTATACGTCTTCAAACCCAGAACGCCGAAGCCATGAGCACGGTTTCCGTTCTCATTCAGAATACGCTCTCTCAATAACCGTCTTGGATACATAGCCGTTGCTGTAATCGCGGTGTGACAGACTGTTCGAGATGATTTCACACAGGATGTCATCTCTGACACTCACGCTCTGAGTAACCTGCCAGAACACGAACTTTCTAAGAGTTCCGGTTCATTGAAAAAAGAAGTTCTCTGCAAAAACAGAGAACTACCTTTTTATTGCGCAGATCGCAGAATCAATCCGTTCCTCAGTCAGAATCGGATCAATTCGAATCAAAATCAGAGAACCGCACTCAGCATGCCGTCCAGATTGGCTTCACTGGTGACGCCGACGGACATGTTGACCTTCTCACCGTTCTTGAACAGGAGAATAGACGGGATGCTCATGATGCCATAGCGCTGGGCCAGATCCGGATTCTCATCCACATCGACCTTGCCGACAACGACTTTGCCCTCATACTTGGCAGCAATCTTCTCAATGACCGGTGCCATAATCCTGCACGGTCCGCACCAGGTTGCCCAGAAATCCACCAGTACCGGGAGATTTCCCTTCAGAGCCGCATCAAAGCTCTCTGTGTTCATCTGCTGTGCCATAATTGTTCCTCCTTCTGCAGACATGCGCGGTAGCCTTTGCCCTGTCCTCTGTCTGCCTTTGACATGCCGCCCACCGGCGGACCGCATTACTCAGGTTATGGATGTTCGATGGAAACAATCTTCGGTTCCCATCGCCCTTTCGCAAAATGCGGGTCAATGACTCGCATGAAAAGGTACGCCAGGACTGTCCCCAGCAATGCGATGACTGCCATGAACAGTTCGGAATTCATCTGCGGGAAACGGGGCGCCAGGAAATAACCGGCAGCCAGTCCCAGCAGAAAGCCGGCAAGCGGGATCAGGTAGGCAACCATGGAGGCCATGACCACATGTGAATCATCCAGTTCAACCTCTACGATGTCTCCAACCTCGGCCTTGCCTTTCAGCCGGATTTCGTGCTGCTTGCAGCTGTTGCTGCCCCGGGGACAGTTGTGGCAGTCGCCGCAGGCCTCCGGCCGCTCAAAGGCAACCGTCATGACCCTGCCGTCACATTCTTTGACAATTCCCTTATTAAGCATTGCTCTGCCCTTTCACAAAAGCCGCGATGCCTGCCGCGTCGGTGAGGGCAAACGGCTTCTCCTCGTGGCTTTCCATCTGCCGCAGCCGGATCTCTCCGTGGTCCAGTTCATCCTCACCGATGGTGACCACATAGGCGGCACCGGCCTTATCCGCATACTTGAACTGGGCCTTCATGGAACGCCCGACGTGATCGATGTCCGCCCGGATCCCCTCGTGCCGCAGCGCCGCACAGAGTTCAAGGGCAGCCATTCTTGCCTTTTCGCCGTAATTGGCAATATAGACCTCCAGCAGATCCGGTTTGGGAATCACCACACCGGTCTGTTCCATGACCATCAGCAGGCGTTCCATTCCCATGCCGAAGCCGACACCGGCCATGGCCGGTCCCCCGACTTCCTCAATCAGATGGTCATACCGGCCGCCGCCGCAGACCGTCAGCGGTCCCTCCGGCAGGCGGGCAATGATTTCAAAGACAGTCTTGGTATAGTAATCCAGTCCGCGGACAATCTGAGGATCCACGGTATAGCCAATCCCAAGTGCGGAAAGGGCCGTTTTCAGGGTTTCAAAGTGACTGCTGCAATCTTCACAGAGGTAGTCAATCATCTTCGGTGCACCCACTGCCGCCTTCTTGCAGGCCTCTTCCTTGCAGTCCAGGAGCCGCATGGGATTGCGTTCGAATCTGCTCTTGCAGTTCTCGCACATTTCTCCGATTTTCGGCGCAAAGAACTCTCTCAGCACCTCATAATATCTGGCACGGCATTCCGGGCAGCCGATGGAGTTGATGTGCAGCTCAAGACCCTTGACCCCCAGGGAACTGGTGATGTTCCAGGCCAGAGCGATCAGCTCGGCATCCTCTGTTGCCAGAGGTGCGCCGAACACCTCCACGCCAAACTGATGGAATTCCCTGAGCCGTCCGTTCTGGGGCTTCTCGTAGCGGAAATTCGGCATGGACAGGTAATACATCTTTGCCGGCAGAGTTTCCGCATAGAGCCGGCTCTCGATGAACGAGCGGACCACGGAGGCCGTGCCCTCAGGCTTGAGGGTAATGGAGCGTCCGCCCTTGTCCATGAACGTGTACATCTCTTTCTGCACCACGTCCGTGGTATCCCCGACGCTTCTCAGAAACAGTTCCGTATGTTCAAACATCGGGGTGCGGACCTCGCGCAGTCCGGCCAGGGCCGTCATCCGGCGAATCCGCTCCTCCACATACTGCCATTTATAACTCTCCGTCATGGGAACATCCCGTGTTCCCTTGGGTGCTTGCGTTAACATCCCTATCCCTCCAGATTAGCATTCCCGGCCCGGTTCCATGAACCGGCCGGCAGATCATGAATCAGAGTCCCTCTTCTTCCTTTATTCTGTTCCATTCTTCTCTTGTAATGAGGACCTGCCTCGGTTTGGCATTGCCCTCAGATTCTGCTGTAATCCCCCGCAGGGTCATCTCATCTACCAGGCGTCCTGCACGGGCATAGCCGATGCGCAGACGGCGCTGGAGCATGGAGATGGATACCTGTCCGGAATCAATGGCCAGTTCAATGGCCTTGGCCAGCATTTCATCCACCTGTGACTCCTGTCCGGCGGAGGAATCCGTTTCTTTCTGGGCCTTTTCCGCCTCGGTCGCCGAGTTGATCTTCTCCAGGACATCCTCGCTGTATTCCGCCTGATGCTGTGACTTCACCGCAGAGACAATCCGCTCCACTTCCGCATCCGAGACGAAGCAGCCCTGAACACGGGTCGGTTTGTTGGCTCCCTGCGGCGCATACAGCATGTCGCCTTTGCCCAGCAGTTTCTCGGCGCCGCTGGAATCAAGGATGGTCCGGCTGTCGATCTGCGAGGAAACCGCAAAGGCAATGCGGCTGGGAATATTGGCCTTGATAACGCCCGTGATGACGTTAACCGACGGCCGCTGGGTCGCAATGACCAGATGAATGCCGGCTGCACGGGCCAGCTGGGCCAGACGGCAGATGGATTCCTCCACCTCGCCCGGGGCAACCATCATCAGGTCAGCCAGCTCGTCGATGATGACGATGATCTTGTACATCTTCGGCTCATCCGGGCCGATGGCTGCGTTATATCCCCTGATATCGCGGACACCCATGGATTCAAAGCGCTTATACCGGTGTTCCATTTCCACGACTGCCCAGTCAAGCGCGGCGGAGGCCTTCTTGGGATCCGTCACGACAGGAATCAGCAGATGCGGAATGCCGTTGTACACGGAAAGTTCAACCACTTTCGGGTCAACCAGAATGAGACGCACCTCATCCGGGCTCGCCCGGTAGATGATGGAGTTGATAATCGTATTGATACAGACGGATTTACCGGAACCGGTTGCACCGGCAATGAGCACGTGCGGCATCTTTGCCATATCGGCAATCACCGGCTTACCGGAAATGCCCTTGCCCAGGGCAACCGCTGTCGGGCTGGTCTCCTTCTCCATTTCAGGGGTATCCAGCACATCCCTCAGGGTCACCATCGAGATGGATTCATTCGGCACTTCAATGCCCACCGCCGCCTTGCCGGGGATCGGCGCCTCGATACGCACGCCCGTGCTAGCCATGTTGAGGGCAATGTCATCCACCAGGTTGACGATCCTGGATACCTTGACGCCCGGTGCCGGCTGAATCTCGTACCGGGTAATCGCGGGTCCGTGGGTATAGGTCAGACCTCGGGCCTGCACGCCAAAGGACTCCAGGGTTGCCAGCAGTTTTTTCATGCCGTTTTCATCCTTGGCCCGCTGATCCGGATCTTCCTCCGTTCTGGACTGTACCAGCAGGTCCAGAGACGGCCGGATGTATTCTTCTTTCTGTACCGGCTGCACCTGCGAATCATGCATATCCCGCGGCAGCGGGACCAGCGGCGTCCCATCCAGCCGTCCCTGCCGCAGTTCCACGGGCTGTGCAACAGCCGGTCCGCGCACGGCATTGACATTCGTCTCCACAAACGGAATCGAGATCGACTCAGGCGAATTCGCGGCCCGTGCCGGTCTCTCCTGCGGCCGGCTCACATAGCCGGAGGCAGGTACTGAAGACGGAAGTGTTCCGGAGGGATGTTCGCGATGCTCCAGAAGCTCCTCCCCTGTATTGGCGGAAGCCGGAGCAGGCGCTGCCTTCGGCGCAGGGACGGAAGAAGCACCGCCCGCAACAGATGCAGGGGCTGTCGGTGCTGACCTGACGGAGAACATCCCCTGCGCGACCGGTGCAGCAGATGCCGCGGAGGGTCTATCTGCCGCAGTAATGGTCTTTTCCGCTGCCTGAGGAGCAGGCACTTCTTTATACGATGTTCTGTCCGAAAAATCTTTCCGGGTAAAAGTTCCAGCAGAGGAATTATCCGTCTGTTCGTTCGTATCGGGAAGATTTCTCACTGCAGCAGATACCGCAGACGCCATGCTCCTTCCGGATGAAAACTCCGGAGCAGATTCTGCCGGAGAGGAGGCAAATGAGTTGGCTGAGGCAGCACGCTCCGGCTGAATCGGTGCCGGTTTCGCTGCCGGCATCATCTCCGGCAGATCATTCGTATCTGCCGGAGCAGAAGGCGCAATTGCCGGGGACTGTCCTGCAGACAAACTGCCCGCTGATACAGCCGGCATCGCTGCCGGGGCGGCCATGGCGGACAGGTCCGCAATGGCCGGAGCCGCTGAGGTCACTGCCTGAGCAGCCATGGCAGACAAACCGCTCACAGCCGCACCTGCACTGACCACTGCCGCCGGTGCCGGCGTGAACACCGGTTCGTTCCCGCCTCTCCTGCGTCTTGTCCGCTTTCCTCTGCTGTCCTCCTGTCTTTGTGTCGATGCCGCCGTTTGTGCAGCGGGCACGACCGGCTGCGCAGAAATGACACC
>DGWH01000145.1:0-12099 GCA_002395225.1 Christensenella sp. UBA4263
CTGTATCCGCACATGACCGTTTATGACAACATGGCATTCGGTCTGAAGCTGCGCAAGAAACCCAAGGAGGAGATCGATGCCCGCGTTCGTGAGGCGGCCAAGATCCTTTCTATCGAGCAGCTGCTCAACCGTAAGCCGAAGGCTCTTTCCGGTGGTCAGCGTCAGCGTGTTGCTCTGGGCCGTGCTATCGTCCGTGAACCGAAGGTCTTCCTGATGGACGAACCGCTGTCCAACCTCGATGCCAAGCTCCGTGTTCAGATGCGTACCGAGATCACCAAGCTGCATCAGCGCCTGCAGACGACCTTCATCTACGTTACCCATGACCAGACCGAAGCTATGACAATGGGTACCCGCATCGTCGTCATGAAGGATGGTTTCATCCAGCAGGTCGATACGCCGCAGAATCTGTACGATTATCCGGCAAACCTGTTCGTCGGCTCCTTCATCGGCAGCCCGCAGATGAACTTCTTCAATGTCAAGCTGGTTAACCGGAACAATGCTGTATGGGCTGACTTCGGCAAGAACAGCATCAAGATCCCGGATTCCAAGGTCCGCAAGTTCAAGGACGAGTCCTACATCGGCAAGGAAGTTGTCATGGGCATCCGTCCTGAGAACATCCATGATGAGGATCGTTTCCTGTCTGTTGCAGATGACAACCTGGTCGAGGCAAATGTTGAAGTTGTCGAGCTGATGGGCTCTGAGACTTACCTCTACCTGCAGACCACCGGCAAAGAGGGGAACGTCATCGCCCGCGTCGATCCGCGCAGCAAGTCTCACACCGGCGACACCGTCAAGGTTGCCTTTGAGACCAGCCGCCTCCATTTCTTCGACAAGGATACCGAGCTTACGATTCTGAATCGTTGAGAACTCATGAATTTGCCGCACGAAAGTGCGGCATTTTTTTGTCTTTTTTCCACAAAAACTATTGTGCGAATGAAAGTATATTTATGAAAAATTGTCTAAACTATAGATTTATTCTTCTCCTTCAGTTATAATACGCCGTCGACTGAAACATGTGCTTTATTATTTGAAAGGGTGAGAAGAATGGTACCAGAGAAACGTTTCCTGAACCAGATTGAGCAGGCCTTCTCGCACCTCATAACTCAGAAAATTTATTTGCTGGATGTTGAGGGCAATATTCTTCTTCCTTCCGAAGAAGAAGGGAAGAAGATTAACCTGCCGGAATTCATAGATCCCGGGATGTCTGTTTCTTACGATAACAAGACCTTCCTCAAAATCGGCATTACACCGGAACTGATTCTCTGCATCCATGACCGTGGAGCCGAGGCACACAACTGCATTATGCTGGCCGGTGAAATGATCCGCTATATGGGCAGGGGAGAGGCACCGATTCAGAGCCGGTATGATGTCTACCGCAGGGTTCTGCGTGAAGAACTGACAGGCTCCGAACTGGAAGCACTGACACATGAGCACCAGATTGATATGAATCTGGAGCGTACGGTGATTACGATTCAGATTCTGCAGACCGAACAGGAGACCGCGTTCAGCATGCTGGATACGGTTGTTCCGCGAATCAGCACGGACATACTCGTTGAGATGGACCGGCATACCGTCGTCATGCTGAAGAGCATGGAGAACATTGAAAATATCGAGGAACTGTATCAGCTTTCCGAGGCCATTGAGCAGACACTGCTGGATGAAACAGGAAAGAGCTGCGTCATCGGTATTGGTGAACCGAAAAAGACCATCCAGGAAATCGGGGAAAGCTACCGCGAATCCCGCAGGGCAGTGGAAGTCGGCCGGATTTTCCTCGCAGACCAGCATATTTACATGTACCGCAGCCTTGTGCTGGAACGTTTCCTGATGGATATTCCCCGTGAAATGGGCGTCCGTTATCACAGCATTCTCTTCAACAGAAAGACCTCCCGTCTTTTCAATGAGGAAATGCTTCATACGATTGAAATGTTCTTTGCCAAGGACCTGAACCTTTCTGATACCGCCAGACAGCTGTATATTCACAGAAATACGCTGGTATATCGTCTTGACAAGGTACAGCGCCAAACAGGACTGGATCTGCGGAAATTTGATGACGCGGTTACCTTTAAAATGATGATGCTTCTGGGCAAGAGCGGACAGGACAAGCCGCGTCCAGTGTACTGATAACCAACCGGCCTCTGGCCGGTTTTTTCATGGTTTTGAAGATCTGGTCAAATTTTGGCCTTGACAAAGTGACGGCAAATGACCAAAATGGAGAATAAAATCAGCCCTGTTCCAACGCGAAGGATTGTCCAATGCGCAGGGAATTGCCTGAAATGGAGGAAATACGATGAAAAGAAATGCGCTTTTGTTTCTGATTTCGGTTCTGCTGATGCTTGCTGTCACTGGATGTGCCGAGGATTTCAAGCCATTTATCCGTTCAGAGGATACGGTGACGATTTCAAAAGATGAATATGAACGCTATCAGATGTTTTCCAAACTGGATCTGCTTCTCCAGCTGACGAACGCTTACTATTATGATGAAGTCGATGTGGACAAGATGCTGGACGGCGCGGCAGCGGGCCTGATGAACGGAATCGGGGATGTATACAGCTGCTACTATACAAAAGAGCAGATGGATGCCATTAACGAGGAATCGACAGGCGTCTATGCCGGTGTGGGCTGTCAGCTGCTGGCAGACCCGGAGACCATGCTCATTACGGTGACCCGCGTCTTTAAGGGGAGCCCGGCGGAGGAGGTCGGAATT
This sequence comes from Christensenella sp. UBA4263, assembly GCA_002395225.1. Lineage (GTDB taxonomy): Bacteria > Bacillota > Clostridia > Christensenellales > Aristaeellaceae > Ventricola. The sequence goes on from DGWH01000145.1 coordinate 2,705, forward strand.
CGCACGGGCGATAAGATCGTCTATGTCAATGATGAGTACTATTCTGCCCGTGAGATGGAAGATGCTGTCTCCGTGATGCGCGGTCATGTGGGAGAATCGGTCAAGATTACGGTCCTGCGGGATCTGGAAACCCTTGATTTTGAGCCGGTGCGCCGCGAAGTCAATATTAATTATGTGGAATATGAGATTCTTCCGGAGAACATCGGTTATATCATCCTGTACGATTTCTATGGAGATGCCGCGGAAGGATTTAAGGAAGCGCTGGAGAAATTTAAGGAAGCCGGCGTCAAGGGCGTAATCATCGATCTGCGCAACAATGGCGGCGGAATTGTGGATATTGCCGTCAATATTGCCGACCTGATCCTCCCCGAGGGCGTGGTGGTCTCTACCCGCGATAAAGAGGGGACCGAGGAAAAGATGACGATTGACGCGGAACACTACGAGTTCCCCATGGCGGTTCTGGTAAATGAATACTCGGCCAGCGCCTCAGAAATTCTGGCCGGTGCCATCCGTGATTATCATGCCGGAATTCTTGTGGGAACAAAGACCTTTGGCAAAGGAGTCATCCAGGCAGAGCTTCAGTTTACAGACGGCACGGGAATGAAAGTGACCGTGGCCAGATATTATACTCCCAATGGGGAGTGCATCCATGAGGTTGGCATTGAACCGGATGTGGATATCGAACTGAACAAGGAAGCGGTTACGAAATACGGGTACAATAACCTTCCGCATGACCAGGATAATCAGCTGCAGACGGCGGTGCGCATCCTGACCGGCGAATCGACGCTTGAGGCGGAAAAGGAAGCGGCAGAGGCAATCAAGGCAGAGAAAAAGGCTGCCGAGGAAGCCAACGCAACGGCTGAACTGGATGCCGCTCTGGCCAAAGGCAAAGAGGACCAGAAGACCGGGGAAAGCGAAGTGACGGATGAAAACAAGGGTGAGTCCGAAACAGAGGATGAGGAAGATAAGACCGCGGAACTGATTGAGGAAGCAGCGGATCCGGATTCAGAGGAAGCGCCTGCAGAGGAAGAGGAAAAATCAGAGGCAGGGGCAGACTGACCGGAAATGGACAATTTGTGAAAGAAGGCTTGTTAAGATGTCCCGAGTAAGCGTTATTGTGCCGGTTTATCAGGTGGAACAATGGCTGCCAGGCTGTCTTGACAGCCTTCTTTTGCAGTCTTTTCAGGATTTTGAACTGATTCTGGTGGATGATGGAACAAAGGACGGCTCTGTGGCCATCATGGAGGCGTATCAGGAAAAAGATTCCCGCATCCGGATTATCCATAAGGAAAACGGGGGACTGTCATCCGCCCGGAATGCGGGACTGGATGTGGCCCGGGGGGAATATGTGGCCTTTCTTGACTCGGATGATACGGCCAGACCGGACTGGCTCGGGGAGGTCATGGCAGCAGCTGACCGGGACGGGGCGGACCTGGTTCTCTACAATTACTGTAAAGTGGAAGGCAGACAGATCTCCGCACCGTTTCTTCCCATCCGGGATGAGCAGTTTGACTTTGATCTTTATCCGCTTGAGCGCTATTTCTACCGGTACTGGATGCCGTATGTACACGGACAGGAGGCGTGGAGCCGGATATACAGGAGAAGCCTGATTGAGGAAAATCACCTTCGCTTTGCCCTGAACAGGGATGTTTTTGCGGAGGATACGCTTTTTTCCGCCATGACACTGATGCATGCCAGGCGGCTCACCGCCCTGTCCAAACCGTATATTGACTATCTGCAGCGGGGGGATTCCCTGATGGGGCAGCCCAAACCCCGGCTGGCGGCCCGGCTGATGGAACTCTCGGTGCGCCTGTGTGCCTATGCACAGGAGACAGGTCATGGACGGGAGCTGCGCAATGTCCTCCCGGTCCTTTGTTATGACAAGCTGATCTGTAAGGGAATCCGGTATGATCCATCCGCCAAAGATGTCCGGGAGGCAATGGAGACGTACAGGAACAATCCTGAAATGCAGAAAATCCTGCGGGCCCTGGCCTCCCCGATGCCCCTGCTGGCCTATACACTGAATACCGGGAAAGGGTTTGCCACGCAGATCCGGGGACGGCTGTTTGCCGGCCGCTGGCTTGCCGGGGATCTGGAAGGCGCGGCGGCACTGATTGAAGGGCGGATTGGAAAGTGACAGAAATCAGTATTATTGTGCCGTGCAGGAACGGGGAAACCTATCTGCCGGCTTGTATTCGCTCGATTCGGGAACAGTCCTTTTCGGACTTTGAGCTTCTCCTGATCAATGACGCCTCAACGGATGGGACGGCAGAGATCATGAACCGGGCCGCGCGGGAGGATGCGCGAATCCGGGTGCTGACCGGTGAGGGACAGGGCGTATGCCGGGCACGAAACCTGGGCCTGCATGAAGCGGCAGGACAATGGGTGCTGTTTGTGGATTCGGATGATCTGCTGCCGGCGGGGGCACTGGAGCGGCTGGTCAGGGGAACCGGACCGGAAACGGATCTGGTGGTGGGGGCACATGAAACCTTTGGCGAAAACCAGGAAACGGTTCTGTTCTGGCCGGAAACGCGCTGGCCCTCTCTGCCGTGGCCCCGGAGGCAGCGGGCAATGGCTCTCCGGCTGATTGAAGGGGACAATATCCTCAATATCATGTGCAATAAGCTTCACCGCAGGTCTTTTCTGGAGGAAAAGGGCATTCGCCTGAATGAACGGGTTGCCGTTGCCGAGGACGCCCTGTTTAATCTGGAAGCGGTGCTGCAGGCAAAGGGCTGTACATACTGTCACGCGGTTACATACCGGTACCGGATGCATCCGGATTCTACCATGAACCGCGCCGCGGGTTCCCAGATGGAACTGCACCGGACATGGCTGCAGGAAATGCGGGGGATGCTTGAGCGGCTGAACTGTTTTGAGCCGTATTACGGGGCCTATGTGAACAGCGTGACGCTGCGCCTGTATAAAGACGGCGGGATTCCCGGCGTCGTGCGGAACTTCCGGGCATCCTGTCTGGATCTGGTCAGTCCCGAGGGGCTGGACACGGACCGAATGTCTGCCGGGGACCGGCGCACGGCCCGGCGAATCGCCCGGGGACGTTATGCGCGACTGTATCCGTTTTTTGCGGTGGGACAGATTCTGGCCAGGAAAGCCGGTGAGCTGGCGTTTTCCCTTCGCCGAAAGCGGGAAGAGAAAGCGCTGCTGGGAGCGGCCCCGCCCGATGACCGTTTGTCAAATGCCTCGGGCATTGTCAGCAGTGAGACCTGGAAAGCGGAGGAAAAACCGAATGGATAGCCGGATCAGTGTCATCATTCCGTGTTATCAGGTGGAGGGGACGATTGAAAAGGCCGTACAGAGCGTCCTGAGTCAGGAGGTTCCCCTTGAAATCGTGGCCGTGGATGACGGATCGACGGATGGAACCTGGACGGTTCTTGAAAAGCTGCATGCCGCGGATGAACGGGTGCGGATTGTGCATCAGGCCAACGCGGGCGTCAGCGCCGCACGCAACAAAGGCATCGAAATGGCCGGGGGAACCTGGCTGTTTTTCCTTGATGGGGATGATTACATCCTGCCGGGCGCCCTCAGGACCCTTCTGGACGCCGTAACAGAGGACATCGACATCTGCTGCGGGGCCTATGCAATTCGCCATCTTTCCTCCGGCAGGGAGGAAATCCACGCCTGTGCCTCCGGGGACCGGCAGGTCATTTATGAGAGCCTGCTTCGGGGGGACAGCGCCCTGAACAGCATGTGTGCACGCCTGTACCGGACAGGCCTGATCCGGGAAAACCGGATTCGGGTGCCAGAAGGGGTGAAAGTCGGCGAGGATGTGCTGTTCAACCTGGAGGCGTTCCGCGCGGCACGGGCCTGGGTAATGCTGGACAAGGTCATATACCGCTATGAACTGGGCGGCGATTCGGCCATGATGCGGGCCAGGTCTGGCCTGTATCGTGCCAGCCGGCCCATGATTGAGGGGATACTCCGGTTTCTCCATGCCAATCATCTGGAAACGGACCTGTTCAGGGCGACCATTGATCTGTATGTACGGACCATGCGGGCGGAGTATGGCCGCCTCGGGGCCGCCATGCACTTGCGGCGAAGCGAGGTTGCCGAAATGACCCGCGGGGTAGCGGCCGGGCAATTGCCGGCAAAACAGAAACTTTATTTTCATGTCTTGCGTTTTTGGCCTTTTTTGAGTATTCTATTGCCATAATGCGGTTTGGCCGGTTACTGAACGGATGGAACTTTCCGGCCATGCGCGCATGGTCATTGTCTATTGCTTGGTTGAACGGGAGGAAAGTGCATGAATGGGCCGGATATCAGTGTGATCGTGCCCTGCTTCAATGCAGAACGTTATCTTGGGACCTGTCTTGAGAGTCTGGCAGCACAGAAGCTGCCGGAAATCGAAATGATCTTTATCGATGATGGGTCCACGGATGAAACGGGCGCCATTCTAGACCGCTTCCGGGAGGCGGAACCACGGGCAAGGGTGTATCATCTGGAAAACGAAGGGGTCTCAGCCGCCCGAAACAGAGGCATTCGGATGGCCAAAGGACAGTATATTGCGTTCCTGGACGCGGATGATGCCTTCGAGGGAAACGCGCTTTCCGTTCTGCATCAGGCGGCGATCCGGTCAAATGCGGATATCATTTCGGCCAATCATACGCTTTTTGACATGGAATGCGGAAACCGCGTTCCCATTGAGATTGAGCCGGTTGTGCAGCAGCCGCTGGAAATTGTGCGGGAAATCATTCATATGCACCGCATTTACAATAATCTCTGGAACAAGCTGTATGCCGCCCGGCTGTTTGAAACGGGGCTTTGCCTGGATGAGCAGGTGCGCATCGGGGAGGATGCGCTGCTGAATCTGCAGCTGTACCTGCATGCCAGGCGGGTGGCTCATGTCAATGAAAAGACCTATGTGTACAGGATTCATTCCGGCTCGGCCATGTCGAGCATCGAAAACTATCACGAGGCGCATCTGCCGATGCTCCGTTCCATGAACGAAATTCTCAAAAAAGAGTCCGTCAAGGAACTGTATTTCCGGGATTTTCTCCAGAGCGCCATCTGGCTGGATGAGAAGGAACACGGAATCAAGGACACCATGAACCGCTTCAATGAGGAGATCCGGCCCATGGTTCTGGACGGGCTTCGGGAAGAGCGGATTCCCGAACGGGACCGGCGGATTTACCGGCTGGTCTGTCGGGGCAGATTTCCCGGGTTTTATACCCTGATGCGGGTGAAAGAGAAAGTGACCGGACGGAAATGGGGGATCAGGCGATGAAACCGCTTCTGCTGTACAATCACTCCGGTTATGAAAACCGGGGATGCGAGGCCATTGTTGAATCCACTGCCGCCCTGTTTGAACGGGAGTGTCCCAGAATTGTGGTAGCCAGCGACACGGCGGAGTATGACCGGCAGAGGAGCGGGCGGCAGTTTATCCGGTCCAGAATTTCGCAGATGAGTCTGGCACGGCTGGTCAATTCGGTGGCGTTTCGCCTGGGGCAGCCCCGGGAGGATGAGGTGGCCAGAAACTATCTGCCGGTGATCCGGCAGGGTGAGAAGAGTCTGTGCCTTTCGGTGGGCGGGGATACCTACTGCTATGCCTACCAGGAACATCTGCACGTAATCAACAAACGGCTGAAGGAAAAACGGGTGCCGCTGGTTTTGTGGGGGTGCTCCATCGATCCGGAGCGGGTCCGGGATGAGACGCTGCATGATCTTGAGGCATATGACCTCATCGTTCCCCGGGAATCCATCTCCGCGCAGGTACTGCAGGAAAAAGGGTTTCCCGTTGTGCAGTGGATCGATCCTGCCTTTACGCTGCCGGCACATCCGGTCCGATTGCCGGAGGGCTGGCGCGAGGGACATATGATCGGCCTGAACATTTCACCGCTGGTGCTTGAAAAGGTGGCAGATCCCGAACGGGGCATGGAAAGCGTGCTGGGCCTGGTGGATGAGATTCTGGCCGGCACGGAGGATTCCATTGCCCTGATTCCGCATGTAACCTGGGATCATGACAACGATCTGTCCTCTCTTGGCCGGATAGCCGCGCATTATGAGGGAAATTCCCGGGTCCTTCTGCTTCCCGGAACCTGGTCGGCCACGGAATATAAAGCCGCCGTATCCGGCATGAAGGCCCTGATTACGGCCAGAACGCATCTGTCCATTGCGGCGTATTCCACGGGCGTTCCGGTGTTTGTCATCGGGTATTCGGTCAAGGCCAGGGGAATTGCCCGGGACATCTATGGCAATGAGGAAGGGCATCTGTTTGCGGCCAACCGTCTGGATGAAGGTGAAAAGCTGAAAGCGGCGGCAGCGGCATTTCTCTCCAGGTGTGAGGAGGAACGGGCCTTCCTGCAGACACGAATGAAAACGTATATTACAGGTGAACGGGAAATGGTTAAACGGGTTCTGGCCGTTTCGGGGGATTGAGATGAGAGTGACAGTACTGAGTGATCCGACACGCTGTACGGGCTGCGGGGCCTGTCAGTCCATCTGCCCGAAGCAGGCCATCCGGATGGAGCCGGATGCGGAGGGGTTTCTCTATCCGGTGGTGAACAGCGGGCTCTGCATTTCCTGTGACCGGTGCGAAAAACGCTGTCCCAGCGGCCGGGTTCAGGTGAGACCGGATCCGCAGATCCTGGGCGGACAGATCAAAAACCGGGCGATCCGTCAGGTGTCCTCCTCCGGCGGCATCTTTACAGCCCTGGCGACCCGGACGATCCGTCAGGGGGGCGTCGTGTTTGGCACGATCCTGAACGACTCCCTTGCGGCCGAGACCGTGGGCATCTTCAGCGAGGAGGGCCTTTCTGACCTGCGCGGCTCCAAATACCTGCAGAGCCTGAGCGCGGATGCAATCCGTGAGGCGGCCAATCTGGTTCACAAAGGGGTTCAGGTGCTGTTTTCCGGAACGCCCTGTCAGGTGGCCGGCCTGTATGTAAAACTGGATGGCGCCCATCCGGCAAACCTGCTGACGGTGGATTTTGTCTGTCACGGCACACCCAGTCCCGGCGTTTTCAGCGCCTATCTCAAAACCCTGGAAAAGCTTCACGGTTCCCGGGTAGTGCGCTTCTCCTTCCGGGACAAGCGCCTTGGCTGGAAAGACTTTTCAACCGTCGCGCAGTTTGAAAACGGCGATACCGAATCAGGGACACAGACGACGGATCCGTTTCTCCGGGGCTTTCTGCAGAATCTCTATCTGCGCCCCTCCTGCCATGACTGTCATCTGCGTTATGACAAATTGCCGGCGGACATTACCATTGCGGATCTGTGGGGAGCGGACATGATCTGTCCGGAACGGGACGATGACTCCGGCCTTTCCATGATTCTGGTGCATTCGGATGAGGGCGCCTCCTATCTGGCCGCCTGTGAGGGACTCGATCTGTTTCCGATCGCCCATGCCGACCCGCTTCGGCGCGTCAACCCCAGCCTGTTTGAGCCCAGCCGGCCGCATCGGAACCGAGAACGTTTTTTCCGGTCGTATGCCCGGGAGGGGTTCTCCTTTGACCGCCTGAACCGTCTCCTGGCACCGCCGGGCAGACTGGAACGGGCCTTGGACCGTCTCCGCCGGGCACCGGGTGCACTGGCGAGACGACTGCAGCACGGGCGGTGAGACTATGAACGATGAAGCAGGAATGAAGCAGGCCATTGAGGCGGCCTGGAAGGCGTATGAAAACGGAGAGGTGCCGGTGGGTGCCGCCATCTTCCATGAGGGGCAGCTGATTGCCGCCGCCGGAAATGAGCGGGAACAGCAGACGGATCCCACCGCACATGCCGAAATTCTGGCCATTCGCCGGGCGGCTGCTGTCCTGGGACGGCGCCGGCTCACGGGCTGTACGATGTACGTGACCCTTGAGCCCTGCCCGATGTGCGCGGGCGCGGCCATGCTGGCAGGACTGGACCGGATTCTTTTCGGGGCGCCGGACCCGAAGGGCGGATGCTGCGGCTCGGTTTATGCGATTCCGGAGGACCCGGCCTTTCCGCATTTCTGTCTGTGTGACGGACCGTATATGGAAAAGGAATGCCGGACTGTTCTGGAACGTTTCTTTGCAGAAAAACGAAATGTCCAAAAGTAAAAACGAACCATGAGGCGCAAGCCGGAAAGAAAGAGGACAACGATGGCCGAAAAAATCCCTTTTCTCACAAGAGAGCAGGCAGCTGAGATCGATGCTGTCATTCCGACCCCATTTCATATCTATTCGGAGGAAGGCATACGAAAAACGGCCCGTGAACTTCAGGCCGCTTTTGCTTGGAACAAGGGATATAAAGAGTTTTTTGCCGTAAAGGCAACGCCCAACCCGTTTATCCTGAAAATCCTGCAGGAAGAGGGGTGCGGGGTGGACTGTTCATCCGAGACGGAACTGATTCTGAGCAAGGCGTGCGGCTTCAGGGGAAAAGAGATCATGTTTTCCTCCAATGAGACACGGGAGCAGGAATTTGCCCTGGCCAACCGGCTGGGGGGAACGATTAACCTGGATGATATTACCCTGATTGAGACCATGGAAAATGCCTGCGGGATTCCGGAAACGGTCTCCTGCCGATACAATCCGGGCGGAGAGTTTGTGCTGGACAACGCCATTATGGACCATCCCAAGGATGCCAAATATGGAATGACCCGGGAACAGCTGTTTGAGGCGTTCCGCATCCTGCATGCCAAAGGCGCCAGGCATCTGGGCATCCATTCTTTCCTGGCCAGCAATACGCTGTCCAATCACTACTATCCGCGTCTGGCGGAGATTCTGTTTAAGCTGGCCGTGGACATTTTCCGTGAGACCGGGATCCGGGTCAGCTTCATCAACCTGTCCGGCGGCGTCGGGGTGGATTACCGGCCGGAGGAGCCGAAAAATGACATCCGGGTGATCGGCGAAGGGGTGCGTCAGGCATTTGAATCCGTTCTGGTTCCGGCCGGGCTGGGGGATGTGGCTATCTTTACCGAGCTGGGCCGCTATATGCTGGCGGGCAATGGCGCCCTTGTGACCAGGGCGATTCACGAAAAGCATATCTATAAGGAATATATCGGCGTGGATGCCTGCGCCTGCAACCTGATGCGGCCGGCCATGTACGGGGCGTATCATCATATTACGGTTCTGGGAAAGGAAAAGGCCCCGTGTGACCACCGGTATGATGTGGTGGGCAGTCTCTGCGAGAACAATGACAAGTTCGCCATCGACCGGATGCTGCCCCGGATTGACCGCGGGGATTACCTGTATATCCACGACACGGGCGCCCACGGCTTTTCCATGGGATACAACTATAACGGCAAGCTGAGGAGTGCGGAGGTGCTTCTGTGCGCGGACGGATCCTTTAAGATGATTCGCCGGGCAGAAACCAGTGCGGATTATTTCCGGACGTTTGACTTTACGGACTTCCGCTTTGAATGACCGCGGCACATTTCCCGTTCCGCTCTGAACGGTCACCGGAAGCGAAAAAAGTTTGCC
>DGWH01000145.1:12198-12434 GCA_002395225.1 Christensenella sp. UBA4263
GCTGTCCGTTCGTATAAACAGACGATGGACGCCGGACATTGCTCCTGGCGTCCGCGCGGATGAAACAGAAAAAAGTTCAGATCACTGCTGACATCACCGATTTTCAATCGTATAAACAGATGTAAATGAAAAAAACAGGAGGTTCACCATGAACGAGGAACTCAAGAACGTGCAGGCTCTTAGCGATAATGAACTGAACGAGGCCACCGGTGGCGCCGGCCAGGCTCGCTGGATTC
>DGWH01000157.1 GCA_002395225.1 Christensenella sp. UBA4263
AAGGATATCTGGCCGGACAGAACGTGGGCACCGCCAACCGCGCCGTCCTGTACGGTGAGGTCAATCCCAGCGGCCGCCTGCCGGAAACCCTGCCGCTGCGCCTTGAGGATACGCCCTGCTATCTCAGCTTTGGCGGAGAAGGCAATACGGCCGTATACAGCGAGGGCATTTTCGTCGGCTACCGCTACTATGACAAAAAGAAGGCAGATGTCCTCTATCCGTTCGGATACGGCCTCAGCTACACCACCTTCAGTTACAGCAATCTGGTGCTGAGTGCGGACCATATTCAGGATACGGACACCCTGACCGTGTGCGTAGATGTCACCAATACCGGAAAGCGGGCCGGCAAAGAGGTCATCCAGCTCTACGTCAGCGATCCGGAAAGCAGCGTCTTCCGTCCTGTGCGGGAACTGAAAGGGTTCGAGAAAGTCGAGCTGGCCCCCGGCGAAACAAAGACCGTTTCGTTCACCCTTGACAAGCGTTCCTTCGCTTACTGGTCCACGGACATTCACGACTGGTATGTGGAATCCGGCAAATTTGACATTCAGATCGGCCGCAGCAGCCGTGACATCGTGCTGAGCGCCAGCGTTGAGGTCACCGGCACGACAGCGATTCCGGTCACCTTTACCGAGGATTCCATCGTCATGGATATCATGGCCAATCCCAAAGCCGCTGCCATCCTGCAGAATTCCATGAAGGATGCGCTCGACATCTTCCAGTCCAAGAAAGACGAAGATGAGGATTCCGCCGCACAGGAAGCCGTCTCAAACGAGATGAGCCTCGCCATGATGCGCTATATGCCCCTGCGGGGAATGATCAGCTTCGGCGGCGTCACTCATGAGCAGCTGAAAGCCATGCTGGATGCGATGAATTCCTGATTTCCTGAAACAAAGGCTGCGAAAGCGGAACCCACGGTTCCGCCTGTCGCAGCCTTTGTTCATTTCCATCTTTTTGAACAGGTCCAGAGCAGTTCCTGTCAGTCTGCATAAAGCAGATACTGACTCCGGATTTTCCGGAATTCCTCCAGTCCATCCGCCCATGTGGCACGGATCTCCTCAGAGGTATATCCGTCCTCAATCATCAGGCGGACTTTATCCGTTCCGCACAGTTTATCGATCCAGTACCTTCCCTGTTTATCCCGCCTGCCAAAGAAAGAAACTTCCGGAAAGACCTCTTTCACCGCATGATAGGCATCGATCAGGTAATTCAGCTGAATCCCTTCCGCAAAGATTTCCTCCACCGGTTTCTGCCTGAGATCCCGGCCATAGCAGGTCTGTCCTCTCATCGGCGGATCACTTGCCCCCGGCATGCTCTCCGGGACAAAGGAAAATGGATAGGACTCATTCCCCTCAAACAGCGGACTGCCATAGATTTCAAAAGGCATCTGCGTTCCGCGGCCCACGGATACCGAGGTGTTCTCAAACAGACATATCGACGGATACAGATAGACAGCCCGCATATCCTTCAGGTTCGGGGAGGGGGCGGTAATGAGACTGGCTCTGGTCTGATGCGTATAGTTGAGACAGGGGATCACCGTCAGATCACAGGCATCCTTTCCGGCACGCAGCCATCCCTCTCCGTTGATCATCCCCGCCAGTTCGCCCAGTGTCATCCCGTATGCCATGGGCAGCGGATACTTTCCGACTCCCGAGGCAAAGCGCTCCTCCAGGATCGGCCCGTCCAGACAGAAGCCGTTGGGATTGGGCCGGTCCAGCAGAATCACCTTTTTTCCATGTCCGGCGCAGGCATCCATCAGATAGGACACGGACAGCCAGTAGGTGTAAAATCTGACACCCACATCCTGGATGTCAATCAGCAGAACATCAAACGCCTGCATGTCCTCCTCACTGGGATAGTCCGTATCCCCTGAAAACAGGGAAAGCAGCGGAACTCCGGTCTTCTCATCCACGGAATCATTCACCCGCGCTCCGGCATCTGACATATTTCTGAAACCATGCTCCGGGCAGAACACGGCAGTTACCTGCACGCCCCTGTCAATCAGTGCATCCAGAATATGTTCCCCGTAGACCACATCCTTTCCTTCGGCATCCCTGCCAAAAGGAATCAATGTCGGGTCCATCGTGCTGCCCGGTTTTGCCGCATCAATGACCCGGTTTCCCACAATTCCCGACTGGTTTGAAAACAGTGCAACCCTTTTCCCTTCCAGCTCCGGCAGATACACATCAAACCGCTCATCCCCCAGAACCAGTTCCCCCTGTGCAGCGGCACTCATCCACAAAGCCAGGGTCATCATTCCCGCAAGCAGGAACACCTTTCCAAGCATCCTCATTTTTCCTCCTCCGTCCCATTTATCCCCGTCAGGGCTCGGGGCGGTTCAGCAGACAGCCTCTGTCTTTCCCCCGGACATATCCCCGTTTTTCCCTTCCGCGATCTTCTGTCATTCTTAATCTTCCGCTGTCCTCCGGTTTAGTGTAGGTGATAACCGCTCATCCGTCAAGCCGGATGACACTGGCCAGTGACCGGCCGGATAACACGTTCCCTTTCTCTCCCGCGCATCCGCCGTAAATTTCGGATTTATGAAAAAGTTAACATGTACCCGTGCAGGAAAGTGTGTTATGATAGGACGGTCTGAAATTGATCCTAATAACAGCCTCCGGTTCACGGGGCATCATTCTTACTTTGAAAGGACCGACATCATGCCAAAAGTCATTCATCTCGGATTTCTCGGCTGCGGAAACATCGGCGGAGGCGTATACCACCTGCTGACAGAGATGCACGAGGAAATTCTGAAACGCGAAAACATCGACATTCGTATCAAAAGCGCGCTGGTCAAAAGCATCGCCGAGGCCCGTTCGGATGTTCCAAAGGACATTATGACCGAAAAGGCGGATGAGGTGCTGAGCGATCCCGATATTGACATCATCTGTGAATTCATGGGCGGGGAGCAGCCTGCCGCCGCCTTTATGCAGAAAGCACTGGAAAACGGAAAAACCGTTGTCACGGCCAACAAAATGGCGCTGGCCCTGAACTGGCATAAGCTGCAGGCAGCCGCCGTTGAGCATCATGCCGGTCTGTATTATGAGGCCAGTGTCGGTGGTGTCATTCCGGTTATCCGCTCCCTGACCGTTTCCCTCAACGCCGATGACATCGACCAGGTCATGGGCATTGTCAACGGAACGACCAACTACATTCTGACTCAGATGAGCCAGCAGGGCCGCTCCTATTCAGATGTTCTGGCCGAGGCGCAGAAGCTTGGCCTTGCCGAGCCGGATCCCACGGCAGACGTGGAGGGATTTGATGCCGCTTACAAGCTTTCCATTCTCTCCTCCATCGCCTTCCATACCCGTGTCACCTATGAAAAAATTCATCGGGAGGGCATTACCGGCATCAGCCCGGATGATATTGCCTATGGCCGGGAAATGGGCTATACCCTCAAACTGCTGGCCATCGGCAAACGCAGCGACAATTTCATTGAGGTAAGGGTGCATCCCACTTTCCTGCCCAGTGATCATCCTCTGGCGCGCGTGGACGGTTCCCTGAATGCCATCTATATTCACGGCAAATACTGTCAGGACATGATGCTCCAGGGACGCGGCGCGGGAGACAAGCCGACTGCCAGTGCCATCTGCGGCGACATTCTCTATGCCGCCAATCATCTGGGCACCCCCATTGTCCCCTCCTTTGCCAACACCGCCGAGCCCGACCCGTCCATGTTCTTTACCGACAACTGGCGCTGCCGTTATTTTGTCCGTCTGGATGCGGCCGATACACAGGGGGTCCTCGGGAGCGTGGCCGGTGCATTCTCCGGCAAATCCATTTCCATCGCCTCGCTGCTCCAGCGTCCCTCCAAAGTCAGCGGACGCGCCCAGATCATCCTCATTACGCATGAGGCAAACGAACACGCCTTAAAGGAAGCCGTTTCCTCGCTCAATCCGGATCTGGTAAAGGTCGAAAACATCATCCGCGTAGAAAACTGATCCCCTCCACAGCCATCAATCAACAGGCAGCACAGGAACCGGTTAATCCGGTGCCTGTGCTGCCTGTCTGTTTATGGAAGCCGGATATCCGGCAGATAGCGGGGCATCTGCTCCGTCAGGGTAAAGGGCAGTCCATACTCTTTGAGGATCCTGCAGAACACATCCAGTGCGCCGCGGTCACCGCTGAGCATCATCTGGAAACTGAGACAGAACTTATCCGGAAGGGCATTGATTTCAACGACCAGGTTTCCATCCGTAATGGTGTAGACCGAATTGATATAGTCAGCCATGCCGCCCCAGTCCGTCTGGCCCACGTAACTGACCGTGCAGGTATCACGCACATCGGTCCGGAAGGTGCTGTGTGCGGCCGCGTATTTCTTTTTCGCTTTCAGATCCGGCTGGGCATCAATTCCCTCATGGGCTTTTGCCGCTGTGCGAAAGACCTCATAGCTCAGCTCCGGCGCCTTCTGGGCAAGGATTGCGCCCCGCGCCCGCATGTTCAGCTTTTCAACGGTTTCCTGTCCCTCTGTCCAGTCATACCTGACATGGATGAACCTGACAAAATCCCGATAAGCCTTTTGGACAGCCCACATCTGCCCGGTAATCATCGGCAATTTTGCAGGAAATATGTTCCCCCTTTTTGGGCGGGAAGTGCTCCCCCGCTGCGCGGAGCAGCATGGCCGTCACCAGCGAATTCGGACTGGCATCCATTCGCCTGGCCACCTCCATGAACTCCCTGGACGGGATCTCAATCTCGTAGTAGTAATTGTTCTTCACAAAGGGATTGAGCAGGTACCGGAGGAAAGGCCCCAGCAGTCCTACCTTGCTGTTTCCCCCGGTATACCGGCTGAGCGGTTCATCCGTGGGCAGTTTGTCGGCATCCGGATAGGCATATTTCTCCGGGTCCACCGGTGAATCCGCCGCTTTCAGATCTCCCGGTGCCTTCATCGCACCGTGTTTCCGCGTCAGGTACTGGTACAGCGTGCATTTCACCCAGAACATCGCGCCGTAGGCACCGCAGACACTGTGGGAAAAATGAACCAGATGCTCCTGTCCCACCAGGTGATGGCAAACAGATGCCCGCCGGCCTTGTCCGATCCCAGCACCAGACGCGCATTCTCCTCCGGCAGAACGGCAATGGGATTGGCGTTGGGCCGGAGCACAATATTCTCGCCCTCATCCAGTCCCGGGCTGACCGCAAAGTAGGGAAAACGACGTATCGCCTCCTGCGCGGCCAGTTATTAATGCTTTTGCACACCGAATCATAGAATCCAGGCAGGCTGTGGAGATTACTATCTTTCGAAATTTTATCGATCTGTACAGAAAGTCTGTTAT
>DGWH01000112.1 GCA_002395225.1 Christensenella sp. UBA4263
ATGGCGCGATAGTACTCGTAGACCTCCTCCTGGGTCTGGCTGACGAACATGGGGGTCAGGACGCTCAGGGCATCGATTCCGCCGATCTTCTCCACCGCTTTGGCGATGGCAATGGCGCCTTTGGTGGTGATGTGGTTGGCGCCCGCGTAGATCTGCATGCGGCCATGGACGGCATCCTTGGTCACCTCAAGGAGGTGATTGTAAAATCCCTGATCATGGGCGTAGAACTCACCGGTGGTGCCGAAGGGGAACACGCCGTGAATTCCGTTGTCTGCCAGGTAATCGATCAGGCCGCGGTAGGCTTTCTCATTCAGGTTTCCATCCTGATCAACAGGGGTAACAATGGGGACCACAATTCCTTTTGGGGTAAAGCTCATCGTCTATCTCTCCTTTTCTATGGCAGCCACGGTGTGGTAAGCGTGCCATTTTGGTCGAATGTAATTTCCGCCGGGGCATCCAGGGCGGCAAGGCCGGGGTATTTGCCGGCACAGACATCGGCATAGTAGGCCGCAGAGAGCATGATCTGTCCGATATGCAGACTGTTGCGGATCCGGATGACGCGGGGATTGTCCTTGTCAATGCGGTTGCAGGTGCGGATACAGAACTGAATGGCTTCCTTATCCGTGCTCATGACGCAGGGGACCATGGCGCTTTTGATGACTGTGCTGGTCATGCAGTTGGTGTACATGGCATCCGCGTCGATCTGATCAAAGATGCGCCGCGTGATGGCGCTGGCCAGGCCGATGCCCAGGGAATTCCCATGGCTCTCCGGCGTCAGATCCAGGAAACAGGTGCGCTGCACCTGCACGCCGCCGGTGGCGTAAGGGGTTGAGAAGGTGCCAGTGATATTGGGGTCCACGCCGGTTCCGCTGAAGTTCTTGCCGATCTGATCCACGATCAGGACATCTCCCTCGCCGACCAGAATGGAGGGCATGTTGGCAAAGGCAATTTTCAGCAGCTCCGGTTCCCGGGTAAGGATCTTCTCCGCCGGAATGGCTTCAAACATCATGGTCTGGTCATAGGCGTTTTCAAGGCACGGAATGGCAAACAGGATCTTGCCGGTTCCCAGGGTGACCTTGGCCATGGTGGGAATATTCCGGGCAATGATGTCCATGCCATCCGAGTGAACCTGCTCCGCGCCCCGCTGTTTTCCAAGGCCAACGGTCATCATCTTGCAGGGACCGCTTTCCACGGGACCGCGGAAGGCGTTGTGCGGCTTGAGGCGGCAGGACAGGATCACGCCGTCTGACTCATAGGCGTTTTTATCCATGTATACGGGCTTGCCGAGCTCGCTGGTACCCAGAAAAACGGTTTCCATGGAGGAGAGAATGGGACAGCCCATTGTTTCCTCTGTGATGCCGTAACCGGCCAGCAGCTCGCGCTGTCCCTCTGCCGTTGCCCCGCCGTGGCTGCCCATGGCCGGGACGATAAAGGGATCAGCGCCGTGAGCCCGGACGCAGGCAACGACCGAGCGGGTAATCTCATCCACATTCCGGATTCCACGGCTGCCCGCGGTAACGGCGATGCGCATGCCCGGATGAATGCGGCCGGCCATCCCGGAACGCTCAATTTCCTCAAAGATGACTTTTTCAATGTCTTCCCGTTCAATGTGGGTATCCGGGAATGTCTGGGAGGCATGGAACATGGCGGGAACGGGGACCTCCCGGAGCAGCCGCGAAACAGTTCCATCATTTCGTATTCTCAAGGATGTTCATTCCTTCCTATTAGTGCTGCGGGTAAAGCTTGAGCTGATTTCCAGCTGAGAACGGTATTTGGCCACGGTGCGACGGGAAAGGGTGATCCCTCTTTTCTGAAGTTCTTCCGTAATCGCTCGGTCCGAGAGACGGTCATCGCTCTGGCAGATTTCCTGGATGATCTCTTTCACCCGTGCCGTGCTGACGCCGCCGGAGAGGCTCTTCTGGAAGAAATAGGAAAGGGGAAAGGTTCCCCGGGAACAATACAGATATTTTCCCTGAATCGCGCGGTACACCGTTGCCTCATGGATGCCGAGCTCGCGGGCGGTTTCATCGATGCGCAGCGGGATGAGACTGTACTGTCCCAGAAAATACGCATGCTGTTCCCGCACGATGATGCCGGCGATTTTTTCCATGGTGGACTGCCGCATTTCAACGGCCCGGATCATCTGGGTGGCGGAGGAGAGCATCCGTCTGGCGTAGGCGGCCTCCTCGCCCGTCAGGGTTTCCGACAGACGCTGAAAGTTGGCATCCGGCCGGAACGTGGGGTAATAGTCATTGTGGAACAGAATGGTCAGCCTGCCCTCATGGTCCGCCTCGACGGAAAATTCAGGCATGATGTACTGGACGGCTTCGGAATGAAGGGAGCAGGGAGCGGGACTCAGGCGCCGGATGGTATCCACACAGTGACGGATCCGCTCCATGGCAGCGCCGGTTTCCCTGGCAATCCGTCTGAGATCGCCTTTCCCGATGTCCAGCAGATGCAGACGAATCAGGTCATAGCAGAGCGGATCCACCGACTGACGGGAACGGAGCTGCAGTTCGAGGCACTCCTCCACGGAACGGGCACCGATTCCGGCCGGTTCCAGTGACTGGACCGCTTCCAGTGCGCGCTGAGCCATTTCCGGGGATACGCCGTTTTCAACGGCAAAGGCATCCAGATCTTCGGTAAAGTAACCGCGCGAGGACAGGAGATGCAGAATGTGACGGGCTAAATGGACTGTGTCTGCATCCAGCCGGCTCAGGCGGAGCTGCTGCTCCAGATCTTCAATGTCCGTTTCAGGGCTGGCGGCCAGTTCCAGGTCTGTTTCCTCCCCGGAACGCCGGCCGCCGCTGTATCTGGTCCGGACCTGCATGGCATAGTCCTGAGGCGATTTGCGGGGCGGGACATACTCGAGGGCAGGATTCTCCTGAACAGCCTTGAACATGTATTCGCTCAGTTCATTCAGATCCAGAGACAGGAGATGAATAATGGTCTGCAGCCCCTGAGACAGCTTTTGAGTCTGCTGTACTTCGAGTCTGGTTTCAGTCATTTTACACATCCTTTAATATGAGGCAGCCGGGTCTCTGGCGCGTACGGTATAGGGGAACGGATACCGGGCACTGATCAGGCTTTCTTCTTTTTCATCAGAGGCTTGAAAATGTAAACCAGAAGAACGATGACGGCAATGGCCAGGAAGATGGCGCTGATCGGGCTGGTCAGGAACGGCACGAAACTGCCTTTCGTGCGGATCATGCCGCGGCGATAGTTGACCTCTGCCAGGGGTCCCAGAATGAAGCCCAGAATGAACGGGGTCGAGGGGATCTCCAGTTTCTTAAACGCAAAGCCCAGTGCACCGAAGACGAGGCAGGCAATGACCTGGCTCATGTTGTTCTTAAGCGCATAGGCGCCGATGGTGCACAGAACGAAAACGCAGGGCAGAAGAATATACTTGGGGATGCTGAGGAGCTTGACAAAGATCCGCAGGCCGAAAAATTCCATGAACAGCATGATGACAGAGGCAATGAGCATGGCGGCAAAGATGCCGTACACGATGTTGGCCTGGTTCTGGAACAGCAGGGGTCCCGGTGTGAGGCCGTGAAGGGTGAGAGCACCCAGCAGCATGGCCGTGGTGGTATCGCCGGGGATGCCCAGGGTCAGGAGCGGCACCATGGCGCCGCCGATGGTGGCGTTGTTGGCCGTTTCAGAGGCCACGACGCCGTCGATACGGCCGGTTCCCAGAGGTCCGAGTTCCTTGGCATGCTTGTCAGCGTTCTTGGCAACAGTGTAAGCCATCATGTTGCTGGTGCCGCCGCCGATGCCGGGGAGAATGCCGATGCCCATGCCGATGAGGGCGGAACGAAACGCATTGCCCAGCTGGCCGACGAATTCCTTCATGGAGAAGCCAAACCCTTTGACGCCCTTCATGCTGGGCTGAATGACTTCCTCATCGCTGTGGCGGCTGGTCTCGGCGGCGCTGATGATCTCGCCTACCGCAAACAGGCCGACCATGACGGCCAGCATGTCAAAGCCGCCCTTGAGGGTCGTCTGACCGAAGGTGAAGCGGGCGGTTCCCTCGATGGCGTCGGTGCCGACCGTGGAGAACATGAAGCCGATGACACCGGCCATGATGCCCTTGACCATGTTGCCGCTTGAGAGGGTTGCAATCATGGTGAGAGAGAAGATGGCAATGGAGAAAAATTCGAAGTTTCCGAAGTTGATGGCCGCCCGGGCAATCTGCGGGGCGATGAACATCAGCAGGAGCGTGGAGAAGATGGTGCCCAGGAAGCTGAACACCACGCCGACGCCCAGTGCCTTGGCCGCCTGGCCTTTTTTGACCAGCGGATGGCCGTCAAAACAGGTGGCAACGCTTGAGGGCGTGCCCGGAATATGCAGAAGAATGGCAGAAATGAGACCGCCGGAGATGGCGCCGATGAACAGGGCCATGAGCAGCGTCATGGCATCCGAGGAGGCCATGGCGTAGGTAACGGGCAGGAACAGGGCGATGGCCATGGTGGCCGAGAGACCCGGCAGTGCGCCGAACACGATGCCAACGGCCACGCCGATGAGCATCAGGAACAGGCCAGTCGGGGTCAGTACGGTGGCGAAGCCGCCGCCGATCAGTTGAAGAGTAGACATGATCCTTTTCTCCTTTCTCCCATTTTATCAGAATCCCAGAAGACTTTCGATGATGCCGCGGGGCAGCAGCTGCTGCAGTCCGATACGGAAAGCCACAAACACGAAGGCAGTGAACACCACGGTGACGATGGCGAACAGCGCGTAATTGCGCTTTTCCGGCGGCGCCAGAATGATCATCTGCAGGAACAGATAAAGCAGGGTAGAGAGGATAAAGCCCAGGGTCGGCATGATCAGAATATAACCAATGATCACGGCAAAGGTATAAACGACTGCCATGACATCGCCTTTATCCAGCTTTTTGGACGAATCTGACTGGGTGTCAGGCGAGGTCATTTTCCGGTATCCCTGAATGATACAGATAATGGAAAGAACAGCCAGCAAAATGCCCAGCAGCGTCGGCATGATTTTTGCACTGGCGTAACTGGGGGTGAGTTTGGGACGGGTCTTGATCTGCTGGGCATAGAACAGGTAGAAGCCGCTGAACAGCAGCATGACGATGCCCAGAATCAGATCTTTGCATTTCTTAAACGACATACAATTCCTCCTTCGTTTGTGAAAGTGTGCTTAACTCAGAATATGCAAAAACCGTGCCAAACTCCGTGCACGTGGAATATTTTATCAGATTGAGGAAAGACAAAACAGGGAAAATCGTCTTTGCGGGTTTCAAATCGGACTGTTTGCCGGAGTGACTGTTCCCTTTTATGAGCAGTGACCTGTTCTTTTGGCACCGCTGTTTTCCGGTGCTCATCGTTGACAAACTGCCGCTGTGGCGGCAGGCACGCTCTGAGCCCTGATTTTCCATGCTGCCGCTTCCCGACAGGGCCGGTTCCGGAGGGGTGAAAGCGGGCCGCGGTCTGCATTTTCGGTTCAGAAGGGGGCTGTGTCCGGTGGGGAGGAAGGCGCTCCTCCCAAAAAAGAAGAAGCCTGCTGTTTTGGCACAGGCCTATTAAATAAGGAACAAAAGGAAATGAGGGAGCTGGCACGGGGCAGAAAGTTTCTTTGCAGGCTTCAATGTTGGTCGTTTGCCGGAGCTGCTTTTCTCTGAGGCCTGGATTTGACTTAACTGTCGCTGTGCGACAGGACCTCTCCTTATATAGATGGCGAAATTTCCGAAATCAGGATGTTTTCGCTGCCCCCTTAACGGATGCCGACAGGGGGCGCTTGGGAACGTTTTCCCAATAACGGCCCGTTTAATGCACATATAGAGTGTGGGGAAAGAGGAAGAAACGTTTCACAGGTTTCAAATGATTTCAATGTGAAACGTTCTGAATGTTTCACATTGAAACGGCGTGATTCCTTCCGGCGGTTCCGGAGGCGAAAACCTGAAAAAACAGGCGGAATTGTTGGCAAAAAAACTTTTTCCAGGCAGTTCATAAAGTTGGCATGCTTTTCGCATTTTTAGAGTCAGATGGACAATGAATGTCCAAATAGAAGGAGGATAACTCGAATGAAGAAACTGTTTGCTGTTGCTGTCGTGCTGATGCTGGTTCTGACCAGTGTCTGTGCCCTGGCTGACTGGCCGGAGCGCTCCATTGAGCTGATCGTGCCTGCCAATCCCGGCGGAGATACGGATGCCAATGCCCGTGCACTTGCAGCTGCCCTTAACGAGGAAATGGGCTGGAACGTGATCGTGACCAACATGGCCGGCGGATCCGGCGCGGTTGCCTTTGAAGACCTGCTGAGCAACCCGGATGACGGCTATCGCTTCGTGTTCTATCACAGCGGCGCCTGCATCACCCAGATGCTCGGAATGTATGAAGAGTTCAACGTTCTGGACGATTTCAAGCTGGCCGGCATGCCGTTCCTTGATTACTCCAATGCGTTCGTGATGAACACCGCCAATTCCAAGTTCTCCGATCTCGAATCCATGGTTGCTTACATGAAAGATCATCCGGGCGAGGTGACCTTCGCAACGGAAACCGGTTCCTTCACTCATCTGCACTGCGTTGCCTTTGAGCAGGCTGCAGGCGTTCAGTTCTCCATCGTCGATGCTGGCACTGCCGCCCAGAAGACCACGGAGCTCCTCGGAAACCGTCTTGACATCATCGGAACCCAGGCTGGTCTCGTAAAGGACTACTATCAGACCGGCGAATTCAAGTGCCTGGGCGTTCTGGCCGACGAGCGTCTCGAGGGCGCACCGGACATCCCGACCCTGAAAGAGCAGGGATATGATGTCGTGTTCTCCAAGTTCTTCTATCTGGCTGCTCCGAACGCGGTGGATGACTCCGTGATCGCTGCCATGAACGCCGCTCTTGCCAAGGTTGTGGACAATGCCGGACTCAAGGACTATGCTGTCAAGCAGTGGGTCAACGTTTCCAGCATGACCGCCGAGGAAACCGAGAAGTACTATGGCGAGCAGTATGATCTGTATGCCAAGTACCTGTCCGATTACATCAACTGATCAGATCCATGGGATAGAAAAGGCTGCCGCAAGCTGCGGCAGCCTTTTCATATGGAGAGACAGCGGATTGGCGGTCCTGAGCGCAGGCCGGGCGGTTCACACCAGCACTTTCATCTTTTGAACTTCTGCCTCAATGCGCCGGCAGAGTTCCGTTTCGGCGATTCCGCTGGCAAAGACCCCTTTGCGGTAGACGATTTTGCCGTTTACGATGGTCGTATCAATGTTTTCCTCGGACGATGCGTAAACCATGGCAGCCTCTGTGTCATGATTCGGGCATGACTTCAGGTGGCAGGGATCAAACAGAATCATGTCGGCTTTCCTGCCGGCCTCAAGGATTCCGAGCTTTCCCTCCATGCCGATGGCTTTTGCGCCGCCGCGCGTCGCCATTCGGATCACCTGACCGGCCGTGATCACGGAGGCATCCCGGTGGATGCCTTTCTGGATGAGGGCCGCCAGCTTCATGGTTTCCAGCATGTCCGTGCTGTTGTTGCTGGCCGCCCCGTCTGTGCCCAGGGCAACATTGACGCCGCTTTTCAGGCTCTCCGGAATCGGCGGAATGCCGGAACCCAGATACAGATTGGGGGCCGGGTTATGGCTGATGGATACCCCGTGCGCGGCAAAACGCCGAATGTCATCCGGCGTCAGATTGACGCAGTGGACCGCCAGCATCTGATCGGTCAGGAAACCGATCTCCTCCAGCAGATCGACAATGTCCTTTCCGTAATAACGGAAGCACATCTCATTGTCCACTTCCGTTTCCTTGAGATGCATGGAGTAGCGGACATGCTCGCTCTGACAATACTCCAGCATGGTCTGATAGCCCTGTTTGGTCGTAGACCAGGTGACATCAGGACCTGTCCAGATGGTGAACATGTCATCCTCATGAAACTGCTTTTTCAGTGCCGCCACTTCGCGCATGGCCCTGTCTGCCGGCTCGATAAATTCCGTCGGCATTCCGTATTCCTCGCCGGTATCCTGGAAGACCCGGATAAAGACGCTGCGAATGCCGGTGGACTGCATTCCCTCAATACAGGCATGCGCCAGTTCAGCATCCTGATTCGTATAGAAAAACTCACAGATGGAGGTGCAGCCGCTCTTCAGCGCTTCCATACAGGCGAGCTGTGCCGCCAGCTTATGCTGGTTCGGGGTCATTATCCTGCCGTAGGGCAGAGCGGACAGGTTCAGCCATTCAATCAGCCGGTGATCCGCGCCGAGCCCTTTCAGAAGGGACTGGAAAATATGGATATGGGTATCAATGAAACCCGGGAACAGAGCCATGCCCGCTGCGTCCATTTCCCGCTCTGTTTTTGCGCACTCAGGGGGTTCCCCCTGTCCGATCCAGGCGATGGTATCTCCCTTTATGGCGAGGGTTCCATGGTCGATCACCCGGTTCTGATCATCCATCGTATGGATTTCAGCGTTTCGTATGACCAGATCATATGTCTTCATCTCTCCGGAAATCTCCCTGTTTAAAATGTCTGTTTTCAGGTGTGCCATCCCTTCGATGACAGCTGATACCCTGCTTTAATGACGCAAAGCAATCGATGCATTAATCCGTTTTGACTTTTTACATCTTCTAATTCGTATGCCCAGTCAAGCAGGGGTATGATAACTTCGTAGAAACGATAGGACATCTTTTTTTAGCATGTTTTCATTCCTCCTCAGGCCTCAATGTTGGTCGTTTTCCGGAGCTGCTTTTGTCATTTGACAATCGACAGCTGGTGTACCTTGTTCTAAAGACGCAAAACAAACGTTGCGGATATCTTCTGCTTATCACTTTCATAGACAAGACATTTTTGAAAAATGTCTTTGACGGGGATGTCAATCACCATTCTTCGTTGTGTCTGATCTGCTATATCCAGCGCATCTTCAAAAGAGATTGTTGTGAAATTCATATACCGGATCGAATCATCCGTTTCGTGCAGAAAATCAATGAACTTCTTGCATTTTTCAAGCGTTGTGAAAACCATGAGCTCGCCTTTATGGCAGAGTATCCCCTCCACAGCCTTTACACTCTTCGGACGTCCATACGGTATCGCTGAGAAAAGATCCCCTGAGTTCAGAATGTCCTGAATCCTGTCCCATTCCTCGGGATTCCGGAAATCCTTATCGAGAAGTTTTTCGAGCACGAAAAGGTCTTTTGGCTGGATACGATGAATATCCGGATTCTCAGATATCTGTCTGGCAAATTCCTCCGGGGTCATTTTCGGCAATGCGTTCGTTATGACAGGCATCATCGCCTCGAGTATAATGTTTCGCTGCTTATCCGGTGCTAAGTCTTGTTTGGGCGGCAGCCGCCGGATAATGTTATTGTACCTTTTGGCCGTTTCATAAATCTCTGTGATCAGCTGCGGTGCATGTTCGTCTAAATCATCCAAAAAATCTTCTACTGCCTCCATCGAACTGTCATACACAATGCATCCGTTGTAGGGAATGAGCGTGGTATAGACGAGACAGGGAAGTGCCATTCTGGCCATCATAACGTCAATATCTGTCGTAATCCCGCGGACAAGATAGACGTTTCCGTCTGTGGTAGAAATGAAAATCGCTCCCGTTTTTGTGAAGCGTTCAACGAAGAACGGACCGGGAACAAAGTGCTTTCGCCAGTCGGCGAGTACCTGTCTCGCCTGCGCCGGGATTTCAAAACCTTTTTCAGCGAGATACTGATCAATTCGTTCCGGATGCTCCCAAATGAAACTGAGCAGCACGTGCCGCACATGATCCGGGTTGCCCATATCCACTTTTGCATCCTTCAGTGCGTTTTTTGCATCTTCCAAATTGCATACCCAGTCAAACAGCGGCATCAGAATCTCATAGAAACGATCGGAATCTTTTAGCAGCATGTTTTCTCTCCTCGTGCTCTGTCTGGTTTCATAGAGTGTCGGTACAGGGATATCTCTGGATGCAGCAGAGCATTTTCCAAAGACAACCTCCTGTTTTGCGGCAAAGCAGACGTGTCGTTGAATTCGTCTTCGTCATGAAGCGGTTTTAGCATCAGGTTATAAGGATTCAGCGCGGATAATTGCATCCGCGAAAGAATGGGACTTTGCCCTAGTGACGCAAGATATAACCCGCGGATAACCGCGCTGTATTGCCGTCATAAATCACACACTTTTTGAACAAGCCTTTGACGGGGAAATCGACATACATCGTCTTCTTATACTGATCTGCTAATCCCACTGCATATTTAAAGGCGATTGTTCCTATATCGTATGATGGTATGGAAGGCGTCTTTTTTTGCAGATAATCTAAGAGCATCGTGCATTTTTCAAGCGTTGTGAAAACCATCAGACTGTCCTCACGGCACAAAACGCCCTCAATATCATTTATATCGTCCGTCCTTTTCGTCGGTGTCGCTGTGAAAACTTCCCCTGAGAACAAAATCTTCTGAATGGTATCCCAATCCTCCTGGCTTCGGTGAGTCTTACGGAGAAGTTTTTCGTACGTGGAAAGTTCATTTTCCGGGATAGATTGGATATTCGAATTCTCGGATGCCTGCCCGACATATCCGCAGGATTCCAGTTGTTTTTCTTTGATGATGAACTGCGTGATTTTGAACATAAGGTCTCGCTGCTTATTGGTGACTAAGCCTTGTTTAGGCGGCAGACGCCGGATAATGGTATTAAACCTTTTGGCGGTTTCAACGATCTGGGTCAGCAGCTGCAGTGCATCATCATCTAAAAGCTCCCTGAAAGTCGGCATTGCCTGTATGGTGCTGTCAAAGACAATACATCCGTTGTAGGGAATGAGTGAGGTAAAGACGAGACAGGGAAGATTGTCGATGGTCAGAAACTCTTCAAACGAATCCATAAGCCCGTTGACAAGATAGACATTTCCATCTGCGACAGAGACGAAAATCGCTCCCATATTCGTCAATCGTTCAATGATGAACGGACCGGGAACAAAATGTTTTCTCCAGTCGGCGAGTGTCAGACGTGCCTGCGGTGAGATTTCAGTCCTGTTCTCCGCAAGGTATTGATCAATCAGCTCAGGATGCTTCCAAATGATCGTGAGCAGATCATTTTCCTCTTCATGTTGATAAGTCTTATCTTTTTTCAGTGTCTTCAGTTCGGCTTTTACAATTTTACATTTTTTGGCCCAGTCAAGCATGGGGAACAGAATTTCACAGAAACGATCGACATCCTTCTGCAGCATATTTTCTCACCTCCGTCGGGTACCTCATGTTTTTTTTCAGCGAATCATCAGTCTCAGAATGAAGTTCTTTCACCATCAGATTATAAGGATTCACCGCTGATTGTCAATTGTATCCATGGAAAGAAAAAATCCATCCCTGTGAAGGGATGGTTTTTGGCTGTTCAGGATAATTACCAGACAAAGGGACGGCCGAAGCGCTTTTCATAATCTTCCTTGGAGATGACTTCCGTGCTGGTCGAAAAGCTGTTTGCAAAAGTCTTTGCCTTGTTGCGGGGAGCCGGTCCGATGATCGTGCCATCCTGACGGACGAGGAACAGCTGTTCTCCGCCGTTATCCACGATGACGCCGCCAGTGACCTGCTCGAGGTCGTTCATGTTCAGTTCATTCATATTCTGGTCAGTCATTTTAGTATACCTCCTTGTGTATCAGATGAGTACCTGCCGTAAGCAGAACTCTCATTTAACTGCTTCCATCAATATATACGTATGAACGTAAAAGGTGGCAGTTGAACCGTGATTTTTTTGATGGACAGCTTAGCGCGCAAAGGTTGTCTGGATCCGGAAAAGAAAAGAGCAGCGATCCGGATGGACCGGGCCGCTGCTCGATTCGATCGGTTTATGATCAGACGGCGTATCCAGCAATCCGCGGCAGCCACAGGCTGATCTCAGGAATGAAGGTGATCAGCAGCAGTGCAATCAGCATGCAGAGATAGAACGGAAGGGTGGCGCGAACCACTTTTTCCATTGGCCGTTTGGCGACAGCGGAACCGATGAACAGAACCGCGCCGACCGGCGGTGTCAGCAGGCCGATACCGCAGTTAAGAACGACCATGATACCAAACTGGATCGGGTCGATACCAATGGAGGTAGCGACCGGCAGCAGGATCGGGGTCGCAATCAGAATGATCGGTGCCATGTCCATGATCATGCCCAGGACCAGCAGAATGACATTCAGCAGGATGGCGATGACGATGGGATTGGAGGAGACGGAGGTGATCAGGTTTGCTGCCTTGGCAGGCACGTGGAGCAGCGTCAGGCAGTTGCCGAATGCAGAGGAGAAAGCGATGAGGATGAGCACGATGGCCAGCGTTTCCACGCAGCTCTCAAGGCTCTTCCATACGCCCTTCCAGTTCAGTCCCTTATAGACGAACACGGAAACAAACAGAGAGTAGATAACCGCGATAGCGGCAGACTCCGTGGCCGTGAACAGACCGCCGACCACGCCGAAAACGACGATGAGGATGGCCAGCAGTGCCCAGATACTCGTTCCCAGCTGTTTTAAGAAGTTCATCAAGGAGAAGGGGTCGCCCTTGGGATAATTCCGTTTGACGGAGATGATGTAGGAACCAATCATCAGGGACAGGGCCAGCATGGCGCCGGGCAGATAACCGGCCATGAACAGCGCGCCAACGGAAATGCCGCCGGCGGTGGTGGCGTAGATGACCATGTTATGGCTCGGGGGAACCAGCAGACCTTCGCAGGAAGAGGTGATGGTAACGGCGGTGGAGAAGTCGGCGTCGTATCCCTGGTCAACCATCATGGGGATCAGGATGGAACCCAGGGAAGCCGTGTCTGCAGAGGCAGAACCGGAAATGCCGCCAAAGAAGTAGGAGGCGACGATGTTCACCATGGCCAGACCGCCGCGCATCCAGCCGACCAGTGAGTTGGCCAGGGCGATGAGCTTGTCGGATATGCCGCCGGAGCCCATCAGAACACCCATGGTAATAAAGAAGGGAACGGCCATCAGAGAGAACGACCAAACACCCTTCACCATCTGCTGGGTGATGGTCTGAAGCGGCTGTCCCATGGACATCATGCAGAAAAGGGTGGACAGACCGACTGCATAGGCAATCGGGAAGCGAAGCAGAATCATCACAAGGAAACTGCCAAGGAGAATGACTGTGGATAATGTTTCAGGATTCATACCTTCGCCGCCTCCTTTCTTTCACTGGGAAGCCAGAATTTTTCCAGATGCTGGAAAACCTGCTCCAGTTCAAAAATGATCATGCTGACGCCTGCAACCGGAACTGGCAGATACTGCCAGAACTTGCTCAGGAACGGCATGGAGGCATACTTGCCGCGCAGACTCAGGGGAGAGTTGCAGAAACGGATGCCGTAGATGACCAGGCAGACACCCAGTGCCATGACGGCGAAGTCGGCCAGAAGGTCCAGCACATTGATGACCTTTTCCGGCAGGTAGGTGTCAAATGCCGTCATCCGGATATGGGCTCTTTTCCGAATGGCCAGGGTAGCGGAGAGAACGGTCATGTAGACCATCAGGGTAAGGACAACTTCCTCACTCCAGTGGGGGTCGGTAATAAAGGGAATATAGCGTCCTGCAACAGACCAGCAGGTGATCAGGATATCTGCAACAAGAAGGACTTTGCAGATAAACATCATGATTTTATAAGTCCAGTCATAAAGCGGCTTGATTTTTTCAAGCGTACGGAAAATGGGAGGTACACCGTTTGTCTGGATCGTAGAGGGTTGGGACACGAAAGGCACTTCCTCTCAATAGAATAAGAGGGATGTGGGATACCCCACATCCCGCGAAATGAACGAGCTGTTGTTGGAGATTACTTCATGGCAAGAATCTGCTCAAGAGCAGCATCTTCGCCGTTGATGTTGGCTTTGAGAACGTCCTGAACGGCCTCGATCCAGGGAGTCTTGTCCGGAACTTCGATGATGTGGACGCCCTCGCTCTTCAGCTGCTCGAGAACTTCCGCTTCCTTGGTCTCGCTTACCTGACGGCAGACCTGAGAGGCATAGGTGGCAGCTTCCTGCACCCAGCCCTGCTGCTCAGCAGTGAGCTTGTTGAAGGCAGCGTCGGTGATGATCAGCTGAACGGCACCCAGGGTGTGGCCATCCATCATGAAATACGGAGCAACCTCCGGGAAAGCGTTGGACTTGTAGTTGGCAGTGGGCTGCTCGGCGGCGTCAACAACGCCGGTCTGCAGTGCGCTGTACAGCTCGGTGAACGGAACGGTGGTGGCAGAAGCGCCCAGACCGGTAACAAGACCAGTCATGACCGGGTCGGAGGAAACACGGATCTTCAGGCCCTTCAGGCTGTTGATGTCCTTGACCTCGTTCTTGAAGAAGAAGTGACGGAAACCTTCCTCGCCATAGGCAAGACCGCGCAGCGGCAGGCCGATGGTCTGGGGCTCATTCAGGAATTCCTTGGCCAGATCGCTGTCAGCGAACTTCCAGAAATGATCGCGGTTTTCAAACACATAGGGCAGGGACAGCAGGGTTGCCTTGGTGCAGCCATACTGGCTCAGAGCGAAAGCAGAGATACGGGCAACGTCCGTAACCGTTCCGCCGCCCAGCAGGTTGTCCAGAATCTGGTCTTCAGATCCCAGAACGCCGCTGGCCTGAATGTCGACCAGAACGGAGCCGCCGGAGAGCTCTTCAAGCTTGGACTTGAAGGCCTTGGCCATTTCGCCGACGATGGTTCCCTCAACGGGGTTCACTTCAGCGTAAGTCAGGGTGATCGGGTCGTCTGCCAGAGCGGCAGTGCAGCACAGAAGCATTGCCAGAACCATAAACAGAGCAGCAAGTTTCTTCATTTTGGATTTCCTCCTTAATTTTTAAACTGCGAAAAGTAGTAAATTCCAATTCGCAATTCTTGGGCAAAGTGTATCATATTTTCAGATTCAGATCAATCATTTTTTTTGCGGGACGCCATTTTTTAGCGAACTCTGAATCCTCTGAATCGGGCAGTGCTGCTTGAGAAAACCGCCGCTTTTCAGCGGCCGGCGGAACCATTCTGCGGCGAAAACGGCCCGGATCCGGTGCACTTTTTAGCCGGATTTTAGCGGGGCTCGCATTTCCGGGCGAGTTGTGATATAGTAAAAACAGATTTTGTGGAATCCGATACAATTTTTGAGGACAGGTCTCGGGCCGGTCACTGGATGGGAATCTGTCCGTTAACCATGAGGAGGAGTGAACAGAAAATGGCCACGGGTCATGATATTGTAATTCCGGTAAAACTGGATGAGAAAACCTTCCGGCGCTTTGCCCGGTTTGATATGCTGGTGCTGCGGAAACGCTGGGTTCGTCCGGCGGTTTTTGCGCTGATTCTGTGCGCGTTTGCCATGGTGGCCCTATTCAGCCGTCTGCCGGAATCCGGCCTGATTGCCGCCGTGCTGCTGGTGGTGGGACTGGGCCTGCCCATTGTGTATATCGGCATGTTTTTCTCCACGGTGAATATTGAGGCCCAGAAACAGCGTCTTGGGAAAGGCCGGAAAGTCTATACGGTGACCTTGAGGACGCAGGATTTTACCGTGATCAGTCAGCAGAAGACGGGCGAGGTCGTGACCGTTCCCTGGAAGGAAGCGCGTCAGGCGTACCGGATGAGAAACTGTATCTATCTTTATGCCGCCCCAACCCGTGCCTATCTGCTGCCCAACGGTCAGGCCAACTGTTCAGACCAGGAGGTCTGGGATGCCATCGTGCGCCGCCTTGGTCCGGAGAAGTGCCGGGTCAGCTGGTGGGCACGTCTGCGGGGTGTGAAATAGGATCCGGCGTGCCCATAAATAATGAAGGGGTTCCGGAGCGGGACGGATTCGGGGAAAAGATGCTGAGCAGGCTGCCGCATCTGAGTCCCTGCGCAGCGGCCTGGGTACCAGCGTTAAGAACCAGAAAGGAAAGCCATGAGAAGGAAAATGCATCCCCAGCTGGGCGTCAGCTCGGAAAATGCGACGCCGGAATATCTGCAGTATCTGAAGCAGATGAATGTAACGCACTGCTTTGTCATGTTCAGCAATGAGCAGTCGGATTATGAGCACGTGAACCGGATTCTTGAGCGAATCCGGGCGGCCGGGCTGACGGTGGATGATGCGGGGAACAGTTTTCTCTACAAGCATCTTTCCATCCATCTGGGCCTCCCTGACCGGGACAAATGGATTGAGAGATACAACACCCTTAACCGTATCCTCGGGAATGCCGGTGTGCCGGTGGGGTATATCGGCAACAGCCGGGTTTCTCATACCGGATATTTTGCGGATCCGTTTACCCATGGTGCCCTGGGGCGCACGGTTCATATGGAAGAGATTCTGAAGCGGCCCCCGGTCATTGATCCGCCGGTCAGTGAGGAGCAGCTGTGGGAGAGTTTTCGTTATCTTCTTCAGGCGGCACTCCCGGCGGCAAAGGAAACCGGAATGCGTCTGGCGCTGCATCCCAGTGATCCGCCGTATCCCGCGTACGAGGGATATCCCAGCCTGATTCACAACAGTGACTGCTTTCGCCGGGCCATCCGGATGGCGGATGAGATTGAACCCGGCATTCTGGGACTGAAGTTCTGCTGCGGCTGCTGGCTTGAAGGCGGGCCAACGTTTGGCGATATCCTGGCAGATCTGAGGGAGTTTGTCCGGGCCGGACGTGTCCTGACGGTGCATTTCCGGAATGTGAGCAGTCCGCTGCCGGATTTTACGGAAACCCTGGCCGAGGATGGTTACTTTGATATGATGAAAATCATGCGGGTGCTGGTTCAGGAGGGATATGACGGCGCCATCTATCCGGATCATGTTTTCCGGACATCACCGGAAACCGGCGGAGACCTTGCAGCCTTTGCCTATGCGATGGGCTATCTGAAGGGCCTGATGAATGCGGCCTGCAGTGAGACCGGAGACTGAACGTGGCAGTGCCTGTCCGGTGAACGGCAAAAACAGAGGAAGGGGATGACCCGGATTGATCAAGATTGCGTTCATTATGCCTGACCCTCTGCTGGTCAAGGTGGTCTATGATGCCTGGGAACTGTACGAAAAACTGTTCGGAAAACGGCCCAACATGCAGTACACGGTTGACTGCGCGATCGAGCCGGATACCATCGTTCCCCGGGTGCACGATGCGGATGTCATTGTCTCAAGAGGCGGCACGGCAGCCAGTCTGAAAGAGCGCAATGTCCTGAAGCCGGTGGTGGAGATCCCGATTACCGTCAGTGACATGACCGCCTCTATCCGGATGGCGCTTTCCAAACATGGGAATATGCCCATCGGGGTTGTGGGAACCATCAATACCATTCGCAGCGTGTATTTCATGAAAAGGGACTTTCCGGTGCTGGTCAAACCCTATCCCACCGCCAGCGTCAATATCCGGGACCTGGTGGCCGGAATGGAGCGGGCGGTGGCGGATGGCTGCCAGCTGATCCTGGCCGGACACCGGACCTGTGATTACTGCGACAAGCACAATATTCCTGCAGGCCTGATCTATTCATCCGTGGAGTCGGTCTTTCTGGCCATTATTGAGGCGGTCCGCTGTGCGGATGTGGCGCAGGTGGAAAAGCAGAACAGCCTCATTTTCCGGGCGGCCGTTGAACATATGTTCGAGGGCATCATTGCCGTGGATAAAGACAATATCATCCGGACGTTTAATCCGGCGGCAGTGGAGCTTCTGGGCCGCAAGATTACGGACTGTATCGGACAGCCGGCACAGCATGTCCTCACCGAGGGACGCCTGAGTGCCATTCTCTGCGGGAATCAGAGCTATACCAATGAAATCTTGCGCATCAACGGAAATAACTGCGTGCTCAACTGTGTGATCATGAATCACGACGGGAAGCGGATCGGAACGCTGGTGACGTTTCAGGGGGCGCAGAGCATCACCAATGCCGAGAGCAATCTGCGCACCCGTCTGCGCATGAGCGGACATCTGGCCCGGTATCATTTTGAGGATATTCTGGGCGAAAGCCCGGCCATCAAGCGGGCCATTCATCAGGCACGCCGCTATGCGCATGTGGACAGCAACATTCTGCTGATGGGGGAAACCGGGACGGGCAAGGAACTGTTTGCCCAGTCGATTCATAATGAAAGTGACCGCGCCACGGGTCCGTTTGTGGCGGTCAACTGTGCGGCGATTCCGGAAAACCTGATGGAAAGCGAACTGTTCGGGTACGAGGGCGGCGC
>DGWH01000040.1 GCA_002395225.1 Christensenella sp. UBA4263
TTGTATAAAACCAAAAGCGGCATAATCATCAATGCTGATCTTAACGGAAGTGCAAATATCGGACGTAAGGCATTCCCTGAACAGTTTACGACAGATAACTGTGACATTTTGTCAAGGCCTGTTATTATTCGGCATCCTGATCACTGTCTGTCAGAGCATTCAAAACACAGCCCCAACGGGGATATCGGCTCTGTGATGGAGCCTGCATTGTTACCTTATAACCTTACTGGCAGCCGATCAAAAGATAATACTTTCTGACTCGCACATCATTGTCAATTGTTTATCTATTGAATATAATTATAAAAGGTTTCAGTCAATTGTTGCATTTCGTCAGTACGACAAAAGATGGAACCTTTGTTTTGGTATTAGAGGCGCTGGAGGTATAGGATGGAATGTAAAAACAGGCAGCTGGTAAAAATAATGAAAGAGATTTGCCTTGAATACGGAATTGCTTTTCAAGGATTCTCATCTGACTGGATTATACAATTAACGGCTAATTGCCATACGATGTTTATTT
This sequence comes from Christensenella sp. UBA4263, assembly GCA_002395225.1. GTDB lineage: Bacteria > Bacillota > Clostridia > Christensenellales > Aristaeellaceae > Ventricola. Next base: position 518 of record DGWH01000040.1, read on the forward strand.
ATGGGTATAAATTTCCGAATAACAATGCGGCAATTGAACAAATCTGCAATGACAAGTCCGCTCTTTCTGATATATTGACTGCGCATAAGATTCCTCACGTCCCGCATAGCTATTTCAGTTCTCCCAACAATCAACAATATACCCCTTCGCAAAGCAACTCGAATAAAATGCAGTCATTTTTACAGGAATATGGAAAAATTGTATGTAAACCCAACGCTGGTACGGAAGGATTTAACGTATTAAAAGTTTCATCACAAAAGGATTTGGAATTCGCTTCGAATGAGATTTTTTCCAGGTCAGGGGATATGTCTATATCGCCTTACAGAAAAATTCAGGCAGAATATCGGGTTATTATCGTAAATTCCAGTGTCGGCGTGATTTATGAGAAAAAAAGACCGTTTGTTACAGGAAATGGACATGATTCAATAAAGCACCTGATTGAGAAAGACGCCACTTTACTGGGTGTTGAGATAGACGACGAATTGGATGTATTTAGTGTCCCTGATGCGGATGAAATTGTTGAAGTTTCATGGAAGCATAATCTTGGGCGGGGGGCACACCCTGTTATTGTGACCGATATTTCAAAAATGGAAATCCTGTCCGATTTGGCCTTGTCGTGTGTGGTTGCTCTTGACGCTGAATTCATGTCCATTGATATCGTTGAAGATGAATGTGGTTTCGAAGTGCTGGAAATCAATAGTGGCGTCATGATGGAAAACTTGGCCAGAAGTAATCCTGAGAACTATGAGATTGCTAAAAATATCTATAAAAAAGCAATCCTTCACTATTTGAACATGGATACCCCACAATATAACTATTTTACCCAAAGATCAGGGAAAACAAACGATGCCCTGCCTGTGCTGGAAAAAATTGCCCGAGAACGTGGCGCTCAGATTATTCCAGACAAAGAAAAAGGGAACTTTGCTGTATTTGTGTTCAAAAATGGCAAACGATTTGTTGCCAAGGACTCCCCTTTTAACCTGAACTATGCAGGAAGTATTAGCCTCTGCATAAACAAAGCTGCGTGTGCCTGTCTTCTTCATGACAGGGGATTTCAAATTCCGAAGCAGCAATACTTTACCCTAAAGGCCAGTCCTGAAACAACTCTTTTAGAATTAAGCAGATGCTTTGAAAAACCAGATGAACGATTGGGCTTTGGTTTTCCAATGATTGTGAAACCAAACGGATTGTCCCAGGGAACAGGCGTTTTTAAAGTTTCAAATTCCAAAGAAGGGTTACTCGCTTCCCGGAGCATTCTCGCCATGAAAGAAAAAATAGTTCTCTTACAAGAGTGTTGTTCCGGCAGCGATTATCGAATTGTGGTGCTCAACGGGCAAGTCATTCAAGCGTATGAACGGATTCCCTTTCACGTTGTTGGTAATGGACATGACACAATCAGAACTTTGCTTCAAAAACAGGCAGATGCTTTTGAAAAGGCAAATCGATGCAAGAAAGTTGATACTGAAGATATTCGTCTCTTGCGAAATATCATCAATCAGGGCTTTACCCTTAATACAGTTTTAAATGCAGGTGTTATTTGCAGACTCCAGGATGTTGCGAACTTGTCATCAGGCGGAACTGCCAGGGATAAGACAAACCAAATAAGCCCGTACTATTCTGAATTGGCCATTAGAATTGCAGAAAGTTTGAACCTGATACTTTGCGGCATAGATATTGTTGCCAAAGACATTACGGACATGAATAATACGGATTATTATGTGTTAGAAGTGAACAGCGCTCCAATTCTCGACAACCATGCTTTTGAAGGAAAGAAACAGGAGAAATGTGTTGAAGAGGTTTATGGCAAGATTTTCGATTTCCTTGAATCGTTGTAAGGTAACCTGCTGCATTCGATGCGTAAATCGGTAGGTTTCATAGGGCAAAAGGATGTCTGAATGTAACGTTTGCTGAAACTTTCCAGGGGCAGCAAGCAATGTCAAAGGACGCCGCAGGATGCGGCGTCCTTTGAGTGATTTGAAAGGGAATCTTTATAGCCGTTATTCGATGAGTGCCAGCAATTCTTCTCTGGAGAGACTCATCAGAGAGGAACTGCTCTGACCGGAAATAATTGCATCGGCCAGTTCCCGTTTGGCTTCCTGCAGTTCCACGATTTTCTCTTCAATGGAATCGGCAGCAATCAGCTTCATGACGGTTACCTGTTTTGTCTGTCCGATACGATGCGCACGGTCAGTTGCCTGGTTCTGCACGGCCAGGTTCCACCACGGATCATAATGAATGACGACATCTGCTCCGGTCAGGTTCAGTCCTGTGCCGCCGGCTTTGAGAGAAATCAGGAAGACAGGGATGTTATTGCTGTTGAAATCGTTTACCAGTTTAAGGCGCTCCTGCTTTGGCGTGGATCCGGTAATTGTATAGAACGGGATGTCTGCTTTTTTGAGATCTGCTGCCAGCAGATCCAGCATCGAGGTAAACTGGGAGAAAACCAGCATCCGGTGTCCGCCGTCCATCGCACTCTGGATCAGATCCAGACATGCCTCGCGTTTGGCACTGGTACCATGATAATTTTCGAAAATCAGTGACGGGTCACAGCAGATCTGACGCAGCCGGGTAATTTCTGCCAGAATTCGCATCTTATCCTCATTGTTATCAGTCGGGGCAGACAACAGTTCACGCATATGGACAACCTGCGCATCATAGAGTTTCCGCTGATCATCCTTCATGTCGGCAGTCTGAATCTCCTCCAGTTTTTCCGGCAGGTCCTTGAGAACATCTGTTTTTTTCCGGCGGAGAACGAAAGGTTCTGTCATTCTGGCCAGCTGCTGTGTTACCTCAGGATCCTTCTGTTTCATAATCGGAATTTCATACCGGGTGGAAAATTCGGAGGAAGTGTAGAGGAATCCGGGCATGAGGAAATCAAAGATGCTCCACAGCTCTGCAAGACGATTTTCGATCGGGGTGCCGGTCAGTGCAAAGCGGTGAGCGGCATTCAGGACACGCACTGCTTTGGAGACATTTGCCCGCTGGTTTTTAATCACCTGTGCCTCATCCAGAACGACTGCGGAAAAGTGAAGATGATGATACAGCTCAATGTCCCGCCGGAGCATGTCGTATGAGGTGATGTACAGATCTGCCATGCCCTCGGCAGCGCCGTTGAGAATTTTCTTGCGGACACTCAGCGTGCCGTCAATGGGGACGGAGGACAGTTCCGGTGTAAACTTACGGCATTCCTCGCCCCAGTTATAGACCAGAGAGGCAGGACAGATGACGAGGAAGGGGCGGCTATCCCCTGATTTACGCTGGGAGAGCATCCAGGTCAGCATCTGAAGGGTTTTTCCCAGACCCATTTCATCTGCCAGAATGCCGCCAAAGCCAAACTGAGACAGCGTGGAGAGCCAGCGGAAACCATAGAGCTGATAAGGACGCAGCTGTTCGCTCAGACTTTCAGGGGCTTCAAAATCTGAATCCCGGATGGTCTGGAAGGAGCGGACCAGTGACTTAAACTGCCGGTTCCGGGAAGAGGCAATTTCATCATGTCCCTCAAGCAGCTTGTCGACGTACATAGCCCTGTACTTGGGTAAATGTACGTTCCCTTTCAGCAGATCCTCCATGGTCAGATTCATTGCTTTAAGGGCCTGATCCATCTCAGACAGGGATTCCGGATTGCGCAGATCGACAAAATCGCCGCTGCGCAGACGATGCCACTTTTTCTTCTGACGGTAGCTGCTCAGCAGTTCAAGCAGTTCTTCTGAAGTCAGGTCGTTCGTCTTTATGGTAAGATCCAGCAGATCGTTCTCCAGCCGTATGGACAGACCGGTCTTCGGAGTGGGGCGAATGGAGATTTTTCTGAAGGAGTCGCTGCCTTTCACCACGCCGAAACGGGAAAGTGCGGCAACGCCATCTGTCATAATCTGCATCAGATGATCATCATCTGCCGGCTCTTCAAACTGCTGAGTCGCCGGAGACGGCGTATGGAAGTATTTTTGAACAGTCGTCAACACACGTTTTTCCTGGTCCGGATCACGCCCGAACTTGGAGGAGATGACGGGAGTAAAGCCGAGGATCACGCTGTTCTCCCCGTACTGGACAATGGTTTTACAGGTGATTTTTTCCTCAAGGTCGATGTAAAAGGTAAATTCGGGCTCAGGCGGAAGGAGATCGTTAAGGAGATCGCCCAAATGATCATCCAGAATGATCTGTTTGGATTCTCTGAGCGCAGGAAGAATGCGGAAGGCGAATTCTGGGAACTTCTTTTCTCCGATGACACATTCGAATTTTGCTTTTTTGCCGGCAAGCTTTATAAATGGTTTCAGGTAGCCAAGACCCTCACCACTCACCCGACCAAATACCTCTGACTTAAGAATATACTGGTATTTGGCACCGGAAAGCATAAGGGGAATATTTCCCGCGATAATGATTCCGGTCAGCTTCTGTCCTTCTTTCTTTGGGGTCAGAGAGATCTTTGCTTCCGGCTGGATTTCTTCGACGGAGAGTTCATAGGTATCATTACGGCTGCCCCATTGGTAGAGAATCGTTTGTCCCTGAAGAAGGTCAAACAGCTGATCCAGTGTTGCACCGGTCATGGGAAGGGATGAACCGGCAGAGAGGTTGGGATAGTAATGATAACCTCTGTGTAACATGTTGTTCATGTTTCTGACGGTGGCAACCCGGGTGGAGATGAGCTGGAACCAGGAATCCGATGTTTTTGTGAAGGTCTCTTCAGAAAAGCGTATTGTGCAGGTCTTGCCCATAACCATTTCCTGTTCGTTTTCAACGGAACTGGTCAGAGCTTCAAAGCTTTTGATTAAATAGCGGCGGCCGCCTTCCTGTGCGATATCGAAGCAGAGTTTCAGTTCACCGTCGTCTTCAACGATGCGGGGAACAAGTTCAACATCTGCTTTTTTCACAGCTGCATCATTTTCTGTGGAAGCCTCCTGGTTATCGAGTACCTCACCACTCAGAATGGACAGCAGATTGGCACCGTTTTTGTCGGTCTGATCTCCCGGATTATGGACGCTGATGTACTGATGGAGACGCTTCCAGAAAAGGAGTCCGTGCGCACAGATCCTCGCCTTTGCAGATGAGTAATAATAATTGTATCCAAGCGTAGTTTCGCCGCATGAGCATGAAAATTCATGGATTTTCTGATGAGAGAGGGTTAGCTTCAGGGAATTCGAACCAACTTTCCCATCGACTTTCATTCCCTGGGATCCGTCACTTAAGTATCCTTCGTGGATATGCATTTCAATTTTGACTGCTTCTTTTTCCAGCTGCTCTGCCTGTTCTGCATCATACTGACTGATGGACATTTGCGCATCGTGAAACGCGGCTCTTGTACGATAAAAAGAGCCGGCAGGCAGCGGGGAGGTCATTTTTTCAAAGATATCGTATGCAGGGAGAAGCGTTTTCTTCTTTTGTTCGAGTTCTTCCTTTTCTTTTTTTCGCCTGAGCCGGGCTTCTCTTTCCTCAGGAGTTTCTTTCATAACGAAAAGTCCATGAACCGATTCCCAGTAAAACAACAGGCTGGCCACATGTCGGCAGGGAGTTCCAACCATCCCACTAGAACAATCACAGGAATAGTAGTTTTTCCAAGAGAGTTTACGTTTTGTATTGGAAACCCGCTCAAGCCGGTTCCAGTCGGGATAATTTTCCAGCTCTTCAGGGGTGCGTGGAACATTGCGTACCTCAACGTTAAACCCCCGGACTGTTTTACAGGATGCTCCGGACATGTCCGGAAGCGTCTTGAAATCGGTCACAATTCCGGTACGCGCATCATGCTCACCATTTTTCAGAAGCGTTTGATTGGTGAAATATTGCCTCCAGTTCCAGACATCGGATGGCTGATTTTGACTCATATTGCTGTTAAGCTCCTTTACAAACGTTCTATATTAAATGCCGCAGGTACGCTGTCATGGCCAGGGGACGAAAACACGGCTTCACAGAAAAAGCAGCCAGGTCATTCGGTGCAGCCCCGGTACACAGCTGTGGCAATTGTTACAGGTTTTGCGGTTTAAAAGAAATCCACATCATTCGTGGTTTCTGACCCACTGAAGCAGTTCTTCATATTTCATGCTGCCATCTGCAGCAGAGAGTCCGACATGAACCAGTTCCTCGTCCGTGCACTGAATACGGATGCCGTTCATTTCGAGAAAAATCAGCATGATGTATACACCGATTCGCTTGTTTCCATCGACAAACGCATGATTGGAAATCAGCGCATACCCCAGTCGGGCTCCTTTTTCTTCTTTTGATGGATAGAATTCCTGATTTCCGAACCCCGCAAACGCACTTTCCAGCGCAGAATCCAGCAGCCCTTCGTCCCGTACGCCGACGCTTCCGCCGGTAGCTTCCGCAAGCAGCTGATGCAGATGCTTTACTTTTTCTTTGGAAAATTGATTCATTTTGCAAGCTCCTCAAAAGCAGCCATGTGTTCACGAAGAATCCGCGCTGCAACGAAGTCGATCTTCTCATCTTCCGTCATTTCGATCTGCGGTTCCTTATCCAGATCAATCAGCAGAAACTTTGGCCTGTTGTTCTTGAATACGACAATATGTCCTTTCTTCTCAGCCAGTTTCGAAACTCTGGAAAAATTCTGATTGGCCTCTGTGGCTGTGACAATGGCGCCGGTATCGATATTCATCTGATCATCTCCTGGCCGTATCATAGCAAAATAATAGGATGAATTCAACCTATTGTATGCGAGCTCCGATCATGGAATTGTCAGACTGATTTGGCTCTTGCCAGACCAACATCCATCTGATGAAATTGGCAAGACAGGGAATAGACCCGATCGGGAAGATCTGCAGGAATAGATTCAAAATCTTCCCGATCGGGAATTTTCTGTTGGGAACACATTCGTATTGCACCCGATCGGGAATTTTCTGTTGGAAAACACATTGACATTGCACCCGATCGGGAATATAATGCAAACAGGAGGGTGATTTGATGAGAACTGATAAGATTGCTTCCTTTGTCCGGGAGAACCGGAAGGCTGCGGGCCTGACCCAGGAGGAATTCGCCATCCGCTCCGGTCTCGGTCTGCGCTTCGTGCACGATCTGGAGCAGGGGAAGGAAACCGTACGCCTGGACAAAGTCAACCAGGCTCTGGCCATGTTCGGCATGGAGGCCGTACCGGGGCGGATCGAACGGAAAGAAGAGGAGGAGCAGCCGTGAACGTGCTTCGTCAGGCCGGCGTATATGTCCGGGATCGTTTCGCAGGGCTGATTCAGGAGACGGATGAGGGCTACCACTTCACCTATGATCCGGCTTATCTTGCCTCAGAAAAACCCAATGTCGTCTCGCTGACCCTCCCTCTGCGGGAGGAATCTTACACTTCCAGCACGCTGTTTCCTTTCTTCGACGGGCTGATCCCGGAGGGCTGGCTGCTGGGTGTAGTCAGTCGGAACTGGAAGATCGACCAGAAAGATCGCTTTGGCCTGCTCATGGTGGCCTGCCATGACTGCATCGGCAGCGTCAGTATCCGGGAGGTGGGGGCATGAACTGTCTGTGCTGCGGAAAACCGCTGAAGGAGCCGTTCCCCATCTCAGGGTGGCATCCGGCCTGCATCCGCCGCTTTTTCGGTACGAAAACGCTGCCGGAAATCGAACTGTCGGATGAGGCACTCATCCTGCTGGCGGAGAAGGCTGTGCAGAAGGGGCATACGGTGCCGGGTGTACAGAAGAAGCTGTCCCTCCATCTCTCCATGGAACACACGCCCAGACTGACCATATCGGACGATCCCACGGACTATATCCTCAAGCCGCAGGTGCCGGAGTTTCGCGCACTGCCGGAGGCCGAGCACCTGGTGATGCAGATGGCAGCTGCAGCAGGTCTGTCTGTCGTGCCTCAAGCCCTTGTCCGTCTGACAGACGGTTATGCCTATCTCACCCGCAGGATAGATCGGACGCGCAATCAGGACGACACAGCCGTGCAAATGCTCACCATGGAGGATTTCTGCCAGCTGGATCTGCGGCTGACGCAGGATAAATACCGTGGCTCCTATGAGCGCTGTGTGAAGGTGATCCGGCGGTATTCCTCACGTCCTGGTCTGGATTTGTCCGAGCTGTTCCTGCGGCTGGTCTTCTGTTTCCTGACGGGTAATTCCGATATGCACCTGAAGAATTTCTCCCTCATCGAGACCAGCCCGGAGAGCGAAGTCTATGTGCTGTCCCCGGCCTATGATCTGCTGCCGGTTAATGTCCTTATGCCGGAGGACAAAGAGGAATTCGCCCTGAGCATGAACGGCAAGAAGATCCATCTGCGGCGCAGTGATTTCCTCCTCTTCGCCGAAGCTGCCGGCATTCCCAGGAAAGCCGCAGAGACGATGATCAGGAAGATGCTGACCTTCGTTCCTTTGTGGCAGAGGTTGTGCGATGAGTCTCTGCTGCCGCTGGATTTGAAGCAGACACTGAATGAACTGATCCGGGCACGGTGCGTCAGACTGACGTAAAAAAGCCGCCCCCGAAGAGGCGGCAGCAGAGCCTGATCAAAGGCCAATCTGGCGAGGATGCTTTTCCAGATGGTCTTTGCGCATCCTTCCATAGCAGCCGATGGACTGTTGAGGAGCCGAAGGACTGGCTGTACACTGCTGAGGAAAGGCCTTGTACTGGGGCGTAATCCCTGCCAGGGAGTGTCCCTGAAACGGCATGAGAATTCAGTCGCCGGGATTGTCACCGGATATTTTCTTTTCGGACGAATCATCACTGTGATTCAGATAAGTCCCTATGGATTCAAAATCGGAAGCCAGTTCGGACAGCAGCTGATTGATGTTCTTCAGATTAAGAGCAATTTTGCTGAACAGCTCAGATATGTCAGGGACATTTTCTTCATTTGAATTACGAAGATCGGCTGGTATTTCCTGGACACTGACAACTTTTTTACGTAAACGGCCCCTCTGAACCCGTTGGAATAACCTGATTACTTTCCGGGTCCCATTTTCCAATACAGGTTCTTTTGGGTACTTTTTTCTGCTTTTCTTCGCTCCAGACATACTGGGTGTTATATACGTAGTAGGTGTTATTATGCTTGTTGTATGAACGCGTGATTGACATGGCGAAAGATTTCCTCCCATGGTCAGTGATAGGTTAATGTCAGCGAGAACGTGAAATCAATTATCTTTAACATATTTGGGATTTACATCGGCCTTGAGCATTGCTTGGTACATTTAGTCAAAACTGCATTGTAAATGTGGACGAGTCGTTGGCGGTTCGTTCGCATGGAACCCAAAACGCAGGAAATAGGTACACGAAATTCTTCTAAGATTCCTATTGCTGGTTATCAACTTCTTCAGTTGAGGTATTCGATTTAGAACTATCTTTCATGAAAAAGTTGACAAACAAATCATCTCTTTTGGTTGTTTCTGAGGGAATGAACCTCTTAGCATATGAAGTCCAGATAAATATCGTAAGCGGAGGATGGTTCCTCCATATTGTTCTCGTTATCAAAGTGGATGTTTACAAGGTTATCATCCAAAAACTTCTGAAAATCATTCATGTCGACACACCGGAAGCAATATACCAACCCAAAGTTGTTATGTCAACGACATATTACTTTCTGGTGCATCCGCTGCTTCTATGGGCTGCGCAATGACCGAAAGATGCCCGCATTCCCGGAAGCAGCGAAGGCTATGATCAACTTCCTGATGAGTCCCGAGGGCCAGATGGCACTGGCTAACCGTCTTGAGACACAGCGTTTCACCAATCTGAAAGCAGAGGATGAACTCGAGTGGCCGCCTGCAGATGATACGATCAATTGGGCAGAGCGGGATGTCCCGTGGCTGACTGAGCATAAGGAAGAACTGTCGAATAAGTGGAATGCCCTCTACGCGCAGGTCAATAAGTAAGCTGTCACGAACAGGACGGATCATATCGGTCCTGTTCTGTTTTGAGGAGATCCGGACCAGGTCGGTGAAAACGAAGTGGGTCCGGGTAAAGAAGATCATTTATGCAATTTGGCCATTGGCAGCCTTTCTGATCAGAGGAGACTTGACTTTCCTGTGTGGGGAGATGTATATTTCAGACAGCAACGGTGACTTGGCACGGAGGTGATTGAATGACAAAGGAAGAAGTTTTGCAGTTGTCCGAAGCGGAAAGAAAAAGAAAGATAGATGAATGCCTGGAGCTGTTGAAAATGCTCACTGCAACGCCGCAGAGTGACTGGCATGCAGGGTTTGAAGCACTTTTACGACTGGATGCGAGAAATGCAATAGGCGGAACGCCTCAAATTGAGGCGGAGCATCGACTCGGTGTTGCACCTCCGAGGGTTGATTTTCTAGTCTGGCTTCAGGAAGAAGGAACGTATCTGCCGAAGGAAATCTACAGGATATTCCGGAAATTCAATATCATCGAATACAAAAATCCACATGATCAGCTGAATCAGCGGGTTCTTCATAAGGCAATTGGATATGCGCATCTGTATGCAGGACTGGCTGAACACGAGGATGACAGACCGGTAAACCAAATTACCATTTCT
>DGWH01000010.1 GCA_002395225.1 Christensenella sp. UBA4263
CATTCCGGTGATTACATTGCCTATAACAACGGTCAGGACATTCCTCTGTGTACCGGTGATTCCGTTGAAACCGGTTACATTCTGGCACAGGCCATGCTTGAGAAAACGCCGGACATTACCGGTATTCTCAATATGAATGACCGCATGTCCCTTGGCATTATCCGCGCTCTGCACGAAAAGGGAATGTCCATTCCGGCAGATCTTTCCATCGTCAGTTTTGACGACCTGTTCTTTTCGGAATACATGGGACCTCCCCTGACAACCATGCGAACTGAAAAGTATCAATGGGGAAAACAACTCATGCATTATCTTCTTTACCTCTTTGCACAGGAAACCAGTGAGGAAAGCCTTGTCATCTCCGGGGAAACATTGCTCGAACCGGTTTCTCTCGTTATTCGAAGCAGTACCGCTCCCCCCAGGCAAAAATAGCATATTTCAAAAAAAACAGGAAATGTCCGCAGCTCGGAACATTTCCTGTTTTTTCTGGTAATATCCATTCCCCACTTTAGTTTCTCTTGAGTTTTCCGGAATTTCTTTGGGGTTTTCTTTGGGGTTCTCCGCAGCACTTTCTTTGGGGTTATCTTTTTTGGGGTTTCGGCAGTTTCTTTGGGGTTCTTTGGAACTTCTTTTGGATTTTCTTTGGGGTTCTCGCAGCAGTTTCTTTGGGGTTCTCTTCAAGAACATTTTTCACAGAAGATCTGCGTCAGACGACAGCTTAGCCGAATCAACTATTTCCTTCGCATTTCAGGATGTCTGTCATAAAACGCTTTTTTATCTGCGTACATTTTCTCATCCGCAATCTTAAAGGCTTCCCTCATATCCATCGTTCCATCTGTCCAGAAGTCGCCTATTGCAAAACTGATGTTGGCATTTTTCGCAACGTCCCTGCGCAGACGCTCCACTTTTCGGTCAAACGCTTCCCTGCTGATTCCGTCGGTAATCACCACAAACTCATCTCCGCCTGTACGGAAAAGATCCTCCTGATAGAAGACTTTGCTCAGAAGTTCGCTGCCCTGAATCAGCATCCTGTCTCCGGCCTCATGTCCATCCCTGTCATTGACCACTTTCAAGCCGTTGAGATCAATGTTCACCACACCGTAACAGGCACCATTTTCCTGCAGGATCTTCATTTTCTCCTTCATTGCCCGCCGGTTTCTGATTCCCGTCAGTGAATCGATCTGGCTGATCTCCTCCAGCTTTCTCAGCAGGAGATGATTGTAGATCTCTGAGCCGAGAACAAAAGACATCAGCTCAACGAGTTCTTTCACTTCCACCGTTCTCTCTGTATTGAAATTCAGCACATACAGATACCCGATGACCTCTTTGCTCCGGCGCAGCGGAACCAGAACCAGTGTCCTGACATGATTCTTTTCCATTGATTCCGCCCACTCGGGATTCAGCTGCCATATCTGCTCCATATCCTGTTCATTTTGAATGATAATCACATTGCTGACACCAATCAGTTTTTCCCATGAACACAGGAGCTCGTACGTAATCGTCTGCACGCTCACATCATGCAACGGTTCTGCATCCGCTGAGAGTACCCGGCATAAATTGACCGCCCGTCCGTTTTCATGGTCGATGAGCAGAATCTGTCCGACCTTCGCCTCCGCCTCATCCATGATCACCCGGAGCACTTCAGATAAGCTTGCCTCAAAATTCTCGGATCGGATCAGTGTCAGGCCGGCTTTGACAACCGCGTTGGCTGTATTGACAGATACGGCGGCCATCCGCTCCGTTTCAGCCTCCCTGGTAAACTCGAAGATAAACTGACAGTACCCGATGCGGTCACTGTCAGAGGCCAGTGGAATCAGCGTCTGATCGGTCCAGGAATGAAGTGCCTTGGTTTCCACGTAGGCATGCATCCGCTGTTTCAGGATCGCAGCCCGGAAACAGTAATCCTCAAACTTGTTATCCCTCGGAACCAGCTCATGATAGACCATTCCATCATGGTAACCCGGACCCATTATGGCTTTATACACCTGATTTGCCGCGAGTATACGGATTTCTCCGCATGTCTCTTTTTCTGTCTTTTCAACTGACATCACACAGCATGGTATATCGACCATATCCACAAACGTCTGAAAATTCACAGCCTGTCTCCTTCTCAGCAGCCCGGTTTCCCGGCGCTGCTGCCTGTTCTGCTCAGAATTAACCATTCACTGCGGGCACAGGCCCGTCTTTCCCCGAAGCTGCCCACTGATTTTTCCCGGACAAATCACGCCATCCCTCCGGCGCAAATCCACCGCCGGATTCCCGGAAACTGCCTCAAGACACGTTCTGCCCAGCCTTCAGTCGGAAAAGCCGGGCAGAATATCAGGTCAATGACATGACCGCAACGTATCCGGGAGTCACAGACGGTCTATGGCCTTGCAGCGAATCAGGGCATTAATTGTCCTTTATATACTTCCCTCTTTCCCGTCCGGAAAAGCATGTTACAGACGGCGTTCAAGCAGTTCCTCAAGGGATACCTGCCGGTAATTTTCGGGCAGCGGCTCCGGTTCCCGGTTCCATTCAAGCGCCGCCAGGACAGTCATGGCCGCCCCCGTCAGCATGCCGTCCTCATCCAGATCAAAATCCGGCATATGATGGCCGGCCGTGCATCCCTTTTCGGGATTCCGGACGCCGGTAAAACTGAGGACACCCGGCCAGAGCCTGAAATAGGAGCCCATCGTCTCCGAGGCCATCCAGGGCGAATCCTCCCCGATCTGGATCTCCGGCAGCTGCCCCGCCGCCCGCAGAAGGCGCTCACGCCAGTGTTCATCATTCTGCGTTTCATAGATCGGTTTCGGCGCATGAAGGAACTCAGCCTGGCAGTTAAAGGATTCGGCGGTTTTTCGAACCGTCTCAAACATCTCCTCCCGGAAACCATCCGCCACCCCTTTAACATCATACGTGCGCACCGTTCCAGAAAACGTCAGCGTGTCCGGAATCACATTCGGGCGGCTGCCGGCATGTACCATTCCGAGGGAATACGTGAGACTCTTATCCGGCCGGACAGAGGTCATCCGAAGCCCGTTCAGCCGAGTGTGAAGTGCCGCAAAGCAGTCAATGGGGCTGGCTGAGAGATCCGGCCGCGCTCCGTGTCCGCCCTGCCCTCTCAGACAGATTTCAAATCCGAATCCGCCGGAGGTGGCCGGCCCGCGGCACAGGCTCACCGTACCGGTCGGAATGTCTGACCGGACATGGGTGGCATAGCAGGCGCCAATGTCAAAATGATCCATGAGAAAGGGAAGCAGTTTGACAAAACCGGAGTTATTTTCCTCGCCGCTTTCAAACACGAAGATCAGCGGGATGGAGAGATTCCGTTCTGCAAGAATGCGGGCGGCGCACAGCAGCATGGCCATGTGCGCATCATGTCCGCAGGCATGCATTTTCCCGGGAATCTTCGAGATACAGGTTCTCTCGCAGTTCTCATGGCGCGGCGTTTCCTGAACCGGCAGCGCATCCATGTCTGCCCTGAGGAGCAGGGCGGGCATCGCACTGTTCCCGTTCAGCACGCCAATCACGCCGCCTGCCGGGATTTCCGTCACCTGCATCCCCAGCCGGCGCAGTTCCGCGGCCACGTACTGAGCCGTTTCCGTTTCCTCACCCGAGAGCTCGGGACGCGCATGAAACGCCCTGCGTTCCGTGACCATCTGTGGCATTCTGGCACGAACAGCTGTCAGTATATCCAGTTCGTTCATCATTTATCCTTTCACAAAAATCAGGTAAATCAGTGTCGCACACAGCCCCAGTCCGAACATGAGGAGGGCATAGCTCATGGTGTGCGTCAGTCGGCGCCGTGCATCCCCGGCACCATCCATGAGGCCGGCCAGCCAGCCGGCAAAGTGATGCTCTCTGAGACGGCCTTTGAAAATCGTCCGGTTGAGTCCGTCCGCCGCCAGGTCTGCCGCGTTCCCCGCTGCATAAACCAGTTCATTTCCCACATGCGCCGCAGGCGCTTTTTTGCGCTGTGCCGGGAAAAAGAGGCGGGTAATGAGTGCTGCAAGGCCATCCGTCACGGAGGAAACCACCCGTGCCACCGTAAATCCCGCCAGGGACAGTGCCCGTCCCAGCGGAACATAGAACCGGTTTTCGATATTTTCCTCGCGGAAAGGCGCCGTCAGGCACGCCCCGATGCGGGTCAGGCCGCTGATCACGGGACGATAGATCCGTCCTTCCAGGAACTGCGGATCCGCCATCACGGTCAGCTTTCCAAAGAACGCCAGAATTGCTGCAATCGCGGGCCGATAGACCCGGTCCTCCAGATCCAGTTTCTCCGGCCAGGCATTGATATAGACCGGGCCGTCCTTGGTCTTTCGGATCAGCAGCGGCCGGATAATGCCCAGATACACCGCCAGGCCGATGGCGATGGAGATGAATGCCCCTTTCAGGTTGGCCATGGAAAAGTAGTCAACCGCATGACTCAGATGCCCCTGATGCGTCATTCCGCCCATCAGGTCGGCGATTCGGTCCATGATCAGGCTGGGCCGTACGCCCAGCAGCGGCACCAGAATCGCGCTCAGGAACAGAGCGGCGGAGCTGAGGCCGGACATGGGATACGCCACATCGTCATAGGCGGCCTGGTAAATCGGATGCTTCTCCCAGAAAATGCAGATGTACAGTTTCAGCATATAGGCGCCTGTCAGGCCGCCGGAAAGCAGGAAAATCCATTCGATGACCGTATAAATGAGCGCCAGCGTCGGCATGCCGTGTTCGGTCATGTGCTCTGCCAGTTCCACGATTCCCTCGTGAATCAGCGTCTTGCTGACATAGCCGGAGAAATAGGGAATGCCCATCAGGCCAAACATGCCCATGAGGAACGCAAAATGCAGAAGCAGCTTGCCGCGCCCGAAGCCCCGGACATCGTTGAGATCCAGCTTGTGCAGATTCATGTAGATGACGCCCGCCGCCATAAAGAGAATCAGCTTGAACAGCGAATGGTTCATCATGTACAGGACGGTGCCCCTGGCGGCCAGCGCGTTGTGTTCGCCCAGCAGGCTGGTACAGGCGATTCCGGTGAGAATAAACCCGATCTGGGACATGGATGAACAGGCCAGCGTCCGCTTGAGGTTGATGGAAAATACCCCCAGCAGGGCGCCCAGGAACATGGTAATTACGCCCAGGAACAGCACCAGATTGGCAAAGGCTGCATTCCCCCGGAAGATTTCCAGGGTCACCACAATGATGCCGTAGATGCCTGTCTTGGTCAGAATGCCGGAAAGGAGCGCCGAGGCCGGTGCGGGAGCAACCGGGTGTGCCTTGGGCAGCCAGATATGCAGCGGGAACATGCCCGCCTTGGCGCCAAAGCCCAGCAGAATGCAGATGGAGGGCACCCACAGCCGGGCCGTGTCAGCCCTGGCGGCGGCCTCATACAGTTTCGCAATTTCAAGGGTCCCCAGCTCCAGCTTGAGCAGGAAGAGACCCATCAGCATCACCATGCCGCCGATGACGGCTACGGCCAGATAGGTCTCGGCCGAGCGCATGGCCAGGGCATTTTCATCATGTGCCACCCAGGTATAGGAGGTAAAGGACATGATTTCAAAGAAAATGAAGGTGGTATAGAGGTCCGCGGAAAGAAAGACGCCCACGGTGGCCCCCAGGGTAAACAGATAGAAGAAATAATACCGGTTGCGGTTATGATAGTGCCGGCTGAAGTATTCCCTTGAGAGCATGGCGCACATGGTCCACATGACGCCGCCGATCAGGGCATACATGGCACGGAAGCCATCCAGCCGGAACGAGAGCCCGAATTCGCAGAATCCGGGCACGGTCACCGCCAGGTCTGCGCCCATGATGACCAGGAACAGGGCCACGGCAGCGGCGGCCAGCTCCACGGCGGAGTACAGAATGACCAGCCGGTCCCGCAGATCCTTGTTCCGGCGTCCCGTGACATAGGACAGGCAGGCGGCAGCCATCGGAAAGAATACAAGAAACAGCAGTAACATGATCTCCTCCCTCTACATCTGCGCCTGGGCTGCCATAAAGGTCAGCAGCTGGTTGGAATAAAAGCCGATCAGAACAATGGCCAGAGTCAGAATCACCAGGGCCGTTTTCATGCAAAGGCCGGGATCCCCCGCGCCCGTCTCCGACTCATCCGGGGAGCGGAAGATCATGAAAAAGACCGGATAAAGCACATACACGGCACAAAGGACCGCAGAAATCAGCATGGCGATCAGGCCCACAAGACCAAACGGCCTGACTGCCAGTGCCGCATTGCCAATCGTCCATTTGCTCAGGAACGCCGGCAGCATCGGGGTGCCGGCCAGGGCCAGGGCCGCAATGGCATAGACGCCGCAGACCAGCGGCATCCTTGCCCGAAGGCCGCGCATGCTTTCAATCTGCGTCCTGCCGGTCTGTACCAGAATGGCGCCCGCACAGTAGAACAGCGTAATCTTGATCAGGGCATGGAACACCAGATGCGCCAGCGCACCGGTCATCCCTGCCGGGGTCAGCAGCGCCGCCGAGAAAACGATGTACGAAAGATTGGAAACGGTCGACCAGGCCAGCCGCCGCTTCAGGTGATGCTCCCGGACCGCCCGCACCGCGCCATACACGATGGTCAGGGCGGCCAGGATAATCAGCACCGCCTGCGCAGGGGTTCCATACAGGTTCTGGCTGCCAAAGGTAAAATAGCAGACCCGGATCACCGCGAAAGCGCCCGCCTTGACCACCGCCGCCGCATGCAGCAGGGCCGTTACCGGCGTGGGGGCCACGGCCGCCTCCGGAAGCCAGCGGTGAAAGGGCACGATGGCCGCCTTAACGCCAAAGCCCAGCGCCATGCACAGGAACAGGCCCTGCATGAGAACCGGGTTTTGTGTAAACCGCACTGCCTCCAGTGCGCCGCCGGGAACAAAGTTTCCGCCGCCCCAGGCGATCACCGGAATGACGCCGATCAGGGCCAGTGCCGCACCGCCAAAGGTATAGGCCATATAGATCCGGCCGGCGCGCACCGCCTCCGGGCGGCTCGAATGCATCACAAGCGGCAGGGTGCTGAGGGACAGCAGTTCATAGAAGATGTACAGGGTCACCAGGTTTCCGGCCATGGCAACACCCAGTGTGACGCCATAGGAAACCGTGTACAGCGCGAAGAATGCCCGCTCCCTGCCCTCATGACGCATGTATTCAAATCCATAGAGCGTGGCAATCGGCCACAGGAAGGCGGCAAGCCCGGCAAAAATGGCACCGGTTCCATCCAGCGAAAAGGTCATGACGAGATTTGAAACAATGGGGAAAACCGTTTCCGCCGTTCCCTGCTGACGGAAAATGACACTGAAGACCGCTGCCGAGGTCAGCAGCGCGATCAGTTCCACCAGAACGCACCTCAGCTTCCGGTTCGGTTCCGGAATGAGAAAAAGCAGAAGCCCGGCCAGAATGGGAAAGAATACGGCAAAAGAAAGCATATGCAACGCTCCTTTTTTATCTAAATGCCACTTGCAGCGTTGTCAGTTTCGTTTTCGACAGGCTGACGCGGCATGGGCATTCCTTACAAAACCGATGCACAAATGCCTGCGACCGCCGAGCTGATCGCAGAGGAAAAGATGCCGGTCAGGACGACCAGCGCCGCCAGGATCATCATGGGAACGGTCATATGCCATCCGCCCTCACAGACCGGATTCGCTTCGTAATCAAAGTCTCCGCCCGGGAAAAAGCCGTAGATGGTGACCGGCAGAAGGTACGCGGCCGTCAGAAGGGCAGAGATGATCAGAATGATGGGACCCGCGATGGAAAAGCCGGCCGGAGCGCCTGCCAGAGAACCGGTGGCCAGTTCCCACTTGGACACAAAGCCGCTGGTGGGCGGGATGCCGATCAGGCCCATGGAGGCAATGGTCCAGCACCAGGTGGTCACCGGCATCCGCTTGCCGATGCCCCGCAGATCCGCCACATAGGTCTTGCCGGTTTCATGAATCATGGCGCCGGCGCAGAGGAACAGACAGTCCTTAATGACCGAATGCGCCACCACGTGCAGAATGCCGCCCGTAAAGGATTCCGGATACAGGCAGGAGAGGCCGAACAGCACATAGCTGACCTGGGAGACGGTCGAGAAGGCCAGCCGCTTTTTCAGCAGCGGCTCCCGGTAGGCCAGCATGGAACCCATGAAGACGGTAATAAGGGTCAGCGTCATAAAGGTAAACTGCACCCAGGTTCCGGCAATCACTTTGGCACCGACCAGGAAATAAATGACACGGATGATGGCCAGCACGCCGGCCTTAGTAATGACGCCTGAGAGGACCGCCGAGGCGGGCGCGGGCGCCACCGGATGGGCCGTGGGCAGCCAGCCGTGCAGCGGGAACATGCCGGCCTTGGTGCCAAATCCCAGGATGACCAGGAAGGTAATCACCAGCAGCGCCGGAGAGGCCTCTGCCGCTGCTCCGCCGGGGACAAAGGTCACTGTTCCCAGCATGTTGTTGTAGAAGAAGATGCCGAGCAGACCCATCATGGCGCCGAAAATGGAATAGATGAGGTATTTGACGCCGGCAGCCACCGCCTCCGGTGTCCGTTCATGCACCACCATGGGGACGGAGAGCATGGTCATCAGCTCATAGAAAATGTACAGCGTGATCATGGACCCGGCATAGCACTGGCCGACCATCGCGGTGAGAACGCACAGGTAAAACGCCTGATACGAATGCTCATGCTCACTGCCCTTGAGATAGTCCAGCGCAAACACACCGCCCAGCAGCCACATGGCCGTCATCAGGACGGAAAAGATGCAGCCGATGGTATCCAGGTGCAGATGAACGGCCAGGGTCGGCGTCATCTGCAGCAGGACAAAGTCTGTCCCGTTTCCAAAGCAGGCAAGAATCACGGCCGCCATTTCGAGGATCAGCGCGCCCACGACCATTCGGCCTCTTGTCACCGGCTCTTTGGCCGCCGGCAAAAACCATACCATTGCCCCTGCCACGGCAGGCCAGAGCAGTGCAAGGATTAACAAGATCTTCATGAGAAATCCCCCTAAACTCACTGTATTTGAGTGGTATCGATTTCCGGGAACTGACCGGACACCGTCCCTGCAGGATCAGCCGAATACGCTGAACCCGGAGAGAAACATCTGATAAATCGGTCCGGCACAAAGGCCGAGGGTCAGATTGAGAATCAGGAAACCCGCGAGACTGAACCGCACCAGATGGTCCGGTTTCCGGCGGACCATTTCCCCGTCATGCACATACAGGGACATGGCCGTGGACATGAAATAACCGAGATTCAGCAGCGTCGAGACAGCCAGACAGATCAGCGTCACAATCATGTGACGGCCGCCCACAGCCACCGCTGTCTGCCCCATCATGAACTTGGTGACAAACACGCTGAGCAAGGGCAGGCCCACCAGATTGGCCGCCCCCAAGCTGAAGGCAAAGGCTGCCAGCGGGCTGCGGTAAAACGCTCCCCGGACATCCTTTCGCAGGTGCGTGCCGCCGGAGGCCTCATCAATCTCCGCGGAGGAGATGAACAGCATCGACTTGGTGGCGGCGTGGGCCAGGAGATGCCACAGGGCAACCATCAGCCCGTCCATGGTTCCCAGACCGATGGCCAGGAAAATATAGCCGATCTGCGCCACCGAGGAATAGGCAATCATCATGCGGACCGTCCTGGCCCGGATGGCGGCGACCGATCCCATGATCATGCCGGCGGCGCCAAACACAAACATCACATCCGTGATGCCGAGGGCCTCAATCACCGGCAGCCCGATGGTTCTCACGTAGATCTTGATCAGAAGGAAGATGTACCCCTTGGATACCACCGAGGACAGCAGGGCCGAAGAGGTGATGGTGGCATTGCTGTATGCCGCCGGCACCCACTTTTCAAAGGGATACAGGGCGCTTTTCATGCCAAGCCCCACAGAAATCAGCGCCACCGTCACATCCAGCGGAATCCGGTATTCCCGGTTTGCCGCCAGCTGGGCCACCGCGTCATGAATGGGCGACATCAGCAGATGACCGGTAATGGAATAGAGAATGACCACCCCCAGCAGAAAAAGGCTTGAGCCCAGCAGGTTCATGATCATGTAACGGACACCCGCCACCAGACTGCTGCCCGTCTGCTTCGCCATGATCAGGCCGGCGGCGGCCAGCGTGCTGATTTCAATGAACACGTACGCGGTAAACAGGTCGTTGGTATAGATCAGCGCCAGCAGGGACAGGACACACAGGTCCACCATGACGCCATACAGATTGTATTTCGTCGGTTCAATCCGCTGGCTGGACCGCCGGTACGCGCCAAGGTAGGAAAACAGGACCACCAGCAAAAGAACCACCGCCGTCCCCGTCTCAAGAACGCCCACCCGCAGTTCATTGCCCCAGGGCGCCGGGAAATGACCCATGCGGTATACATAGCTTTCCCCTGTCTGCAGGGTATACACCAGCGTCATGACATTCAGGACCAGATTGATGACCAGGACAACCCCGGTCAGAATCGCCGCGCTCCGGCGCCTGAGCACACTGGTCACAACAGCGGATACCAGTGTCAGCAGGATGCAAAAGGCAGGAAAGTTCTGAACCAGCGTCATCACACTTCCTCCCTTCCCGCCAGGGCCACAATTTTGTCCAGATCCAGCGTATGATAGACATGATACAGCCGGATGGACAGGGCCATCATCAGGGCGGAAACACTCACCGACACGACAATGCCTGTCAGGACAAGCCCCGCCGGAATCGGATTGATATACGCCTCCATGCTCTGAACCCCGTCGGTCACAATCGGCGCCTTATGCCCCGCAATGTATCCCTGAGAGGCCAGAAACAGATAGATGGAGGAATCCATGATGTCCATTCCGATAATTTTCTTGATCAGGTTCCGATTAAAGAGCATGGTCGAAAACCCGATGCAGAAAAGGATCACGGCCGTGGTTTCCTCATAGTTGAGCAACCATTTTGAAAACATGCTAGACCTCCCCTTTCCTGAAAACAGCATACAGCACATAGACCGTGCAGGTGACGATCAGGCCGACGCAGATATTGAGCAGCAGAATCAGCCCGCTCGAGAGGATCGCTCCCGGCGTGCCCAGCGGAATCGCGCTGGGGATGCCGTTCGCCCCCGTATAAAACGAATACGTCTTGGAAATCGCATAGGTCAGAAGCGCGATGACCACGGTTCGCTGATAGGTTTTGTATGTAAAGAACCGCCGGATGTCACGAAAGCCAAAGGCAGTGACGTGGAGCACCAGACCGGCGCCCACAATGGCGCCGCCGGAGAAGCCGCCGCCCGGCGACAAATGCCCGTTGAGAATCACATAGATTCCCAGAAGGAAGGCCACCGGGGTCAGCACCTTGGCCGTATGCTGCAAAATCGCATCATGCTTGGGCTCATAAAAGGTATCCGCATGCGGTTCCTCCCGGATGGATCTGGCCAGCGTGCTGTATCTGGCGCTTTCCGGATCCAGCCGCAGAAGAAACAGGACCACCATGACGGCGGCAAACAGCACCGTCGACTCACCCAGGGTATCAAAGGCACGATAGTCAAGAATCATGCCGGTGACAATATTGACCGCCCCGGTTTCCTGCAGTCCCTGTTCAATATACCGCTTCGGGACCTCGTTCTGGATCGGATCGATTTCACCGCCAAATCCGGGCAGGTTGGTCACGGTATACAAAAGCAGCACAATCATGGCCACGCAGATCAGGAAACAGCCAGCCAGATAGATTCCCCTGCCCACCAGCGGAACATTTTTCTCGTTCAGCGTCTCAAGGCGGCGGGCTATGGCTTCCTCTTCCTGTTTATCCTCCAGGTAGCGCTGCCGGCGCCACTCCTCCTCCAGTTCCGCCTCCGAATCCGGTTTTCGGGTCTGGGAGGCGATCATCTGCCTCTCCAGAACATCCTGGTCCTGATTCAGCCATTTCGCGAACCGGCTGCCGGGCTGATTCTTCTTTTCTTCACTCATGCCCTTCGCCTCCGTTCCTGCCGTCTTTCCCCTGTTTCCGTTTTGCTTCATTCCTTGCGTCAATGGCATGGATCTTTTTCAGCGTCAGGAAATACAGGAGACTGGTAATGCCGGTTCCAACCGCCGCTTCGGTAATGGCCAGGTCCGGCGATTCCAGCGTAATCCAGATAATGCACATCACCATGGAAAAGCAAGTATAAATGATCACGCTGGTCAGCAGATTACGGGTAACGGAAACCGCAAGTGCACAGCCGATCAGAAAAAGCAGCAGTATCTGTGTTACACCTGTCATATCCTTTCCCCCTTTTCTGAACCCACTGTCTCCGTCCGGACATTGTCCTCAGCCGTCTCCCCGGCGTCTTTGGGCAGTTCTGTTCCGTCCGCATTTTCCGGGCCCTCCGCCTCCGTTTCCTGCAGAGGATCCCCGGCCGCTTCCGTTCCCTCAATGACATGCAGTTCCATGTACCGGTCCCGCTCCTCATTGGTCTCGATTTCAAGGCGGCACAACAGATGGCTGGCCACCGGGGCACTGATCCAGAAAAAGACCACCACCAGCAGCATTTTAAGGGCCGAGGCGATGTCCGGCGCCAGAATGGCCAGGCCGATCATGCACAGGCTGATTCCCAGCGTATCGTTAATGGCCGCCGCATGCATCCGGTTTGCCGCATATCGGAATTTGAACACGCCGATCACGCCGACGATACAGGCCAGAAGGCCGGCGGTCAGGAAAACGGCGCCGGCAATAAAGCGTACTAACTGCACGACGTCCCCTCCTCTTCTCTATGCGCAGCATCCTGGTCCTTTGGCTCCGCTGCGTTTTCAATACTCATATCCGGCACAGGGCCTGCTTCTCTCTGTTCGGCCATCTGCTCCGCTTCCACATGGCGCCGCTCACGGTAAATGCCCGTATAGACCTTGCAAAGGACGATAACGGCCAGAAAGCTGAGAATGGCATACACCAGCGCCACATCCGCCAGATAGCCCTCTTTCAGCGTCACCGTCATGACGGCCACCATGATAATGGTCAGCGTGCTGATCATATTGACGGCCATGATCCGGTCTGAAATCCGCGGCCCGATGGCGCACCGGATCAGACAGACCACCATCAGAACAGCCAGAATCCCCATGGCACCCACACTGAGCACCTGGTACGCACCTGCCATCATTCCTGCTGTCCCTCCTGTTCATCGGTCTCATCCAAAACCGCGGAATCGGCATTTTCATTGACCGGCGGATTCGGATCCGGCGCCGCGACAGACTCATTCACGGCCTGCTCGCTCTTCTTCATTTCCTCATTCCGCTGCCGCTCCAGCTGACGCTCTTCGATTCGGGAAAGTGCCTGTTCAAAGCAGGTGTTGTCAATTCCCTCATACTGCTCCGTGTCGAGACAGTGAACGGTAAAAAGGTCCTCATTCAGTTCACAGGTAATCGTCCCCGGCGTCAGCGTAATGGAATCCGCCAGCGCCACACGATGTCCCTCGTCCCTGAGGCCGGAGCGAAACTGGACCAGCTTCGGTTTCGGTTCAAACCCCGGCGTCAGGATCATCCGGATCACCGTCAGATTTGCCTTCACAATTTCCCAGGCCAGCATCATCAGGTAACGGATTCCATCCGCTGCCCCCCGGACCATGGCGAAATCCTTTTTGAAACTGTATCCCAGATATTTGCAGCTGAATGCATACAAAGCGGCTGCAAAGACCACACCGAAGAGAGCAATTTCCAGAGTCAGTTTCCCGTTAAAAAGCACAAAAAGCAAAAAGTACGCGATAAACATATTGACCCGGTTATCCTTTCTCTCCAGGACCGGTTCCGTGTACACTTTCCGGTCCATTTGAAAACCATGCCGGACAATTGTCCGGCATGAAGCATCATCTACATCCTGTACTCAGCGGATTTTTCCGCATTCAGCCACCAGTTTTTCCTGATACGTGTCACGAATCAGGGCAAAGGTCTTCTCATCCCGCATGCCCACCGGTTTCCCGTCGATCTCACAGACCCGGCTGGTCAGTGCACTGGAGCTGGAGAAGAATACCTCATCCGCCGCCATCATTTCCTCAACCGTAAACGGCTCCTCGATCACCGGAATTCCCTTTTCCCGGCAGATCTCAAGAATATGCGCTCTGGCAATTCCCGGGAGAATCAGGTCATCACAGGGCGCGGTATGAAGCACGCCGTCCCGGATGATATGCACATTGGAATGGGCACACTCCGTCACCCGGTCCCCGCGGTGGAAAATGGCCTCATCACAGCCTGCCCGGGCAGCCGCTTCGCTGGCCAGTACGGACGGAAGGAGGTCAATGGTCTTGATGTTGCAGAAGAAGAAACGCCGGTCCTCCTGCGTAATGCATTTATACGCGCCATACGGATCCCGCATGCTGATCGGCTTGACAAACGCCCACAGGCTGGGTTTCGTCTCCGCGCCGCTGAAGGCATGATTCCGCATTCCCACACCGCGGGTCACCTGCCAGTAAAGCATCGTTACCGGTGCCTCCACCTGGTCCACCAGTCCCTGCAGAACCGCTTTCATCTCCGCCTTTTCCATGGGAATGGTGATGTCAATCAGTCCGGCACTCCGGTAAATCCGGTCGATATGATCATCAAAGTGCATCGGGATCTGGTTGACGACGCAGGTGGCATCATAGACCCCATCGCCAAAGTAACAGCCCCGGTCATTCATGGGAACCTGCATCGACTCAATCGGTCCGGTTACACCATTGTAATATCCAATGTTCTTCACGCGTTATTCCTCCTCCTCGGCAGCAA
>DGWH01000161.1:0-5363 GCA_002395225.1 Christensenella sp. UBA4263
AGAACATGTGCTCGGTACGGCAAAGGCCGATGCCCTCAGCGCCGAACTTGACAGCCACAGCGGCATCATGCGGGTTATCCGCATTGGTGCGGACATTGAGCTTGCGTGCAGCATCCGCCCAGCCCATCAGGGTAGCGAAATCGCCGGAAACGCTTGCATCAACCGTCTTGATCTGCTCGGCATAAACCTTACCGGTGGAACCATCGATGGAGAGCCAGTCACCCTCATGCATCACGCGGTCACCGAAGGTTGCGGTCTTGGCTTCCTCATCAACACGCAGCGTGTTGCAGCCGGCAACGCAGCAGGTACCCATACCACGGGCAACAACAGCCGCATGGCTGGTCATGCCGCCGCGGGCGGTCAGGATGCCCTGAGAATGTGCCATACCCTCGATATCTTCCGGAGAGGTCTCCTGACGGACCAGAACGACCTTCTTGCCGGTCTTGGCAGCGGCAACTGCTTCCTCAGCGGTGAAGTAGATCATGCCGCAGGCAGCACCCGGAGAGGCAGCCAGGCCCTCGGCAATCGCCTTTGCCTGCTTGAGGGCAGAGGCGTCAAACTGCGGATGCAGGAGCGCATCCAGCTGCTTCGGCTCAACCTTCAGAACAGCCTCATCCGTCGTGATCATTCCCTCGTTCACGAGATCAACGGCAATCTTGATGGCGGCAGCAGCGGTACGCTTTCCGTTACGGGTCTGCAGCATGTAGAGCTTGCCACGCTCGATGGTGTACTCCATATCCTGCATGTCGCGATAGTGATTTTCAAGCTTCGTGGCAATCTCAACGAACTGCTTGTAAACCTCAGGCATATCCTCAGCCAGCTTGGCGATCTTCTGCGGAGTGCGGATGCCGGCAACGACGTCCTCGCCCTGTGCATTGATCAGATACTCGCCGAACAGCTTCTTCTCGCCGGTAGCCGGGTCACGGGTGAACGCAACACCGGTG
Source organism: Christensenella sp. UBA4263 (assembly GCA_002395225.1). Classification (GTDB taxonomy): domain Bacteria; phylum Bacillota; class Clostridia; order Christensenellales; family Aristaeellaceae; genus Ventricola. The sequence continues at coordinate 945 of DGWH01000161.1, forward strand.
CCGGAGGTATTGCCCATGTTGCCAAAGACCATGCTCTGGACGTTAACGGCAGTGCCCCAGTCGGAAGGAATGTCATTCATGCGGCGATAGTAGATGGCGCGCGGGTTGTCCCAGGAACGGAAAACAGCCTTGATGGCTTCCATCAGCTGAACCTTGGGATCCTGCGGGAACTCCTCACCCTTGTTAGCCTTGTAGATTTCCTTGAAGCGCACAACGATGTGCTTCATGTCCTCTGCATCCAGCTCGGTATCAAACTTGACGCCCTTCTCCTCCTTGAACTCGTCGAGGACCTTCTCGAACAGCGGCTTCGGGATCTCCATGACGACATCGGAGAACATCTGGATGAAACGACGATAGGCATCATAGGCAAAACGCTCGTTCTGGGTCAGATTCGCCAGACCCTGAACCGCCACATCATTCAGACCGAGGTTCAGAATCGTGTCCATCATGCCAGGCATGGAAGCGCGGGCACCGGAACGGACAGAGACCAGGAACGGATTCTCAAGATCGCCGAACTTCTTTCCGCAGATCTTCTCGGTCTCGGCAAGAGCCTCGTAGATCTGCTTGACGATCTCGTCATTGATGACTTTTCCATCCTCGTAATAGCGGGTGCAAGCCTCGGTGGTAATGGTGAATCCCTGGGGAACCGGAAGACCAAGGTTGGTCATTTCGGCCAGGTTTGCACCCTTGCCGCCGAGAAGGTTGCGCATGTTAGCATTACCCTCTTTGAACAGGTATACATACTTTGTCATGCTTTGCTTTTCCTCCTTAAGATAAGAAAACGATACTGTCTGGTAGAAACAATCAGTGAAAAGCCTTAAAAAAGGCCGCACATAGCTGATTATATGCCGCAATCGGTCCGAAAACAAGCCATTTTTTCAGGCAATTCAATCTTTGACATATATCACAAAGTTTACAGCGGAATAATAAACAGATTGACGGTATACTGTTGCCGTGACCGGCTTTCTCAGTTTCTGGCGGCACTGCGTCCCTGATAGCGTTTCCCGGCGATATCAAGAATTTCCGCAGTCCTGTCCCTGTAAGCCGGATCCCTTGACAGAATCAGAAAGGCCTCCCTGCTTTCCTCAAGCAGCCGGCCGTCGGCCGTCAGCGCCAGTGCCGGCATTTCCGGCGCACCGGACTGCCGGGTGCCGAAATACTCCCCCGCTCCCCGGATTTCAAGGTCTTTCCTGGCCACCTCAAACCCGTCATTGGTGGAGCAGAGAAACCGAAGGCGTTCATTGGGTTCACTCAGCAGAAAACACCAGCTCGCCTCACTTCCGCGGCCGACACGGCCGCGAAGCTGATGCAGCTGTGCCAGGCCAAAGCGTTCTGCCCCCACAATCACCATGATGGTGGCATTGGGCACATTTACCCCGACCTCAATCACCGTCGTGGAAACCAGAATGTGCATCCGTCCCTCATAAAAGGCACTGAGCCGCTCTTCTTTTTCCGTCTGCGGCAGCCGGCCGTGGATCAGGCCGACACGAAGGGACGGAAAGGCCTCGCTCAGGCGCGCATAGACACTCTGTGCGCTCATCGGGCCGGCCTCCTCGTCCTCCCCAATCATCGGGCAGACCACATAGCACTGATGCCCGGCCTTTGCCTCACCGGCGACATACTGCCACAGCCCCGTCTCCTTCTCCTCCGGGACAATCCGTGTGGTGACCGGTTTGCGGCCGGGCGGCAGCTCATCTACCACCGAGAAATCCAGATCCCCGTAGAGAATCAGCGACAGCGTTCTTGGAATCGGTGTGGCGCTCATCACCAGCACATGCGGATTCAGTCCTTTATCGCTCAGCATGGTCCGGTGCCGGACACCAAAGCGGTGCTGCTCATCCGTTACCACCAGCCGGAGATTGTGATACCGGACACTCTCGGAGATCAGTGCATGCGTTCCGATGACCAGCTGCCACTGGCCCGATTCAATCTGCTCCAGTGCCCGCCGGTGTTCTGCCGCCGTCATCTTTCCGGTCAGCAGTCCGCAGGTGATGCCGAATGCCGAAAACGTCGCCCGTGCATTGTCATAGTGCTGTGAGGCCAGAATCTCGGTGGGCGCCATCATGGCGGCCTGTCCGCCGGCCTTTATGCACATGTATATGGCGGCAAAGGCAATCAGGGTCTTCCCGCAGCCCACATCCCCCTGAACCAGTCGGGCCATGGCCACATCCCTGCCCAGATCCGCCTCAATGTCCCGGATAGCCCTCATCTGGGCCCCCGTCGGCCTGAACGGCTGTGCCCCCAGAAACGTCTCCAGTCCCTTTGGATCAATCGGCAGCGGATCTACTGCATTCCGCCCGCCTCCGCTGCCGGCAACGGCCATCTGGAAAAGCAGCAGTTCCTCAAATGCCAGCCGCCGCTTTGCCTGTTCCAGTTCCCCGGCAGATTCGGGAAAATGGACATGCATCATCGCCTCCCGGTGGCCGGTCAGCTGATATCTGTCCCGTATTTCCTCCGGAATCCAGTCCCCCTCTCCCATCTGCTCCATAACCGAGCGGATCAGGTCCCTCAGGGTCTTCTGCCCAATTTCAGGAATTGTCCGGTATACCGGGAGTATCTGCCCTTTATCCACCAGTTTCGGATTGAACACCACCGGCCCGGTCCGGTTCATCTGTACCATGCCATAGAGGACCAGCTGTGTGCCGGCATGCAGTTTTTCCCGCATCCATGGCTGATTCATCCAGATACAGGTCAGCTTTGCCCGGCCGTTTCCCACCTCTGCACGCACCGCTTTGCCGTGGCTGGCGGGTTTCCCGCAGATCCTGCCGGTGAAACAGGCAAGGCTGCCGCCCGTCACCTGATCCGGTTCCAGGGGCGCAGTCGCATCCATATAGCTGACCGGCAGCAGCCTGGTCAGTTCCTCCGGTGTGGTGATGTCCAGTTTGGCCAGCGCGGCAAGACGTTTGGGGCCAAGCCCCTTGAGCTCAGATAGTTCCATATTCACCCTTCAAAAAAACCTCGCTGCAATTTGCAGGAGGCTTAAACATTCAATTATTCATGTGCCATATTGGCTGTATATGCATGGGCTTCCGTCGACGTTTATGACACATCATGCTGCAGCCAATAGATAATGCCTATTTGTTCACATCTGCACCATCGCAGCTTTATTGATTTTACACCACTGCGGCGTTATAATTGTTGTGGCGATTCAGTTGCCTCCTGTACATGCGGACTCCCGAAAGGGATGCTCCAAATGTCGGCTCCCGAAAGGGATGTCCGATCTTTATCATATGGGAGGTTCAATATGAACACCAACACTTTTGAGGCACCGAACGGATTTGATTTCGTTCCGATCTGGATTGCTAATTCTGTCACGAAGAATGTCAACAGAAAAGACATCCGTGAACTTCATGCGAAGATTATGGATGAAGGTGACTCCAGGATTGCATTCCTCTGTGAGACATTCCGTGAACTGGATCGCATGAATTTCATCCTTACTGAAGGATGTGAACTGCGTGATGGTTCCGGCCGTTATGAATGCATCCGTGTGGATTCGTTTCAGTCGGGGAAGAAAAAACATCCCTGGCTGATGCTCAGACGAATCGCCGCCTGACCACCTGCCACCGGCTAGGATACATTTCTGGTCGGTGGTTCTTCTTTATGCTGCTTTCTCGAAATCCACAACTGTTACTTCCTGAATAAACTGCTTTACACGTTCTGTAATTTCTTCGATCTTTTGTGCTACATCTCCTGTGTAAAAGATCTCATCACATTCTACACATTTATAGCAAGGAATGTTGCGGATAACCAGCACGCCAAAACCAAGTTCAATCGCTTCGGTCGTTGTGCTCTTAAACGCTTCTTTACCGCATTTCATACACTTCATTTTAGCTCCTCCTTCCTGGTTTTAAAGTCATCCTCCCATTTATCCGGATTTGGAATGTATGCGGTGATCAGGTATATCATGTCATCGTTAATGCTTGCAACTATGTGGATGTTAACCTCACCGCTCTTTCCAAGAATCAGACAACTGGGATAAGGATAATCTTCCGGATAATCTTCTATTATTTCTTCAGTCTCTATAGCATTAGTAATATCCTGTAACTTAATTCCTCGTTCTGAGAATCGCTTTCTGCTGTGTTGAGTCAACACCATGTTCTCTGGCCTATTAAGCTCCTTGAATTGCTCTATCCGGTACAAATTGTCCCCCCTTGCCATAGTATTATTTCAAGACATGAGCGCCGTATCAGGCTCACCGATCATTACCGATCTCTTACAAAAAGCACCTGTGGATGATGTCAATAATCACGTCCTGCTGCTCCGGAGTCATCTTGTTATCACTGGGAAGACACAACCCTCTACGGAAAATATCGGCTCCTACATCAATTCCAGAGCCTTTTATATAAGCATTTGTGCGCCCTCTGACGTTGCCCTCAACCGTGACGAACGGGTTGGTCCTATATATCGGCTGCATATGCA
>DGWH01000161.1:5422-13545 GCA_002395225.1 Christensenella sp. UBA4263
GCTGCATATGCATGGGCTTCCATATAGCACATGTTACACATGTTACATTGCCAATCTATCGCCTTCTCGTAAGAAACGGATTATTTCATGTTTGATGCTAATTTCAGCCCATTTCGGTGCAATGCGGATTTTACTTCAAGGTTACATGGAGTTCTCCGATGTTACCCATGTGACATCTTTTTCTTTTCCTTCTCGCGCTCTGCATAAAGAGCGTTTCTTGTCATCGATTGGACGAATCTTTTCATCTCTGGGCAGAGCATTCGATATACACCCAACAACAGCTCCTCGTCCGCTTCTCTCAGCAGCTCTTTTGCTTCTTCCCAATCATCTGTAAAGACCATATCACGGTCATCTATATCGCCCCTCAGGTAGAGCGTGGACGTATTGAAAAGCTGCGCAAGAAGCAGCAGGTTCTCATCCGATGGAGGATTGCTTCCATTCGCCCAACGCTAAATCGTCATTTGCTGGACACCAATCTTTTCTCCGAGCTCTTCCTGCTTTAGGCTGGCTTCAGTTCGGAGCTCTTTTAACCTTATTGCGAATTTGTTCGTAAAATCTGCCAGGCCGATATCTCCCTTCATAATGTGTTATTCCGTAACAGCTCAGTCGTCCGTGCAAATCAGTTCACACAACCACTTCATACAGGAGTTTGTCTCCAACTTGAACCTGATTCATGCCAGTTTTCTTATTCTTATTGAAATTAAAACTTAGCATATAACCGGTTGTCAGGCCGAAATAATCCAGATACTCGCTGATTTGATTCTCTCCTTCGGCGTTATATCGTGGTCCGCGCCAGATCTTCAGTTCGATGATATACTGCTGCCCCAGATAGTCAACAATCACATCTGTCCGGGTCTGATCCCTGGTCTGGGCTTCAATATAATAGTTCCCGGTGCCATTGATGATCGGTTTAAGGTACAACAGGAATTGCTCTCTTCCGTCCTTCTCTTTGAATCTTTCCTCAAGCGGACCAAATATCTGTACATACGTTTCAGCAAATCGTTCCAGAATCAGACGCATATTCAGCTTTCTGTCTGTTACAAACATGTTTTTTGCCAGATCACCCGCCCGGGAAAAAACGTTACTCTTCAGCTCCTCATCTGACAGGAACAAATTATAAAGCATCGTTTCAAAAATTCTGTTTTCAACCCGCACAGTATTATGATCATTCCTGATCAGACCGTACATCTGCATCTGGACAATCTCATCCTGCTGTGCATTATAAGTAATCTTTGTGCCTTCCATCAGGATGCTTCGGATTGCCGCTTTTAGATCAGGGTAATTATTCAGATTCTTCGTCAGGGATTGGAACAGGGTATTATTCTCGGAAAGCAACAGCTTGATTGCTTCATCCAGCCCATTTTTTGTCCAGGCGGATGTAAGTCCAATCTTTACACTAACTGTTTCATCTAAAAGCTGACAAATCCTGCTGACCAGGAACGGATACCCGTTTGTGTATTCCCTGATTTGTTTGGCGATAAACGAGGTGTCCATCCCAGTATGATGATCTGCCTCGTACTCATCCAGCATCCCCCTGATACCTTCTTCAGACAGGCTCATATCAATATCAAAATCGGCAGCTATATTCCAGGGACTATTTACCCGATGTTCACCCTCAGCACGAATCTTGCTCTTCAGATGCTTAACATCGGTTACACCGGCAAGGATAACCGACTGGAACGTTTTAATCTTGTGATTTTTCTCTCGCTTCAGATATAAAGAACGTAACTGAGCAAGGAAATCCAGAAACACCTGATTGTTTGTTGCTGTGTCAACCTCGTCAACAATCAGGACAACCGGACTTTTTTCTTCCTTAAACCACATTCTGAACACGCGAAACAGGTCATCCATCTTAACATCATCAGATGACTTTTCAGCCAGTTCTTTAAATTTCTCAATAATCGTCTCAGGAATGACAAGTCCATCAAACTCTTCGGCATCCAGTATAATTCTGGCAATAGCCTTGGAAAACTCCCCTCCATTTTTAAAGCTTCCATCTTCAATATCCTGAAAGTCCAGGCTAATAACAACATTCTCTGCAATAAGCACCTTATAAAGCGCGTCTATTGTCGTCGTCTTTCCATACTGCCTGGCCCGGTTAATGGTGAAATACTTCCCGGCATCAACCAGTTTTTTGATCTCCTTGACTCTTTCGGAGAGATCAACCATATAATGCTTTTCCGGTATGCACACTGCTGTGGTATTAAATACTTTCAAGTTTTTCTCTCCTTCCCGTGGCTCTCAATCTGTTACACTATTTTGTGACCGATGCACATTCCGCCAATGTTCCCATTTTTACAGGAAACACCTGTGAATGATCTCAATAATCCTATCCTGCTGCTCCGGAGTCATCTTGTTATCCGAGGGCAGACATAAGCCTCTACGAAAAATTTTGGCATATTAGTCCTCCATAAACTGCAGATTTTTACGGCATAGTTCGAGTACAATCTGCTGTTCAATCGGATCCATGTTTGTTTCAATCACTTCTCCGTCCCGTTTGACAACCATCGCACAATCCGGATGATTGAGATTCAGAATGCTGACCATACCGTCTTCAAGCTCAGAAAAGGCGTACCCGTTCACAATCATCTTTGCCCTATCGGCAACTTCCAGCACTTCTTTTTCAGGCATAATCAATCCTCACATTTTTGATTGGTTTCAGGAAGGCTGTTTTATCCATGTACAGGCGCTCCAGTATCGGTTCGAGATCTATATATTCCTCAATCTCGCTATCACTTTGACGATACTTGGCCAGCACTTCCAGATAACCATTATCCCAGGTCAATACTTTAACATACCTTTCCAATCCGTCACAAGTGCGGAAAGTAAGCGTTTTTCCGCCGAAAGAAAAGGTTGTATACTTATCAAAGCTGCTTAATACTGCTGTATCCTCCATAGTCAGCGCTCCTTTCCACATTCTATTTACAGGAAACAACTGTGAATGATCTCAATAATCCGATCCTGCTGTTCTTCAGTCATCTTATTTTCACTCGGCAAACAGAGCCCACGACGGAAAATATCAGCTCCAACATCCTCGAAAGGGCCCGAAATGGATTCTGATACTTTACCAGTGCTCATAATAATCGGGGAGGGAAACCCATCTCAACAGAGATGGAGTTTCCCTCCCACACCACTGTGCGTACGGATCTCAGGGCACGGCGGTTCAGTCTTTTTTGCGTGCCTGGCCCCGTGAGCATCTCCCTCTTCCTTCAGGCTTCCCTCACGATGCCTCCCGTTTGGCTGTATCCATCCCGCAGATCAGGCGGATCAGGACCTTTCACCCGTTAGCACATACGTGCCACGCACGCCGAGAACTGTCGCTGTGCGACCGGACCGCTCCTATTCTGTCAGAACCTGCTCCGGCTGTTCAAAAACCAGTTTTATTCTGCTGAGAGGAGATAGTAGTAAAGCGGCTGTCCGCCAAACTGAACCTCAACATCCATATCCGGATACAGTTCTGCGATTTCATCACACAGATGGCTGGCATCCTCTTCGCTGGTATCTGCACCATAGTAAATGGTAATCAGGCTGTCGCCATCCTCCACGACAAGCTGGATCAGTTCCAGCGCAATGTCATGAATATCCTTCCCGACCACCTCAATGCGGCCGTTATGAATGCCGATGATGTCCCCTTCCCTGATTTCCTTGTCCTCAAAGACAGTATCCCTTACCGCATAGGTAATCTGGCCTGTCTTCACCTGCTGTGCGGCAGCTGTCATGTTGATCAGATTTTCCTCGGTGGAGGCATCCGGATTGAAGGCGATGACCGCGCCGACGCCCATGGCCGTATTCTTTGTCGGAATCACGACCACTTTTTTCTCCGCCAGTTCTGCCGCCTGAGAGGCTGCCAGAATGACGTTCGAGTTGTTCGGCAGAACAAAAACCGTTTCCGCATGAACCTTGTTCACCGCATCCAGGATATCCTCAATGCTGGGGTTCATGGTCTGTCCGCCCTCTACAATGTAATCCACGCCCAGATCCGTGAAGATCTGCGAGAAGCCCGAGCCGATGGAGATCGTGACAAAGCCATAGGCCTTCAGCGGCGTGGTATCCGCCTGTTCACTGGCTGCTTTGGCGGCTGCCGCAGCCGCGGCCGCTTCCTCCTCCGCCCGGCGCGCCTCCTCGGCCTGACGTTCTTTCTCGCGCCGCTCCTCTGCCTTGTTGTCAATGCGGATATCCTTCAGTTCACCGAGATCACAGGCATACTGAACCGCCTTGCCGGGGTCATTGGTATTCACTTTCACCTGAATCGGGCGTTCCTCCACATTCAGGACCACCTTATCGCCGATGCGGGTCAGACGGGTTCTCAGACGGTTGAGATCATCCTCCGTCACGCCCTCATTGATGGAAAGGATCTGGTAGCTGACCGCATACCGGAATTTGAGGATCTCCTCCTCGGTCTGCGCCTCTGCCTCGGCATTTTCCGCCGCCTGAGGCGGTGTGGCTTCAATATGCTCGCCGTTAAAGGCGGCACGCCATCCCTGCAGAACGGTAATCAGGCCCTGTCCGCCGGAGTCCACCACCCCGGCCTGCTTGAGCGCGGGCAACATTTCCGGCGTCTTTTCCAGAATCGCCTCACCGCTGCGGATCATTTTATCCAGCAGGCCGCCCAGATCATCCGGATGACGCTGAACATACCGGCCTGCATCCTCGGCAATCACACGGATGACCGTCAGGATGGTGCCCTCCTTCGGCTTCATGACCGCTTTATACGCCGTATCGGCGCCGCGCTTGAGGCCGGCGGCAAATGTTGCGGCGTCAATCTCGGCTGCGCCGTTGATTCCTTTTGAGAATCCGCGGAGGATCTGGGAGAGAATAACACCCGAGTTTCCCCGTGCGCCCTTGAGCGCACCCTTGGATGCGGTCTGAATCATTTTGGATGCATCGTGTTCATCCAGCGCTTCGATGTCCCGGACCGTCGATTTCATCGTCAGCGACATATTTGTACCTGTATCGCCATCCGGTACAGGGAATACATTCATTGCATCGATCGTTTCACGGTTCTGCTCCAGCAGATTTGCTCCGGAGATGAGCATCTCTTTAAAGAGCTGACCGTCAATTGTCCTTTGAGACAATGATTTTCACCTCCATTAAATACGGATGCCTTCTACCGTAATATTGACCTTACGGACCTTTGCACCTGTCATGTTTTCAATTTTATAGCAAACCTGGGAACGGATAATATTGCAGACCTCTACAATGGAAATTCCATATTCAACAATAATGTAGAGATCAATGTCGATCCCGTCATCTGTGATATTCACCTCAACGCCCTTGGCCAGATTCTCCCGTCCGAGCCACTCTGCGAAGCCATCGGTTGCATGTTTGCTCGACATCGCCACGATGCCGTAACATTCCAGCGTCGCATAGCCGGCCACCTTCAGAAGCACGTCCTCAGAGATCGTAATCTGCCCCAGTGCATTATTAATTCTGCATTCCATATGATTGAACCTCCTTAAAGGCAAAAAAGGCTGAATTCCATTTGCAAGCCGTAGTATACATGAAAAACGCATGATTGGCAAGAAAACACGGTTGTTTTTCCGTTTTCAGCCTGACTGCCTCCGCTTTCACACCTTTTCAGGAATATGGATATTCACGTGCAAAAAAAGAAAAGCACCGTAACCGGTGCTGATAAAGTGTGCTTGAGAGTTACAGAGCGCGCTCAACTTTGCCGCTTCTGAGGCACCTGGTGCATACATTCATATGACGAACAGTACCCTCGACGCGAACGCTTACTCTCTGAGTATTCGGCAGCAGAACACGATTTGTCTTCCGATTGGAATGGCTGACATTGTGTCCGGACATTGCTCCCTTGCCGCAAACCTCGCAAATCTTTCCCATAATCACACCTCCTTTTGGTGCGGAACGTCAACGCGAATGATTATAACGCTTTAGCCTTACTTTGGCAAGCTCTTTTTTTTCGGACTGAAAAATATTTTTTTCAGAATTTTTTCACAGAACCCGCTCTTTTCCCGGAAGAAAAGGAAAGATCCCTTTTCAGGGATCTTTCCGGGATCTTACTTCATGACCTTGTTGTATGTCTTGACATCCGCGTCAGAGACCCACTGTTCAACCGCTGCGTTATAAGCCGCCTCCTGGGCTGCCTTAAGCATCGTGTCGTGCAGTTTCTCCTTCACCTCATCGGTGTACTCGACGATGCCGGCCGGGATATCTCCCGCATATTTGAGGATATGATAGCCATAGCTGGTTTCAACCAGTTCGGACACATCCCCCACTGCCGCAAGGGCCATGGCCGCATCCTGGAAGGCCTGCTCATAAGTCGTAAGGCCTTCGCAGACCAGATAGCCGCGGGTCTTGTTCGGCTCGCTCTTCATGCCGGAATCGGTGCCGAGTTCCTCGATCAGGGCATCAAAGTCCTCGCCGGCCTTGACACGGGCCAGCGCTTCCTCAGCCTTGACCTTGGCGTTTTCAAAGGCTGTCTTGCGGACCTGCTCAAGTTCAGTGGTCTTGGCATCCACCGTCGCCTGATTCTCATCAATGGTCTTCTGCAGCGTCTCCAGCTGCTCGTTGTACGTGTTGAGAGTCTCCTCGTCATAATCCGAGGGATCTTCCTCTTTCAGCTTGTCCAGCTGGGACTGCGCCGTCGTCACGGCACTCTTGGCCGTATTAATCTCGTTCTGGATGGAATTGATCTTCGTGTTGTCCTCATCCGCGAGGCCGATCAGCAGATTCTTGACGCCGCGATACCCTTCGGGGACATAGTACGCATCGGTCCCACTGTTGACTGCTGCGAGGTAAGCCGTCTTGTCCTTGTCGTAAGAATCTTTCTGTTCAGCTGCCTTCTTGTCGAATTCAGCTTTCACCTCATCATCGGAAACCGTGACATCCTTGTTGATGTGCTCATGCAGCTTCTCATCTGCCTTGGATGCCGTTCTTTGTTCGACGAAATACTCACGGGTATAGCCCATCGCGGCCAGCTCTTCTGCCAGCATGGCATCCAGTTCCGCATTGGTAATGGTTGCCTTGGGTGCCTCAGGCGTGGCTGCCGGTTCTTCTGTTGCCGCCGGCTCTTCCGCTTCCGCAGGGGCTTCCGTGGCAGCGGGCTCTTCCGTTGCCGCAGGGGCTTCCGTGGCAGCGGGCTCTTCCGTTGCCGCAGGCGCTTCTGTTGCGGCCGTCTCTTCCGCGGCAGCAGGCTCTTCCGTTGCAGCGGGTTCTTCCGCTGTGGCCTCGGCAGGAGTTGCCTCCGCTTCCTTTGCCAGGCGCTCGGCCTCTTCCTCAACCGTTTCAACATCCGGGTGATTCTGGTAACGGAGCATCATCTTATACCAGTCCACCATGCTGTCGGCGTACTCTTCGACCTCTTTCGTCTCCTCTTCCGTCAGCGGCTTGATGCCCAGTTCTTCCATCTTCTGGTCGATGACCGTGGACCGAACCATCTGCTCCAGTGCCGGTTCACCGTATGACTCAATATCAGCAGGCGTCAGCGGCATGGAAACGCCGTAATACTGCTGATAATACTGCGCCGTATAATTTGCCATGTAGTCACGATAGGCTTTCCATTCACCTTTGGTGATTTCTTTTCCGTTGACTGTTGCGACAATCTGTGCAGCATCCAGGGCATCGTCATGTCCGACGAGATTGCAGCCTGACAGGACACACACCAGCATCAGCAGCAATGCAGCCAACGCAAACACTTTTTTCATGATCAAGTCTCTCCCTTTCCTTTAACAAGGCAATTTCGCCTTATTATAGTTTTGGCCTATGCAATTGTCAAGAACAGATTGTGAAGGAAAACGCGAATTTTTTATGCATTTCCTTCAAAATTTCCGCCCTTCCGGCCCCGTTCTGCGCCTCCAAAGGACCATGTGGTCACTTCGGTCCGGCAGATCCGTGAATATCCAGCCCGAACCAGCGGCTGAGGGTCCGGTTCGGCCACAGATCCGGTTCCTGTTCTAGGGGGATGCTCATGGTATACCGTGAGCGGGAGGGGACAGGCTCAAGGGTGACCGCTGTCTCCCCCGCCTGCCTGGCTGCCTCAATCCGGTCAAGCTGCTGCTGCCAGCGCTGTGCATGCAGCTGAACCTCATGTCCCGCCAGGATAAACAGCCCCAGTGACAGCGCCAGCAGGGCCGCCGGAATGAAACGCGGTTCCTTCTTTCCCT
>DGWH01000090.1 GCA_002395225.1 Christensenella sp. UBA4263
ATCTTCTTTCCGGCGCGTTTGCACCGCTGCGCCGCCCGGAATCCTTCCTCAATCGGGGTCTTGAGTTCAATCCAGCCCGTCATCGCTTTCATGTAATCCTCATACGCTCCGCCATGTTCCCGGACCAGCGCCTGCGCTGCCTCCGTATAGCTGATGGTTCCCCGGTCAAACTCAATCCAGTACTTCCCGTGATACACTTCCCTCAGTATCTTTTCCTGCTTCTCCGGATCTCCGGGAAACAGCACTTTGGTAAAGCTTTCCGGTGCAAAGCGGATCAGGACATTCCCGATATCAAAAACAACCGTATCCACCTTGTGCCACGGCATCGTTTCATAAAGCTGGTCAAAACGTGTTCCCTCTGCCATTTTCTGCCTCCATTTTCTGTTTGCGCGTCCAAATACCTCCGGTATTGTATCACATGTGCCTGCAAAAGGAAAGAAAGGGATATGCCTTCGACCCCGGGCAAACCTGCCCAAGCAAAAATCACGCAGGAACTGTCCTGCGTGATTCATTTTCCTCTTCGGGGACAGCCGCGTCACTTTTCAATCGGTCCCCGGTAACTGGTAATCCCACCGATGCTTTTCACCTTTTCAAAGCCGGCCTGTTTCAGCACTGATGCCGCCCGTCGGCTTCTGCTGCCCCTCAGGCAGTAAACAAAAACCGGGCTGCTCTTCTCTACCGGAAGCTGCTGAATATTCCCCAGCGGAATATTCATGGCACCCGGGATGTGTCCCGAATGATATTCCGCCGGTTCCCGGACATCCACCAGCACGGCTCCTTTCGTATTCCGAAATTCCTGCAGTCCTTCATTCATCCTGTTTCGAAATAAAAACATCGCCATTTCCTCCCTTATTCTGCACCGGATTTCCCGCGCCGACAGCCCACTGCCTGAACGGAACATACACCTCAAGCAGCGGATCCACTTTCTCGCCGTGGGAGTGAACGCACAGAATCACGGCGATTGCCAGGCCATCCTGCACAAGCCCCTGCTCACGCATAACCTGTCGGACCGAGGCAAATGCCAGTTCTGGCTGTTCAAACAGTTTCTCCGTCACCCGGGTAAAGGTATGGACGCAGTTTTTCCCCTCAATCCGCCGGGCAGGCTGCTCCGTCAGTTCCAGTTCCTCTGCCCGGCGCTCGGATACCGTGTACCCGTATCGCCCTTTCCCTTCTTCCTCAGCGATCACGGACACCCGTGTGGCGGGCATCTCGGAGAGCCATCTGGAAATCATCTGCTGTTCCTGCTTCTTTCCCGAAATGCACCCTTCCTCACCAACCGAAAGAAGATACAAAGAGGGCATGAGGGCAAAGTCGATTTGTCCCATCTGTCTCAGGGCCATGGCAATATGTCTGCTGAACCATTCCGTATCCTCTGCCAGATGCAGATAGCGCTGTGCCATTTGCCCTGCCTGCTCGGCCTGCCGGGCAACCCGCTCCTGAATCACCGGAAAGGGATCTCCCTCCTGGGAAAACTGTCCGGCAATCACCTTCAGCGGCATTTCCATGTTCCGGTATTTTCTGTAACTCACCAGCCGGATAAAGTCCTGAACCGAATAGGTCCGCCTCGTCATCTCTCCCCTGGTCGGCTCAACGACTCCCTGCTTTTCAAAATAGTGCAGTCCTGCATGCGTCACGCCCAGAGATCTTGCCACATCGCCAATCGGATACCGCATTTTCCCCTCCGCCTGTCCTGTTCACGCCTGTTCGTCTCTTTACGACGGATTATAGCAAAGTGTGATTGGGATGACAACCAGTCACGGGACAACAGAATCGGCCGACTCTCCGCCTCGGGCGGACAGCCGGCCAGTTACGTTATTTGTTTTTCCCGCGAATATAGGCATCAATGGCTTTGGCAGCCTGTTTTCCGGCACCCATGGCCAGAATCACCGTTGCCGCACCGGTAACCGCGTCACCGCCGGCATAGACGCCCTCACGGCTGGTCAGTCCATCCGGCCCGTCTGTCACGATGCATCCGTGGGAATTGCTCTCAAGTCCCGGCGTCGTGGAACGAATCAGCGGATTCGGGCTGGTTCCGATGGCCATAATCACGGTATCCACATCCAGCACAAATTCACTGTCCGGCTTGACAACCGGGCGGCGGCGGCCGGAGGCATCCGGTTCGCCCAGCTCCATTTCCACGCAGCGCATCCCGCAGACTTCACCGTTCTCATTTCCCAGCACCTCCACCGGATTGGTGAGCGTACGGAAAACAATTCCCTCTTCCATGGCATGCTCCACTTCCTCATGACGCGCCGGAAGTTCCTGCATGCCGCGGCGATACACGATCGTCACCTCATCAGCACCAAGACGCAGGGCGGAACGGGCCGCATCCATCGCCACGTTTCCGCCGCCGACAACCGCGACCTTGTGGCTCTTCTTAATCGGGGTCTTGCTCTCCGGCAGATAGGCCTTCATCAGGTTGATCCGCGTCAGATATTCGTTGGCGGAATAGACCCCCTTAAGGCTCTCGCCCGGAATGTTCATAAACCGCGGCAGACCGGCACCCGAGGCAATATAGACCGCCTCCGCACCCAGTTCGCTGAGCAGTTCATCCACCGTCAGGATCTTGCCGATGACCATATTGGTGCAGATTTCAACCCCCATGTCGCGAAGGCCGTCGATCTCCTCCCGCACAATGGCCTTGGGCAGACGGAATTCCGGAATGCCGTACACCAGCACCCCGCCCGGCTCATGAAGAGCTTCATACACGGTCACCTGATAGCCCATCCGGGCCAGATCCCCGGCTGCCGTCAGGCCGGAGGGACCGGCGCCGACGATGGCAACCCTGTGACCATTTGAGGCAGGCACTGCCGGTTTCTCCGTGCTGTGGGTCCGGTGCCAGTCCGCCACGAACCGCTCCAGACGGCCGATGCCCACCGGTTCGCCGTCTTTCATCTTTCCGCGCACACACTTGCCCTCACACTGGGACTCCTGCGGGCAGACGCGGCCGCAGACCGCCGGAAGAGAAGAGGATGCTGACAGAACCTGATACGCCCCTTCCATGTCCTCCGCTGCCACACAGGCGATAAAGGCGGGGATATCAATGGCAACCGGGCAGGCACTCTGGCACGGCTTTTTCGGGCAGTTCAGGCAGCGCTTCGCCTCATTTACCGCCATCTCATAGGTATACCCAAGGGCAACCTCATCAAAATTGTGTTTGCGAACACCCGGGTCCTGTGAAGGCATCGGGCATTTTTTCGGATCCATATTGGCCTTGGGCATTGTTATTCCCCCTTCCGAAGCAGTTCACAGGCTGCCTCGCGTGCATGCATTTCCGCATCACGGTACATGGCACCGCGCTTCATTGCCTCATCAAAGTCTACCAGATGACCGTCAAAATCCGGTCCGTCCACGCAGGCAAACTTGGTCTCTCCTCCAACCGTCAGGCGGCATCCGCCGCACATGCCGGTTCCATCAATCATAATCGGGTTCATGGAAACCACGGTTTTGACCCCGTACTTTTTCGTCACCCCGCAGACGAATTTCATCATGATCAGCGGACCAATGGCGATGACCTCGTCATACGTATTTCCCTCATTGATCAGCTTTTCAAGTGCCGCCGTCACAAGGCCCTTCTCACCGGCCGATCCATCATCCGTCATCAGGACATAGCAGTCGGACACCGCCCTGAATTCCTCCTCCAGGATGACCAGATCCCTGTTTCTGAACCCCACCACCGAATGCACTTCGCATCCCTGTTCATGCAATTTCTTGGCTACCGGAAAGGCAATGGCACAGCCGACACCGCCGCCGACCACGCAGACCTTTTTAAGGCCCTCCGTCTTCGTCGGCAATCCCAGCGGGCCCACAAAATCATGCAGACTCTGTCCGGCTTCAAGGGTGTCCAGCTCCATTGTCGCCCCGCCGACGATCTGATAGATGATCGTGACGGTCCCCTTTTCCGGGTTGGTATCCGAAATCGTCAGCGGCACACGTTCACTGTCCGCAAATGCGCGAAAAATAATAAACTGTCCCGGCTGCGCTTTTCTGGCAATCAGCGGGGCCTCAATCACCATTCGGCTGACCGTCGGATTCAGCCGGGTCTTTTCCACTATTGTATACATGGTACTCCTCCAATAATCCCTGTTTGGACGACATCGTACAGGATAATTCATCCCCTGAAGATTTTCAAACCTAAATATCCAATAAAATATTCCGCAAGTTTTCGTATAAACCTTCCAATTTCCGAGCCGATTTTCTCCGCCGGCGGAAATCAGACACAAAAAGACAGAGCCTCAGGCTCTGCCTTTCTGTCAATCTGTCAGTGAATCAGGAATATGGCTTTATCCTGTCCATGCCCTTATTTCCTGGTCAGTCCCTCAAAATGATAGGTTGCCTCAACCAGGATCTCCGGGGTATCCGTCACGAGATCCCGATATTCGGGGCCCGCATACTGTGCCATGCCGCCGATGTTGTAGATCTTGGTCATATCCCATCCGCGCGCATTGAGCAGCTTCATCAGCTGATTCACGCGGCCGCCGCTCTGGCACATGAGGAAGATGGTCTTATTCTTCGGGAAGAGAGCCTCAAGAATTTCATCCGACTCCTCATACACCGGAACCGGCTCTTCCACGGAGCCGCCAAAGAGCTGCGGGAGAGAGGGATCCGTATGGGCGTCCGCGTTAAAGATCAGGGCAAAGTACGGGATGCACTCAAAGTTGCGCAGGTGCTTCTTGGCATAGTCCGCATAGTCGCGCAGGTCAATGTACATCACATCCGTACGGCCCAGATAGGTCTTCAGGTTTTCGCTGTTAATGGCCGAGCAGGTCGGACCGAAGTTTCCAGGCTCGCAGAACTTCTCCTCGGTATCATCCTTATTGGCCTTATACTTTTTCGTGGTATCCACCGGATACGGCAGGTCTGCCGCCGCCACCGCCGCGGTGACAACCGCCGTGGTTTCAGCCGTGGCTTTCTTGTCCTCAAAGGCTGCTCTCAGCGTTGCCGCAGTGGCATCGCCATCAAAGAACGCATCCGTGGCATGATAGGCGTAAATCGCCTGCAGCATGCGCAGGATATTGTTTGCCGAAACCGTCGCGCCGGTCTTGACATCGATGCCTTCGATCTCATCCACGGTGCTGACTTTCATGATATCCGCACAGGTCTTTCCGATATACACCGGGATCTGGCCGGCCTTGACATCCTCATAAGTGGCCTCCGGAGCGGTCGGCGGCGGGTTGCTGTCGCCCCAGAATCCGCCCAGGTAATGGCCTGTGGAATCCAGGTCAAAACTGAGTGTGCGAACCTCTGAATCCTCAATCTTGCCGCTTGAGGGAAGGGTCAGCTCCACATAAGCCGTAGACCAGAGATTCACATCCGCGCTGCGGCAGGTGCAGGAGATAAAGGTGACCTGATACTTGATGTAATTGCGCGCCACATACTTGAAGGGCACGAAGGCATAGAAAAGATCCTCTTCCTTCGGTCCGTCAATGTGATTAAAGGGAATCACGGCGACCTGATTTGCCTTGCTTCCCTCACCAAGTTTGGCGGACCCGTTGAGGAAGCTGTTGACCTCGCCCAGAGAGAGCTCATCCGCGACAGCAAAAGCCGTCACCATCAGGAAAAGAAGAAATAGTACTAAGATTGATTTTTTCATGGCTGTTTCCTCCTTCTTGGTCAGAACTGGGTCAGTAATTGCGGCCTGCCGTAACTTTCAGTTTCCGGCATCGGGTTCATTCTAACAGAACGCCATAAAATCGTCAATGATACAGTGGGTGTGGATGACCACACCTGAACGGCAAAAATACAGGGGATTTCCCCACAGCTGTACGGTGCCGCCTCTCAAGAGACCCGAAGTCCGTTCAGAGAGGCAAAAAAGTCTGTCCGCTCTCAGGGTTCAATGATATTGAAGCTGCGGTTAACCGGTTTCATATATCGGATCAGCCGTACGGGGACGGTCGCATCCCCCTCAATCGTCATTTGGGCTGTAACATCGGTTCTGCCCATCATCAGGGCCAGAAGCTGCAGGCGCGCACAGGTGACCGTGCACTGGCATGCTTCGCCCGCCGCCTCCGGATAGACCAGCAGAACGCCGTCCCTCCGCACTACCCGGAAAGATTCACCGGTATCCGAAATGCAGAGCATTAAGGTGAAATCATCCCGCTGTGCTTCCAGGGCATCCGTGTTAATGTCAATGTACTGCAGCATCATCCGGACCGTCATCCCGGCCAGGGCCGATTCGCGTCCCAGCGTGGTTCCCTCTTTATCCGCCTGATTTCCCTCTCTCAGTTCCCAGGCACCCATCAGGTAGGCACTGCGCCAGGGACCGCTTTCCGCCTGATACCCCAGCTGCTCCAGCGCATCCGCACAGAGATCCCGCGCTGCCTGATTGGACGGATCCGCATAGACCAGTTCCTTTGTGACCTGTGCAACCCACTGGTATTCGCCCCGGTTATAGTCCTCCCGGGCTTTTTCAAGAACCGCCTCCACGTCCCCCAGATACTCTACCCACTTTTTCGCCGTGGTCTCCGGCGTCAGGGGATTCAGATTGACCGGATTGGCATCATACCAGCCCATGTACCGCTGATAGACCGCCTTGATATTGTGGGACAGCGTTCCGTAATACTGACGGCAGACCCATACCCGGTTCAGCCGATCGGGCAATGTCAGCGTTCTTGATATCTCCGCCGCCGTCATCCCCTGATTGATGTAATGCAGCGTCTGATTGTTGATGTACTGATACACCGCGGCGGTATCCTCCATATACGTACGCAGCGTTTCATTTCCCCAGTGAGGCCAGTTGTGACTCTGGAACACCACCTCTGCCTCATCACCAAACAGGGCCTCTGCCTCCAGGATATACTGTGCCCATGCCGCTGCATCCCGTACCTGCGCGCCGCGCAGCGTGTAGATATTGTGCATGGTCCCGGTGCAGTTCTCCGCCATCCAGAGTCCCTTGTACCGGGGAAACCAGGCATTCATCTCTGCCGGCGCCTCGGTTCCCGGGGTCAGCTGGAACCGGATTTCAAGACCGTCAATGACGATCGTCTCATTGGAGGCAATTTCATAGGTCGGCGGCTGCAGCCCGATGGTTCCGGTGCTCTGCCCCAGACCAATGCCAATGGCCATCCGGCCAGTTTCGCCGGGTTTCAGCATCGCACCATACTGATACTGCGCACGGCGGGACATGGCGGCGCCGCAGTACAGGTTTTCGCTGACCGCATGCGTCAAAAAACCCTCGGGAGCCAGAACCACCACTTTCCCTGAGGCCAGCTGATCCGCCAGTGGAAGAGAGGCATCTGCCACCTCCTCCGGGGAGATCAGCCCGTAAATGCCGCCATAGTGGTCAATATGGGAATGGCTGTACAGGACCCCCTTCACCTCAAGCGGGCCAAAATGCTTCTCCATCAGTGCTTTGGCCGCGGCCATGTTTTCCTGACACATCAGCACGTCAAACACGACCCATCCGTTGTCTGTCCGGATAAAAGTGGCATTGGCCATGTCGTATCCCCGTACCTGATAAATCCCCTCGCATACCTCAAACAGGCCTGCATAGGCATTCAGCTGGGTATTCCGCCACAGGCTCGGATTCACGGTATCCGGTGCCTCCGCGTCCCTGACAAAATCAAAGTCACTCAGATTCCAGGCCACCTGCCCGTCCTCGCGATGGATGACCAGCTCCTCCGGCGCCTCAATCAGTCCGCGAAGGGCATTCTCTTTCTCACGCTCATCGGAAAAATCAAGAAGTTCAAACCAGCTCCGGTTCGCCTCAGCCGTATACGACGAGGCCGGATTCGGCTCCGCCCTCCCTGACCAGGGAATGAACAGCAGCACCGTCATCAGGACACCAAACAGTCTTTTCATGTTTCTCACTCCTTTTTTTAAGCGTCTCCATGGACGCTGATTTTCCTTTCCATGATCCGAAAACGCACACGTTATTTCTCCGTCGTAAACTCCCGAAGCAGCATTTTTGCCAGCCGGCACAGATCCTTTTCGGGATCTGCCTGCTCCGAAACGTATACCAGTCCCACCGCATACCGGGTCACTGCCGCGAGCATCATATGAAAGGTAAATGAAAGCATTTCCTCCTCCGGGATCTCGCTGTTCAGTGTCCCGTCTTTCATGCCCCGCTGGTAGAGGTCATGGAAATTCTCACTCAGTCCCTCCACGACCTGCCTGTGTCCGTCAAGACCACTGGCCATTCCCTTTTCATGGCGCAGAAAGCTGTTGAAATTGTAATTGAACCGCAAAATCTCTGCGTGGTTCCGATACAGATCCAGAAACGAATCCAGATAGAACTTCAGGTATTCCGCACCGGTCATCTGCTGAATCGCCGATTCCGTCACCGTCTGTCGATACGCTGAAATGTACTCTTCCCACTTCCAGGCGGCAATTTCCACCACCAGGTCCAGTTTGGTGGTGAAATAGCGAAAAATCGTCGCCCTCCCGATCATGCTGGCATCCGCAACCTCATTCATGGTGACACATTCAATCCCGCGCTCGGTAAACAGTTTGAACCCTTCCTCCATCACTGTCTCGCGGGTCATTTCCTTTTTCTTCTCCCGAAGCACTTCAGCAGTTCCCTCCGTCGTTATGATACCTTCGATGTTAAAAATTATACACAAGGATCCTCTGCCGTTCAATCCTTCCGGCCCGGTTCCGGTTATTTTTGTATTTCCCACATTTTCCCCTTTCAGGAATGCAGGAAAACCCAAAGCCCGGCCGCCGAATCAAAAGAAAAAACCCGGACCGACACGCTGTGCCGGTCCGGGCATTGCCTTTTCCTCTGGAGCCGCCTGCTTATCCCATCCAATGCGTTTCAGCAGGTCAGCCCCGGCTGACGGAATTCTCAGGAATCGTAAAACTCCCGCCCGTCATCCGTTACAAGGCGCTCCGCCCTGGGATACTCGAAGATTTCCGTTTTGCCCTTGTTCTCCGTGAGATACCTGACAAATTTCGCCGCGTACCATTTCGCCATGGCCAGATTGTGCATCAGGTAGTATCCACAGTTTTCCGCGGTTGCGCCGGGCACAGTCTCCGCCGAATCGACGGACTTAAAAGCATTCACCAGAAGATCATAAATTTCCTGAGGCGGGCGATTTCCCTTGAGGATCAGATAAAAGCCGGTCAGGCATCCCATCGGTCCCCAATAAATGACCTCCTCCTTCCACTCCGGATCATTCCGAAGGTAGGTAGCAATCAGGTGCTCCAGCGAATGCATGGCCGCCACATCAATGACCGGCTCAATATTCGGTCTTCTTACTCTGACGTCATACGTGGTTACCTTTTGATCGCCCACAACATCCACACGGCTGATGAATATTCCGGGAACGATTCTGGTATGATCTACCGAAAAACTGGGAATCAGATCCATGTTCCTCATGCCTCCTTCAATGTTTCTCTCTGAACTCCGGATAAGAGATTCAGAAATCCGTTCTTTATGCGGTCAGTGACTTCCGGGAAGGGCTGTCCGGTGCCGTTCGCTTTGTCAGGGCACTTCTTTCAGGTTCCCTGCTTTATCCATTCGCCTTTCCCCGGCCGGCACAACCGTCGGTCAGGCGGCTGCCCGTTTCTTTACGAAAGTCCCTGAAATAATCCACTTAAGTATACAGCCGCCCGGCAGCGCTGTCAATCCGAATCCCATTATCCGCACGCTTTCGGGCGTCCCTTCCTAATCTATGGAACTTCTCCGGGGAAACATGCTGATACGATCCGAAAATAATAATTCACTTTTATAAGGATAAGTTTCCTGATAAGAATTGACACACCTCTTTTTTTCAGCGTATAATTCACTTGTCAAAATAGAGAAATCTACATCTTTATGCATGCCATTACAGATCATCCCGAAAGGGTCATTTCTCAGGAATGCGCGGTTTTTTCTGCATTCCGAGGAAAGTTTCACGTCATGATGTGTTTATCCTCACGGACTGTCTGTTAAAGATTTCATCTCCCTTTTTTCACCCAGCCGGCTCGCAGCAAAGACAATTCCGAAGCCGAAAGATCAAGCTACGGCTCACAGAGGAGGACCGTTAATGCGTAATGCCATAGCCGCCATCATGTCACTCATGGCCATTGCCCTCATTGTCTGCGCACAGATTTCAAAGCGTTCCACAAAAGACATTGCGCCGAAAGTGACGCATTTCCTTTATTCCCTTTTGCCGCCCGTGATCGGCAACCTGCTCATTATCGTCGGACGGACAGAGGGCATTTCCCTGTTCGGCAGGTATTTGTATGCCTGCGGAATCGACATCACCATGTACTGTCTTCTGGATTTCACCCTTCAGTACTGCGGGCTGAACTGGCATAAAAGCTTTCATAAAATCCTGATCACCTTAATCGGTCTGGACATTATCCAGCTGTTGTGCAATCTCCTGTGGGGACATGCGTTTTCGCCCAATTTACGGATGGCTTACGGGGAACCCTACTACGATGTCGTTTCCCATTTGGGACGCAATCTGCATCTGGGTCTGGTTTATGCCATTATGGGCATCGTCCTTTTCGTTCTGCTGATCAAGATTATCCGGGGCGCCAGGATCTTCTCGGAAAAATACTCGATCATGTTCATTCTGCTGATCCTGACCGGTGCCTGGGAGATGTTTTATCTGCTCTCCCATACCCCGGTAAAAACCACCGTTATCGTCTATGGTGTTTTCGGCCTTCTTGTTTTCTATTTTTCCCTGTATTACCGGCCCATGCGGCTTCTTGACCGTCTGCTGGGAAACGTTGCCTCCGGCCTGACAGACGGACTGTTTTTCTTTGATGACAACGGCCGATGCATCTGGGCAGACGAGCATGGTCTGAAACTGACCGGGCTGAAGGAAAACGAGCTTGTGCGCTGTGAGAGCCGACTTAATGCCATGTTCCCGGGGCTGGAACTGGCAAAGAATGAGTGGCAGTGCCAGAGGCAGTATCGAAACCGTCACTACAACCTGGTCAAGCATGCCATGGTCAGTTCCAGACAGCACGTTCTCGGGTCCGTTCTGAGCGTGCAGGATGACACCGAAAAAGAACTGGAGCTGCAGAAAGAACGATACGCTGCCACGCACGATCCCCTTACCGGTCTTTACCGGAAAGAGTATCTGTTCAGGCGGATCAGGGAACGAATTGATTCTAATCCGGACACCACGTTCTACATCGCGTACATGGATATCAACAACTTTAAACTCATCAATGACGTGTTCGGAAAATCGTTTGGCGATTACACCCTGAAGAGCATCGCCGCCAATCTGCAGCAAAATCTCCCCAAAGACGCATTATACGGTCGTCTCAGCGGCGATACCTTCGGCTTTTGTTTCAGCGGTGAAACATTCGATCCCGAACTGGCGGAAAAATACACCTCCGAGTTTCTGATTGAAGAAGGGCCGGTTTCGCACCGTGTGGTCATCCACGAGGGCGTATATGAGGTCACTGAGCGAAATATTGACGTCTCCGTCATGTTTGACCGGGCACATATCGCGCTGATGACGATCAAGAATGACTACAAGAAACACATCGCCCTGTATGACAACCGGATGCGGGCAAAAATGCTGCTCGATCAGGACCTGACCCTCCAGCTGCCCAACGCCCTGAAGACCGGACAGATCCGGCCCTATCTGCAGGCCATTGTGGATATCAACAGCAAGATCATCGGTGCCGAGGCGCTGGTCAGATGGATTCATCCGGTAAAAGGCTTCCTCTCCCCTGCCAGCTTCATCCCGACCCTTGAACACAACGGTCTCATTGCTGACGTGGACCGCTATATGTGGCGGTGTTCCTGCGAGATTCTCAAGCGCTGGGAATCGATGGGCTATAATGACCTGTTTATCTCCATCAACGTTTCCCCCACCGATTTCTACTTCATGGATGTAAAAGAGGTCCTGAAAAATACCGTCAGGGAGTTCGATATTTCCCCGGCCAGACTGCGCGTGGAAATCACCGAATCCGTTATGATGAACGATGACATCGACAAGTTTGAAATCCTGAAGGATCTGCAGAATTCCGGATTCATTGTCGAAATGGACGACTTCGGCAGCGGCTATTCCTCCCTGAACATGCTTAAGAATATGCCTGTTGATGTCATTAAACTCGACATGATGTTTGTCAATGACATGAATAACGTATCAAGAACGTCGACCATTCTCCGCAATGTCATTAACATGATGGTCGAATTAGGCCTTACCCCTCTGACAGAGGGAATCGAAACCAAAGAACAGTACGACATTCTTTCAAAGATGGGCTGCAAAATGTTCCAGGGCTATCTGTTTGCCAAGCCGATGTCCGTAGAAGACTTTGAACGGGAATTCCTGAAGGAGCGCGATAGTATTGAAAGTTCCTCAAAATGACCAGATCCAGACGGATAAGACGCTGTCTGCACTCGATGCCTATATCAACCGCGTATACCGGATCATTGTGCTGATCATTCCGTTCTTCTGTATCTGCGCCAGCATTACCATCACCGCGCTGCATCTGACCGGTCACTATCCCGACATCAACCGGACAGCCCTGCTGCTGTTTGATCTTTCAGATATCCTTTATCTGCTGATCGGCCTCTACCTGTTCTATACCGGCTTCGGTCCGGACGGCATTGTCCTTCCGGCCAAACTGTCGGCCGGAAAATACGTCATGGCGCTGATCCTCCTCATTCAGTGGAACGCCATCTCCTATCTCTGGCCTTTCATGGATTTCTGGGCATACAGCATCCTCTTTACCCTCATGCTGGCTCTCTTCTTTGATGTAAAACTGGTTCTGTTCGCCACTGGCGGAATCGTCTTTTCCATGGTCCTTTCCTGGATTGTAAAAGGCTCCCGGCTGCTCCCGCCCAACGATGACTACTTCATTGCCAATATGACATTCCGCATCGTCGGTCTCGTTCTCATGCTCTTCTCGATCAACCTGATTACCTTTTTCGGCGGAAAATTTCTGGTGGAAGAGCTTGAAAAGTACGTGAACTATGACACCCTCACCCATCTGCTGAACCGGCGGAGCATGGACAATTATCTGCAGGAAGCCCACCGGATGGCCAAAACCGGAATGGCACCTTTCTGCCTCCTGATGATGGATATCGATGACTTCAAGCACATCAACGACACCTGGGGGCACGAATGCGGAGACGAAGTCCTGCGGGGTGTGGCCAAAATCGTATCCTCTTCCGTCGGAAAAGATGACTGTGTCTTCCGGTGGGGCGGCGAGGAAATTCTGGTCCTGCTCAAGGCGGATGAAATCATCGCCCGGCGGGTCGCAGAGCGCATTCGCATTGCCATTCAGAAAAACACCTTTGAATATAACCGCACCAGAATCGGCGTGACCATCACCATCGGCATATCCGCATACAGCACTGAAAAAGGCATTCAGGACATGATGAATGAGGCCGATAAAAAGCTTTACGACGGAAAGCGTTCCGGCAAAAACCAGGTCGTTTTCTAATTCCGCAACCAGCAAACAGCAAATGCCGCCAGTCCCTGGACTGGCGGCATTTTTGTCCGGAGGTGATCAGACGATTCCTTCATACAGGAGTTTCTCCCCGATACGGACCGGGTAAACACCCGGCTTTTTATTTTTGCTAAAGTTAAAGCTCAGCATATAGCCGACGGTCAGGCCAAAGCGTTCCATATATCCGATGATCTGTCGTTCCCCGTCTTGATTTCTGCTCGCTCCATGCCAGATCTTCAGTTCGATCATATACCTTTTCCCCGGAGTGTGAATCACCACATCCATCCGTCTCCGGTCACGCGTTTGCTCTTCTACACTGAATGTTCCCACGCCATCGATAATCGGCGAGAGATAGGTCAGAAACTTTTCCCGCCCTTCTTCTTCGATAAACTTTTCCCTTTAACTGTTTCACATCCGTTACACCGGCCAGTATCACCGACTGAAACGTCGGTATTTCCCCGGATTCCCTGCTGATATATCCGTCTCTGAGCTGAGAAAGAAAATCCAGAAATACCTGATTGTTTGTTGCGCTGTCAACTTCATCGATGATCATGACAACCGGTTTTGCAGACAATGCACACCAGTCGTTCAGCGTGACAAACAGTTCGCTCAGTTTGACCTTTGCCTCGTCCTGACTGACATATCGGTTCAGCGCTTCGAGAATCTTCTCCGGTATTTCCGGGATAATCCTCTGCTTTTTTATGATGAGCCGGCTGAATTCCTGAACAAAAGACTCTTCCGTCTCAAATCCGCTCCGGCTGATTTCCTGAAAATCAAGGCTTACGACTACATAATTCTCTTGGACCAGTACCTCCCTCATCGCCCTCAACATGGTCGTCTTCCCATACTGTCTGGGGCGGCTGACGGGAAAAAACTTACCGGCATCAACCAGCTTTTTGATCTCCTGTACTTTTCCGAGGGGTCCACCATATAATGATTTTCCGGTACGCATATGGCCGTTGTATTAAAAGCCTTCGTTAGTCACCCCTCTTTTCCGAATCCCCGCGCGCATCCGAACCACTGCCGGCAGCAAAAGCGGTCAGCGTTTATATAAAGAGATTTTCCGTCCCTTCCAATCAACCGGTTTCACAGCGATCTGCAAAACCGAAAAACGCTCATCACAGTCCATTTCACATCTGAACTTTATCACATATTGCCTTCTTGAACAAGCTCAAACCGCTCATACAATTCCTGATTTCTCTGGCATTACGCACAAGGAGAATGCCGTTCCGAAGTCAATCTGACATTTTTCCCCGACCTGCCGTTATTCCATCTCCCCGGTCCTGTCAGCTCTGTGTCTTTGCGATCCCGACAAGTTTTTCCCGATTCGGCCGACTGTTCTCAGGACAGATGATGCCGCATATGTGACATCGGTTTGATGAAGTTCACCATCAGGGGAAATACAAAAAGAGCGTCGGTCAATTCCCGACGCTCCTGCGTGTTAAACAGCGCGGCAGCCAGACAACCGCTGCAAGATCGTTCCGCACATTATCAATGTCGGATTCCCGGCCTGGATTTCAGCGCATAAAGGCACAACCCCGCAAAACAAAGCGCCAGCATGCCAGCATACAGATATCCATTTTCATGATCGCCGGTCTTCGGAATCTCACTGTTGATAATTTTTCCGCCGTTGAATACTCTGTCATTGACCTCACTGTTCGGACCGCCATTCACATAATAGGTCGCATAACCGGTCATCGGCTCTTCGATAACATAGTACGCCTCCCCGATTGGCAGCCAGGCTTCATACACCACTTCCCTGTCACTCAGCTTTTTCGCGGTGAAGCGCCGATCAACAGGGATTCCGTCACTGTTATACAGAGTAAACCGGATCTCCGACGCCTGACCGCGCCACTCCTTCACGAACCAGAACCGGAACATATTGCCCGGATCATCATCCAGCTCACTGATATTGATAAACGTGGTCGGCAGATCGCTGTCCGTTCCCGGATAGCGGATCTCCGGTTCCATCAGTGTTCCGTCTCCCCGGTCCTTTACGGTAATCACCACGCGGTGTCTGGCCTGCGCATAGGTCATCCCCTGTTCCGGCTGATCCGGCACCACTTCCCCAATTTCGTATTCGTAGATTCCCGGATGAGTAAATGTCATGTTTCCAAACAGGCCGGATTTTGTATTTGCCTGTCCCTGAACATTGTTGCTGCTGGCGGCAATCGTCATTGTCGGCTCCTCCGGCATCGGCATATCCTCTCTGTCCAGTCCGGCATCGTTCAGCAGAGGATTGATTCGGAACGTAAAGCTGTCACCACGTCTCCATTTTCTGCCCCGAATCTGTTTGAACACCCCAACCTGAACGGTTTTCTCATCCATAATCTCATAGTAATTGATAAAGGGGTTCAGGTGCGGCACATTTCTCCCATCCCGATAGGTAACATCCATCCTTCCGGTAGTTTTGTTATTGGTAATGGTTACCTGGACCAGCTGATCCGGTGCATACGTCATTCCCTTATCGGTAAAGCTCCCGTCTGTACATGAACCGGCATCCGTCTCATGAATCCGATAGGTAAAGGTTCGGGAAATGTCATAGGATCC
>DGWH01000158.1:0-18560 GCA_002395225.1 Christensenella sp. UBA4263
CAAACGAAATAATTCTGCATTTTTTGAATGTTCATCTTGCAGATTGTCCGCAGCGGTGCTATAATTTCGATAATCTTTTATAAAAGGAGCGATTGATCTATGAAAAAGCTTTTACTCGCAGTCCTTTGTCTCGCTCTTCTGATTCCGGCCTGTGTTCTGGCAGACGGAACAGTCAAGATCGGTGTATTCGAGCCGGCCAGCGGCGACAGCGGTGCCGGCGGCAAGCAGGAAATGCTGGGCATGCAGTACGCCAATAAGGAATGCCCCACGGTTGAGATCGGCGGCGAAACATACAACGTCGAGCTGGTCTATGCCGACAACGGTTCCTCGACCGATAAGGCACCCTCTGCCGCACAGCAGCTCGTTTCCAGCAACGTCTCTGTCGTTCTCGGTTCCTACGGCTCCGGCGTCTCCATCGCGGGCAGCAAGTATTTCGAGGAAGCAAAGATTCCGGCCATCGGCGCCAGCTGCACCAATCCTCAGGTAACCCTGGGCAACAGCCACTATTTCCGCATCTGCTTCCTGGATCCTTTCCAGGGCACGGTCATGGCCAACTACGCCTTTAAAGAGCTGGGTGCCAAAGTGGCCTACGTTCTGGCTGAGCTGGGCAATGACTACGACGTCGGTCTGGCCCACTATTTCCAGGAGACCTTCGAGGCCCTCGGCGGACAGGTGATCTCCGATACCTTCCCCACCGGCACCTCTGATTTCACCTCTTATCTGACCAACGCCGCGATGTATTCCGCCGACGTCTTCTTCTGCCCGGTGTCCATCGCCTATTCCACCCAGATCATCGAGCAGGCGGCCGGCCAGAACGTCACCTTCCCGATCCTCGGCGGCGACACCCTTGACTCCAACGTCGTTGTCAACGCCGCCCGCGGCAAGAACGTCACCGTCACCATCTCCACCTTCTATCAGGAAGGCGCCAACCAGACCTTCGACGAGGGATTCAAGGCCTGGCTGAACAGCGACTCTGAAGCGCTCACCAACAACGGCGGAAACGACATGATTTCTGCGGTCAGCGTCATGGGCTATGATTCCTACTATACGGCCATTGAGGCGCTCAAAGCTGCCGGCTCCACCGACGGCGCTGCCGTGATGGCTGCTCTGCCCTCTGTCACCCTGGACGGTGTTTCCGGCCATATCGCCTTTAATGAAACCGGCGATGCGATCCGCACCTCCGCGTTCATTAAAACCGTTGATACCAACACCGGCGACTGGAAGTTCGTTGCTGAGCAGACAGTCGAATAATTGTCCGCCCCTCCTGATGAATCCGTTCCGCGGCGGAGGCAAAATGCCCCCGCCGCGCTTTTCTACCTGCATTCGCTATCCATAGATGAAAGGGTGTGTTTACCCCGTGTGGAATACGATTTTTCCTTATCTGCTCTCCGGCATCTCCGTGGGCGGACAATATGCCCTGATTGCCATCGGCTACACCATGGTTTACGGCATCCTGCGCCTGATTAACTTTGCTCACGGCGATGTGTTCATGGTTGCCGGCATCCTGATGGTCTACATTTCTGCCAGCGGCCTGC
The DNA here is from genome assembly GCA_002395225.1 of Christensenella sp. UBA4263. GTDB lineage: Bacteria > Bacillota > Clostridia > Christensenellales > Aristaeellaceae > Ventricola. Next base: position 1,536 of record DGWH01000158.1, read on the forward strand.
CGCTTTTCCTCTCCATTCCCCTCGTTCTCCTCGTGACCTCCCTGATCGGCTACCTGATCGAACGGATTGCCTACAAGCCGCTCCGTCAGGCTCCCCGGATGAGCGTCATGATCAGCGCCATCGGCGTGTCCTATACCCTGCAGAACCTGGTTCTCTATATCACCGGCGGTCTGAACCAGCTCTATCCCACCATCCCGTGGATTTCCAGCTCCATTACCATCGGCTCCGCCACGACCAAAATCGTGACCGTCATCACGCCGTTCCTGACCATTGCACTGGTCGTCGGTCTGGTTCTGCTGATCAATAACACGAAAATCGGCATGGCCATGCGGGCCGTATCCAAGGATTTTGAAACATCGCAGTTAATGGGCATCAACATCAACCGGGTCATCTCCGTGACCTTTGTCATCGGTTCCTTCCTGGCCGGTGTCGGTTCCCTTCTATACTTCTCCAACTACACCACCGTCATTCAGACCTCCGGCGCCATGCCGGGCCTCAAAGCCTTCGTCGCCGCCGTTTTCGGCGGAATCGGCAGCATTCCGGGCGCGGTGATCGGTGCGTTTATCATCGGCATTGCCGAGAACATCATCAAGGGTCTTGACATCATTCTGTTCAAGGCCGGTCTGATCGCCAAGCCCTTGGGTCTGGCCACCTTCTCGGACGCATTTACATTTGCTCTGCTCATCATCATTCTGGTTGTCAAGCCGACCGGCCTGTTTGGTGAGAAGACAACGGACAAGGTGTAAGGAGGTTCTTATGAGCAGTCCAGTCAAAAAGAAAACTCTCTCAAAGGAACAGATTCTGAGCGCCGTCATTGTTCTGCTTTTCTATGCAGCCGTGTTTATCGCCGAGCAGATCATTCCCTCCACTTCCATGCTGTTCACGGTTCTCAAGAAGGGCGCCACCTACGCGCTGGTCGCCGTCTCCATGAACCTCCTGAACGGCTTCACCGGCATCTTCTCTCTGGGCCAGGCCGGATTCATGCTGATCGGCGCCTATGTCTACGCCATCTTCACCATTCCGCTGGCGCAGCGTGCCAGTGTCTATCAGTACTATAACGGCGGCATTGTTCAGTTCACGCTGCCCCTGTTTCTGGCCATGATCCTCGCCGGACTGGTCGCCGCCTTCTTCGCGTTCCTCATCGGCCTCCCTGTCCTGCGCCTCAAGAGCGACTATCTGGCCGTTGCCACCCTGGGCTTCGCGGAAATCATGCGTGCCGTCTTCCAGTGGGACAAAATCGGCCCCCTGACCAACGGCTCCAACATGCTTCGCCTGTTCCCCACCTTCAACGACTTCAACATCCGCAATGCCTCGGGCGAGGTGACCATTTACCTCTCCACGCTGGTTCCCCTGCTGATATCCGGGTTCTGTATCGCGCTGATTGTCCTTCTGATCAATTCCACCTTCGGCCGGGCCCTGCGGGCCATCAAGGACGATGAAATCGCCGCTGAGGCCATGGGCATCCACCTCTCCAGCCATAAGCAGCTGGCGTTCTGCATCTCCTCCTTCTTTACCGGCGTCGGCGGTGCCATGCTGGCCATGTACCAGACAACGGTTCAGGCCAAGTCATTTACCACGGCCATGACCTATGAAATCCTGCTCATCGTCGTCATCGGCGGCATCGGTTCGGTTACCGGTTCCTGCATTTCCTCTTTCCTGTTCGTGGCCTGTTCGGAGTGGTGGCTGCGCTTCCTTGATCAGAAACAGATGATCGGAAACTTTGAGGTCCCGCTGCTTCGCAACGGCTTCCGCCTGGTGGTCTTCTCCGTCATCATTATGATCGTCGTCCTGTTCTTCCGTCAGGGCATCATGGGAACCCGCGAACTGCCGGATCTGTTCCGAAAACGGCAGCGTGACAAGAAGAAAGGAGGGCTGAAGGCATGAGCGAACATGTCCTCAAAATCGAGCATCTCACCATGCAGTTCGGCGGCGTCGTGGCGGTTGATGATTTCTCCATGTTCATCAACAAGGGGGAAATCGTGGCCCTCATCGGCCCCAACGGTGCCGGAAAGACGACGGCCTTTAATGCCGTCACCGGCGTCTACACCCCCACCTCCGGTTCCATTTCCCTCCTGGGCGAGAAGATCACCGGAAAGCGGCCGGACCAGATTACCAAGCTCGGCATTGCCAGAACATTCCAGAACATCCGCCTCTTCTCCTCCATGACGGTTTTTGAAAACGTTCTCACTGCCCACCATCTGAGGAAGACCAGCAACATCTTTACCGCCACCCTTCGTCTCAACGCGGCCGAGGAGCGGCGGATGCGGGAGGATACCGCCGCCCTGCTGCGCCAGGTCGATCTCTACGACCTGCGCGATGAGATGGCCACCTCCCTTCCCTACGGCAAACAGCGCCTCCTTGAAATCGTACGGGCCCTGGCGACCCGCCCGAAACTCCTCCTGCTGGATGAACCAGCTGCCGGCATGAACCCGCAGGAAACCGATGAACTGGCTGAATTTATCCGCCAGATCCGGGATGTATTCAATCTGTCCATCTTTATCATTGAGCATCATATGAATCTGGTGATGGAAATCTCTGACCGGATCTACGTCATTGAATTCGGCAAGCAGATTGCCGAGGGCGTTCCCTCTGAAATTCAGAACAACGAGGCTGTCATTGCAGCCTACCTGGGAGGTGATGACCTGTGAGCCTGCTCAAAGTCATGAATCTCAAAGTGAGCTACGGCGGAATCGAAGCGCTCAAGGGCGTTTCCTTTGAGGTGGAAAAAGGCCAGATTGTCACCCTGATCGGTGCCAATGGCGCCGGCAAGTCCACCACCCTTCGCGCCATCTCCGGTCTGGTGCCAATCAAAAGCGGGACGATTACCTATGACGGGAATGTCATCTCCGGCCAGCAGCCCCAGCAGATCGTCTCAGAAGGCCTGTGCATGGTGCCGGAAGGCCGCCGCGTCTTCCCCAACCTCACCGTCTATGAGAACCTGCGCATCGGCGCCTACCTGCGGAAAGATGACATCACCGCTGACGTGGAACACGTTTATCAGCTCTTCCCCCGCCTCAAGGAACGTTCCTGGCAGCTGGCAGGAACCCTGTCCGGCGGCGAACAGCAGATGCTGGCGGTAGGACGTGCCCTCATGATGCGTCCCAAGCTCCTGATGATGGATGAGCCTTCCCTCGGTCTGGCGCCCCTCATCATCCGGAATATCTTTGAAATCATTCAGACGCTGCACGAAGAAGGCATCACCATTCTCCTGGTCGAACAGAACGCCAACGCTGCCCTCAAAATCGCCGACTACGCCTTTGTCCTTGAGACCGGCTCCCTCGGCATGCAGGGGTCCGGCCACGACCTTCTCAACGATCCCGGCATTAAGGCAGCCTATCTCGGAAAGTCATCTTCCAAATAAGATCATCCGAACGGCTTTTCCAGTTTTTCAAATGACCAAAAAAGGCTTCACGAAAACAACTGTTTTCGCTGAAGCCTTTTTCAGTGTGTAAAGAGCCGATTTTATGATAAACTATATGGACCGCGAGCATTCACGGTCAGGCACCGGTGACAGTCGATCAGCCGACTTAAACCCAGGCGGCGGCTGAGGCAACGGACTGAGCCGCAGGGAAACGAGCAGGCATCTGTCCAGTATCCGCTCCGAAAATGCGGTGGCGCGAAAGACCGGGATGCGGCCCGTGAAGGAGCGGCCCTGTCGCGCTGCGACAGCTTGGCAAAGTCGGGGCAGAACAAAGCCGCTTCCGCAAAAGACTGCATTGAGGAGGAGACAGAGCGAGATGACGATGAAAAAGAAACCTTACTGGATACTCGTGCTGGCAGCGCTTGTTTCTCCTATGGCGGAACCACCGATCCCCTCTATGACGGACAGAGCTTTGCGAAAGCCCATGACGACGTCATCCTGGTGACCTGCAATTATCGTCTCGGACTGATGGGATTTCCGGACTTTTCCAAAATTGAAGGAGGAGAGGAATATACGGAGATCAATCTCGCGCTCCGGGATCAGATTGCCGCGCTCGAATGGATTCAGCGAAACATTGCCGCCTTTGGCGGGGATCCTGACAATGTGACCATCTTCGGCGAATCCGCTGGCGCCTTCTCTGTGACCGCCATGATGCTTTCGCCGAAGGCAAAGGGTCTGTTCCGGCGGGCAATCGCCCAGAGCGGAGAGATCGCCCCCAAGCCCAGGGAAGCCGCGCAGGCGTATGCCGATTTCATCATGGACGTTTCCGGCGCGAAAAACATGGAGGAACTCCTGGCAATTTCGGGTGAGGAATGGATGGAGCTGGACGGGAAATTCGCCATTGGGGATGCCAACTGCCTGGGTGTGACGGACGGAGACATTATTCCGGAAGACCTCGATAAAGCCTATGAGGAGGCCGCGAAGAGCGGCGTACAGCTGATCATCGGCTCCAACGCGGACGAATGGAACTATTTCAGGGCAGACTGCCCGGGCGATACAGATCAGGAAAAGCTTGTCTCATGGGTTCAAATCATGAAGGAAATGGTCCAGCAGGCCTGCGCTCAAACGGATGCGGAGGGCAAAGCCGCGCTTGAGGAACTGATCCGTTATGAGGAAAGCATCGTCCCGGAGGAATATGCCAAAGATGCGGAAGTGAAAGAAGCGCTCACATTATCCGGATTTGTGACGGAAGCCTAGAGATATGAAATTCTGGACTTTGCGGAACGGTTTGCAGACGCGGGCGGGGATGTTCGGGTCTATCTCTGGACCATCTCTTCCACAAAGGAAGAAAAGTTCAAAAGTGCGGTTCACGCGGTTGAACTGGGATATGTGTTCAATAATGAGGATCCGCTGTACGCAGGGGAAATCGATCCCGAAGCCGCTGCGAAAGTTCAGGAAGCATGGGTCAGTTTTGCCAAAACAGGCGTTCCGTTGGTAAACGGCATCGACTGGAAGCCGTATCATTCCGACACAAGAGAGACTCTGGTGATTGGAAAGGACGAATGGACCTGCGTTCAGGATCCCTCAAAGACGCCGCGCGAACTTCTTGAAAAGGCTTTCGGGGACAATCCGTACCGCGTGTGGTAACCCACTGCCTGAGCCGGAAACAGACTCACTGTCTGCCGAAAAACAACCGGAGAGTCCCCGTTGAAAGGTTCCTTTCCGGTACACGGACAACTTAAAAGCGGCTTCACAGGAACAGCTGATTCCTGTGAAGCCGCTTTTTTGCAGGGCTGTGTCCACCCTCTCAATGACTCATCCAATTCCAAACACAGCGGACGGGAACTCCATGAAAACGAACACGCACGGACTATCCGGATACGCTTCATCTGCTGCCGAAACCAGCCGGGAACCGGACTTTTCCATGTGTCCGTTTGGCAGGTTGCTCTTTCCGGAACCTCTGTTCTCAGTAGTCTTTGCTGCGAATACGTTCAACCAGCTTCCGGATATTTTCCGTCTGCATATCGTAAATGGGCTGACAGGCCTCCTGCCACTTTTCAATATCCGAAACGGGGAGCAGCTTGACCCCTTTGGATTCAAGCTCTTCAAAAAAGGCTTTTTCCTGACGGACATTGTACTCATAGCAGGCATCACTTGCCACTTTGCCGGCTTCCAGCATCCAGCCTTTCTGCTCATCCGTCAGTGTCTCCCATGTACTGGCACTGACCAGCAGAACGCCGCAGCCGAACGTGTGCGCATCCTGAATCAGATAAGGCGCCACTTCACTGAATCCCATGGAGATGTACGGAATAATGCCGTTCTCCGCCGCATCGATATTTTCGGACTGAAGCGACAGTTTCAGCTCATTGTAAGGGATCTCAATCGGATGGCCGCCAAGGGCTTTCGTCATATCCCCCAGAATGCCGAGTCCCGGAACGCGGAAAGTCAGTTTTTTGCACATGTCCAGCGTGAAACTGTCCGGCTTTCCCAGACTCTCATACGCCTTATTGGTCATGAAGTAATACCTGGGGCCTTCCACCAGCCATGCAATGGCCACAAAATGACACTTTTCCGGATCTACACTGTTCAGCAGTTCCTGCCCCAGAGGACTGACCGCCATCTGTTCAAAGTCTTCCATGTTTTTAAACAGATACGGAAGACCTGTTGCGGCGATCTCCTCGGCGCCGTAATTGACCAGCGAGGAAGCATTTCCGCGGAAAATATCCAGTGTTCCATCCTGGAGAGATTTCATTGAAAGATCCTCTCCGCCGAGCATCCCGTTGATGTACAGATCAATGGACATCGTTCCGCCCGAGAGCTCATTCAGTTTTTCGACAAACGCATAGGCGCCTACCGTTGCCCCGTATGTCTCATCACAAACCTCATTCCACATGAGCGTGGTTGCGGCAGAGGCACTCGCCGCCATCAGTACCAGCACCAGTCCGATTAACAGTAAACGTTTCAACATTTTCTCTCCCTCCTTTAGCTTCCCCATTGTCATTTGCCGCACGGCGGCAGGGCTGTTTTCCTATTTTCAATCTTCGGCATTCGCCGCCGACTGTTTTTCATTCTTATTCGCCTGCACGGCCGTGCAGTGCCTTATCGATCCATTTCAGGGGCATAGAAGGCGCACCCGTCACGGCCTGCCGCCTTCACCCGGTAAAGCGCCCGGTCTGCCTTTTTGAACAGGTTTTCGCTGTCCCTGACCTGATCCGAGAACGCAATGCCCACGCTGATGGTCACCGCCGGCGTTCCGTTCTCCGGCTGGCGCAGAATTTCCGCCGCTTCGTGAATTTTCCTGGCGAGGATGTCTTTCATGTCAGAACTGACATTCATCATGATGACGGAGAATTCATCGCCGCCAATCCGGCAGACCTTGTCCGCCTCCCGGAAAGAACCGGACAGGACACCGGCCACGCGCCGCAGGACCTTATCCCCCATCTCGTGACCATAGGTATCGTTGACTTTCTTGAACAGGTCCACGTCAACGATGACCAGCGCCACCTTCTTTCCCTCGCTCTGCTTTCGCATTTCATCATAGCTGCTGCGGTTATACAGGCCCGTGAGGGCATCATGGGCTGCCTCATACCCCAGTTTGGTGTTGGCGATCTCCATCTCCTCATGCATCCGGTTGTAGGCATCCGACAGGAACCGGATTTCCGCGGCGCCGCGGACTTTCTGCCGTCCCCCGCTGGAGATGCTGTGAATCAGCCGATTCAGCGGATTAATCACCAGTGTCATGACGAAAATACAGACCATCAGAAGGATCACCATCATGGCAATGATCAGATTCCGCTGATAATGCAGAAGTTCCTGAAGACGCTCCGAACTCTCCTGATGTTTTCTTTCCATACTGTAGATGAGCGCGCTTTTGCACAGCCCGACCCGGATATCCACCTGATTTTTAAGCAGCGTGTAGTCCTTGTCAAACAGCATCCCGATGGCTTTCATCTTCTGTTCCGGATGGGACAGTGCCAGGTCCGCCTCGCTGATTTTCACATCCTGAAGCAGCGCCGGGTATTTTGCCACATCCTGTTCATAGGCCTCAATGCCGAGCCGCATGGCATAGTACTGGGTGGTCATCATCCGGTCACACAGCTTGAGGGCCGTATCCAGATGCTTGAGCGTCTGTTCATCCACCAGACGGCTCTTGATCGACTCCAGCGCCAGATCCCGTGATTTCTGCACCTGTATTTCGTTAAAGTACAGGATGACCTCCTCCGGACTTCCGGTCACGACGAAATTCCGTGCCCGCTCGGAGAGATCATTGATGACATCCCAGATGACATAGACATCGTTCTGACAGCTGATATATTCCTCCGTCGCCTTTTCCATGTCATTATATCGCTCTGTCGTGTCCCGCATGGCAAATGACAGGAAAATGGAGATCACAATTCCGATGCAGAACATGCCCAGGATGACCATCCGCAGGGAAATCCCGTAAAACCTGACCTTTTTCTCACTGGCCATAGGCCGCTGCTCACCTCCTGAACGGTTTTTCTCTGTAATCCGCCTGTCCCATCCGCGTCCATCATCCGCCATGTGCCCGGCGGATGCGGTTCTTCTTTCCGGATATGCCTCTGCGGAACCGTGCATTCCTCATCCGCCTGTACACTTTTCGTTTTTTATTATACCTTTTATGAGCAACATACACAAGGGGAAGAATCCAATTTCACAAAAGTGCTTAAAAAGTGTTCATAACGAATTCCCGGACAAAGGGAAAAGACCGGACCGTTACAACTGATTCAGCCACTCCAGCGCAGTCAGAGAGGATTCCTTCAATTCGGTCATTTGCTGGCGGTCCATGCGTGAAAACGGCCGGCGGAAAACGGATTCCGGCACAATGCCCACGCAGTGTCCGCAGCGGGGATAAATCCGCCCCGTAAACAGTCCCTGACGGATAAAGGGCTGCATCCGGCGGCCATAGGCCATGGTCACCTGCCCGGCCGGCCAGTACGGGTCCTTCCCGCCGGCCAGCATGAGGAGCGGTTTCCCCTGTGCCGGGATCCGCTCGGGATGCAGGTCCGTGGCTCTGGCGATTCCCGGCTCATTCCACTGTTCCTCAAATCCCGAAAAGATCTGCCGGAATCCCGCCGGCTTTCCCGTATCGACCATGCGGACATACGGGAGCTCCTCGCCTTTCCAGAGAACGGCGCTGTGCCCGGACATCCGGCCATCTGTCCCCTCAAAGGCGGACCACAGCGGTGAAATCAGGGCACATGCCCGGATCTCGGGAATCTCCGCAGCCGCCGGAACGGCATAGGCGGTCCCCAGCGAGCAGGCATACAGGGCAATCTTGTGCACCATGGGAATCACCCGCAGCACGCGGACAGCCGACTCGATCCGGTTTGCCGGAATCCGGTCCGGGTACGGGGGCAGATCCGGTCCGCCCCACAGCCGCACCGCCATAGCGGCAAAACCGGCCCGGGCCAGGGTTTTGGCAATGGTCTCGGCGTGCGGGACATCCGTGAATTCATCCGAAAGCACGATGACCCCGGTTTCCGGCTGACCATCCAGATAGAGCGTTCCCGTAAAGCCATCCTCTGAAACCACATATTTTCTGCGCTGCATCCGGGCGTCACCTTTGCTCGTTGGGGACTGCGCCCGGATGCAGCGTATGGACGGTTTCCCCGGTCAGCGTTTTCCATTCAAAGCCGCTTTCAGTCAGGCTCATATAGCCCCGCCAGGAATTCTCTTTGGGAAGGGAGACGGAGCCGGGATTGAGATAAAGGTGTCCCTGTCCAAAGGGCTGCCAGGCGGGCACGTGGGTGTGCCCGTGCAGAAGGATGTCCCCGGGCATCAGGGAGGGCGGCTGCTGCATATTGAAGTGATGTCCGTGGGTAACGAAAATCATCCGGTCCTCAAAGGGAATCAGGGCATACTCGGCCATGATCGGGAACTCGAGAACCATCTGGTCCACCTCCGTGTCACAGTTTCCCCGGACACAGAAAATCCGTTCCTTCCGCTCATTCAGCATCCGGATGACCTCTTTGGGCTGATACTGTTCCGGCAGATCATTTCGCGGGCCGTGGTAAAGCAGATCCCCCAGAAGGAGGAGGCGGTCCGCCTTTTCCCGGTCCATTGCCTCAAGCATCTGCCGGCAGTACAGGGCCGACCCGTGAATATCCGAGGCGATCATTATCGTCATCATTCGTCTTTATCCTCTCAGTTCCTTGAGTTCGCCGCTCCGGTACGCGCTGATGAGCTCCAGCAGGTCCTTGATGCGCCCCTCGATGGCCCGTCCCTCATCCGTATCGGCAATCAGCAGACGGTGTTCCATCTGCCGGACCACGCTGTGTCTTGAATGAATATCCTGTTCCTCCGAGATCGCCGCGGCCTTTGAGACAAAGGGCTGATGCGCCACCAGGCTCAGGATGTGTGAACTGAAAATCAGCGTATAGCCGGCAATGCCCGTCACCGGCTGATAGGCCTTTGACATGCCGCCGTCTATGACCAGCAGTTTCCCGCCTGCCTTGATGGGGCTCTCGCCCTTGCTCACCTTGACGGGCACATGCCCGTTAATGATGAATCCGTTTTCCGACAGGCCGAATTCCCGCAGAATCCGGACGGCGGTAGCCTCATCGTCCTGCAGTTCATAATACTTGTTCTTGTGTTCCTCGTGGGTTTCCTTCTCCGCAATGAAATAGCGCTCGAAGGTGGCCATCCGGTCCTTCCCGAAGAGCGGCGACTTGGGACCGCATCCCAGGTACCACAGGAAATCCTGCCCTATCCGCCGCTCCGGGCTCCCCAGCCGGGCAAAATAGCCCTGTCTGGCCAGCCGGTCCGCCGCGTCAATGCCGGCCCGTCCCCGGGCCTCCGGCACCCGGTCCACCGGGATGGCCGCAAAGCTCCCGTCCTCCTCCAGGGGGATGCAGCCATGATACAGAAGATTCCCGTTGCAGCACAGATACATGCTGCCGGCGCTGAACAGGAACTGAACATGGCGCTGCAGCTTGTCCGAATGGGCAAACTCCATGGCAATCCGGTCCGCCACCTCCTGCTCCATTTCATTGAGGGCGTAGGGATCCTCGGGGTTGATCGTCGGGAAATGGCAGCTCTTCATCGCATAGGTTTTCCCGCCGATGCTGACCGTCCCCTTTTCGTAATCGATCTGATGCAGCAGACGGCGGCTGTCCATTTCATACTCCGGATGCCGGGCCAGCAGCTGTCCTTCCAGCTTGAACTGCAACACCGCTGCGGCCTTGTGCATCCTTGCCACCTCGGCCGCGTCCTCATCATCCGTCTGGCCCCCGTCCTCCCGGGGCATGAACTCGGTGCAGGGATCATCCGCGTAACAGGTCTGGGCCAGCATGAGCAGAGGCCGCAGGGAAATGCCGTACCCCACCTCAAGGGACTTCAGGTTGGAATACTTGACAGAGGTGACGATCACCTGCCAGATACACGCCTCGCTGAGGGCTGCCGCGCCCATCCAGACAATGTCATGATTGCCCCACTGCACATCCACCTGATGGAACCGCTCCAGCGCATCCATGATCAGGTCCGGCCGGGGTCCCCGGTCAAAAATGTCCCCGATAATGTGCAGGCGGTCGATGGCCAGCGCCTGAATCATCTCCGACAGGCCGATAATGACCGCATCGCCCATGCCCGTATCCAGAATGGACTGCATCGCCCCCTGATAGTACCCCTCCTTCTCCGGAGAACCATCCGAGTACATCATTTCATCAATCAGGCTGATCAGCTCCCGGGGCATGGCCTCGCGGACTCTCGATCTGGTATACTTGGCCGAGCAGGTCAGCACCACCTGAAACAGGCGGTAAATGGTCAGCCGGTACCATTCCTCATCCACCAGTCCCTGCTTTTTCAGCAGCGCCAGCTTCTCTTTCGGATAATAAATGAGCGTTGCCAGCAGGTCCTGCTCATGTTTGGGAAGGAGATAGCCGTAGAGCTCCTGGATCTTTTCCTTGATGACGCCGCTGGCATTGCGCAGCATGTGCAGGAACGCATTGTGTTCCCCATGCAGATCCGAAAGAAAGTGTTCCGTCCCTTTGGGCAGCTGCAGCACCGCCCTCAGATGGGCAACCTCCGCGCTGGCTTCACTGATTGACCCATAGCGGTCGCGCAGCAGTTCAAGATAACGCATTTCCTGTTCTGTATGACTCATCTGCTTCCTCGCCTGCCCCGCGGCAGGCACTTCCTTTCCTGGTGATTGTTCCGGTTCCTGCCGGAATCGGATTCAGACCGGATTCAACTGACAGAGATTATAGCACAGAATTCCCTGCCCTGAACGATCGATTCGCCGTTTTCTGCAAACCAGCGCCCCAGTGTCTGAAATATTTAATGTGTGCTCGTTCTGGTTCATGTAAACTTTGTCTGTGCATGTGGTTTAGGTGAGAGAATGGGAAAAAAATGAGCCGGAGGTTCTCAAACTAAACCAAGTAAAGGGCCGGTTTCCCGGCCCTTTACTTTCGCGGTCTGACTGTCCAAATTTTGTCCTTGACTTTGGAATCACTTTATGGAGGATTCAGCCGAATCATCATCCGTTTTTCACAGAATAACAGCCATCAACTGCAGGTAAGCCTTTGTCTGGAACAACGCGGCATTTCTGTACTTTAGCTTGACAGTGTGAAAAGAAGAAGAAAGGGCCATGACTCCTTTTTCTCCCTGATCGCGGCTCACAGGCAAGCCTCTAGCCCAAATACAGTGCGGGAGGATTTGCCAGCGTTCGTCGATCTGCCCTTTGCTTTCCAGTTCTCTGAGCAGGCGCGCGGTTTCTCCGGCCAGGAAGCGGGTCCGGTCAAAGGCCAGCATCCGGTTATGCATCATGCACAGTCCGAGGTTCTCCCCCAGGCTGCCGTTTGGAAGCAGATCCAGTTCAATTTCCGGAGTGATCCCTGGCAGCAGACAGCGCGAAAGACAGTTCAGCATTTCCTCATCAAAAGCATCAAAACCAACGCTGTGAAAGCAATTTGCCCAGCGGGCCGGCGATTCCCTCAGGGCCTGAGCTTCACGTTCTCCGAGGGCGATGCCCAGTCTCAGCGGGCTTTCGTTTCGCTCCGTAAAAAGACCGATGTAATACGGGTGCCATCCTTCCGGCAGGCGGCTCATCAGCCTTTCCAGCCCGTCGACCCGCCAGGCGGCATCACAGCTTTCCAGCATGACCGGTATCAGCTCTGCATGGGTATCAAATCTCAGGAACCTAGCCGTGTGAAACCTTCCATCCGGACCGATATCCAGCTCCAGCCCCGGAAAGCACATGCCCTGTGGAACGCTCCGCAGACTGTTCAGCATTTTATCGGCGCCGCATGCTGATCCTTCTTCAAAGGACATTTTTCTCTGAAAATCGCTGTAGACTACTGTCATGTCACATCCAGGTTCCCCGGAAAGAGGAAACTCAAGATAGACGCTTGGAAAATCTCCGGGAATCGCCGCGCAGCGAAAGACTTCCGTAAGCTGCTTCTCCCGGAATCCCGGCATTGTTTCCCCGCATCCGAGGGAAAACGCCATTGTAAGAAGCATTCTGAATATTACCGTTTGAAGTGCCGGATCCATTTCTCATTTTTCCTTTCCGCCCTGATCAGCTGACTGCTGCAGACATGGCTGTTTCCGGCATTAAACCACCCCCGTCTGCAGCACTTGCTTCAAGACGCTGCTCCATGGCTCCTCTCGAAGGATGGCCATCTGGTCCGCTATTGAGCCGGTCCTCATAAACCTTTCCCGATCCCCGACGGAAATGGACGCAAACAGTTCTGCCCAGCTGAGAGACAACTCTTCATTCATTCCAGGATTCCAGATTTCCCCCACGATATGCGAAAGCAATTTCGAAATAAATTCCATTCCGCGGCAGTTTTCCGAAAAATAATTGCCTGAGACAGCAAAGGCCCTCTCGGCACATCCTCCGCCGCACAGCATCGCACTGGGGCAGGTCCTGCACTTTGACAAAGAGGCCACATCCCTGCGATCCCAGAAAAGGCCATTAATCTCCGGCACAAATTCCGCTGTTTCAACATCGATATGTCCGATGGCCGCTGCCTCGTTTCCGACTATCCGGGTACAGCCGTATACCTTGCCAAAGGGATCAATCACATATTGTCCCGAATTATGTGCCTTGCAGCGACATGGCCGCAGACCGGGATATCCTTCCCTGTTCATGATTCGAAAGATCCTGCGGGATAACGTGTCAAATGGAGTGGTGTGCAAACGTGCTTCCTCACGTGTCAGCCCTGCAGCTATAAGGGCATCCACGATTTCCTCCGGTTTCACTTCCAACTCGTTCCCCGGTGAAAGATTTACACTTCTGACCCTGTATTCAAACCTCTGGGGAACCTCCCGCAGACCCCTGGCACGCATGTCCGCGAGGATTGCCCCAATCTGAGGAAGACGATTCCGGTCGGTGTTAATCCATAACCAGGTCCGAATTCCATGGGCATATGCCTTTTTCACGTTATCCATGATCCGCTCGTAGGTAGGCAGACCATCCCTGTGCCGGCGGCAGCTGTCCGTCAGGCTGCCATAGCCATCGACGGAAACCTGCAGGCCTGAAAAAGGCGTGCGGACAATCACATCCAGATACTCTCCGAGATCATATCCATTTGTGACGGCTGCAACCGGAATATGAAGTACGGAGCAGTGGTCGCAGATATATCGGATCAGCTCCAGGTTTTCTTTCAGCAGCGGTTCACCGCCGTACAGGTTCACCTTCGGAATCGTAATCCCCTGCTCCTGCTTTTTTTGGAGCATTTCGAAAACCGCATCCACGTTCTGAGGCGGCATCGTCCTGGTCAGCCAGGCCTCCCCATTTTTCAGCCTGTGGCTTTCAAAGCAGTACGGGCATCGAAAATTACAATTATAGGTTGGCAGCAAATGGATATACAGTTTTTGTCTGTTAATACACCGCACGAGCGCCGACAGGAACCGGAGCACGTCTGTTTCCTCCCGTTCCCCCATTTCTGTCAGATGGCCGCGTCTTTTCAGCCGCAATGTGATTTCTTTTGAAAAATCGGTTCTGCCCTGGGAGAGGGCCGAACCGATTCGGGCAGGAACCACATCAAAAGATAGGTAAAGTCCATTCACAAGAAGAGCATAGTCTGGATCCGGCAGGTTATTCTTACGAATGACGGGATAAACCCGGGTATAAGTGCTTACTCTCATTTTACACCATCCTTCTTTGGTGTGGATGCCCGTTCAGCATAAAGGGACATCCGTAAGCAAATCAGCCAGAGCACCCATGGATCTCCCATCCTCCGTTGATTTTCTCCATCTGCTCCGGCGACAGCTCGACGCTTCTATTGTCCATATAGGCAACAATTTCCTCACGCGAAACCTGAAACCCCTTCTCGGCAGCCATCTTAACCACCTCGTCCACGGTTTTGCCTTCCAGTATTCTGTCCAAATCCATCGGTTTAATCCGTCTCCTTTCTCACGTTGATTGCTTTGCCATATAAAGTCTTCTTTGACGCTCGTTAAGTTACGGTAGAGTAAAACGAATCCCTTCAATATACCGTCTTATTGAACACAAATTCAGTATACGAAATTTGAGCAATCCTGTCAACAAGCACTTCCTCATCTCATTTTATTCCCGTCTTCAGATCTCCGAAGGACTCAACAGGCAGTGAATATCTGTTTTCTTCAAGGGCAGGTAGACGAGGGTAGGTGAGGTAGCGAGGACAGGCCTCCCCTTCCGCGGATTTGCCACTTTTCAGTGCTTTTGTTCTGTGTTATAATTGGGCCTGTCTTGACAACGTGAATTGATGAAAGGAATCATGCATGCAGAATAAACGGGAACGGCACACGTCGAAGGCAACCCGGAAACCGGGGATGATTCGCCGCGTCAAGCCGCCCAAATTTACATTGCTCTATATTCTGATTCTGGTCGCGCTTCTGGTGGTCCTGATCCTGTTTGTCCCGGCCGCCTCCGTCCAGCCGGCGAAAAACGTTTCCGGCACGGAGGTCACGGCGGAAAACACCGGAAACGGGAATCCCCAGTTCCGCATTAATGAGGTCATGTCCAGCAACCGGCGGGCCTATCCGGATGAAACCGGTGCGTTCCCGGACTGGATTGAACTGACCAATGCGGGCACGGAGCCGATCAACATCGGCGGTTACGGTCTCAGCGACCGGGAGGACAAAATCCTGTTCGTCTTCCCCGACATGACCGTTGCACCGGGCGAATACATTCTCATCTTCGCCTCGGATGAAAACAAAAACACCGCCGGTGAAACCTTCCATGCCAATTTCAAGATCTCCTCTGCCGGCGACAAACTGTTCCTCTTTGGCACGGACGGCGTCGCCTACCAGAAACTTGAAATCCCGGCCATGGATTCCGATATGGTCTACATCTATAACGGCCATGACAAGGAATACCAGATTACCACCTCCTATACCCCCGGGTATGACAATACCCAGGAAGGTCTGGCGGCATTCCGCTCCGAGTCCATCCTGCCCGACGGCGTCCTGGTAATCAACGAGGTCTGTGCCTCAAGCGTTACCACCCTGGCCGATGAGGACGGGGAATATCCCGACTGGATCGAGCTCCACAACCGGAGCAGCCAGCCCATTGACCTGTCCACCTATGCCCTTTCCGACAACCCCGACAGCCTGATCAAATGGCGTTTCCCGCCGGGATGTGTCATTCCGGCAAACGGTTATTTCGTCATCTACGCCTCCGGAAAAGACCGGCCCGCCGCCAATGGCCTGTGGCCTCACGCCCGCTTCCGTCTGCGCAGCAACGGCGATACCGTGATCCTGTCCGATATCCAGGGGCACATGCTGGATGTGGTGACCTACGACAACCTCCTGACCGACACCTCCTGGGGCCGGGATGAGGACGCCGATCCCACGCAGTTCCGCGTCTTTACCGTGCCTACCCCGGGACTGCCCAACATCCGGGCCAGCGAGGCAGCCCTTGACTCCAAACGGTGTCAGGAAAACAGTTCCGGTCTTTTCATCTCCGAGGTGATGACCGGAAACACCAAAACGCACACCCCCGGCGTCAATTACTTCTATGATTACATTGAAATACTGAACATCAGCGGGCAGGCCGTAAACC
The DNA here is from genome assembly GCA_002395225.1 of Christensenella sp. UBA4263. Classification (GTDB taxonomy): domain Bacteria; phylum Bacillota; class Clostridia; order Christensenellales; family Aristaeellaceae; genus Ventricola. Next base: position 17,903 of record DGWH01000158.1, read on the forward strand.
TTAAGGGTTACGGCCTGTCTGATAACATCAAGAAACCGCGCAAATGGCTCCTTCCGGACCTGACCATTGAGAACAACGGCTACCTGGTGATTTACTGCGATAAGACACAGAAGAGCAAAAAGGGCGAATATACCTTTACGACATTCGGGTTAAGGCAGTCCGGTGAAACCGTGGCCCTGTCCGCCCCGGATGGAACCATCCTGGACCGTGTCGTCGTTCCGCAGCTCTATGATGACACCTCCTACGGACGCACGCTCGGACAGAGCGGCCTGTTTTATTACAGTACTCCCACCCCCGGCGAGCCCAACGGCAACGGGTTTATCGGCTATTCCGACCCCCCTGAATTCCTGACCGCCGGCGGCATCTTTCCCCGGCCGCTTGAAGGGGACAGCGGCGTGACGCTGAATGTTCCCCCCAACTGCGTGGTCCGTTACACCACGGACGGAACCGATCCGACGTTTTTTTCGGATAAATACACCGGACCGATTCCCATTGAGAAAAGCACCGTCGTCCGTGCCCGTGCTTTTCGCGACGGCCTTGAGCCCTCGCAGGTCATTTCCTCCACCTACCTCATCTCCGTTTACCATACCATGCCCATTGTCTGCCTCACCACGGATCCGGATCATCTGTGGAACGAGGAAAACGGCATGTTTGCAGA
>DGWH01000158.1:18626-37157 GCA_002395225.1 Christensenella sp. UBA4263
GGTCCCAATATTGACCGGGAAAACACCGATCCGCCGTGGAAAAACGCCACATACTGGCAGAAGAACTGGTTCGGCGGCTGGATGGAATACTACGATGAGACCGGCAAACTCTGTGTCTCCCAGGGCATGACGTTCCGCGTCATGGGCCAGTATTCCCTTGACATGCCGCAGAAGAGCCTGTACATCAAGGCAGACAGCCAGTACGGGAAAGACCGTTTTGACTACGCCTTCTTTGATGACCGTCCCTTCACCAGCTATGCCGGCATCGTTCTGCGAAACGGCGGTCAGGACGGCCTGTATACCCGCGTCATTGACGGCATGCAGTCACGGCTGATCGACGAAACCGACAGCACGGTGGTCTGTCAGGCCTGGAAGCCGGTCATTGTTTACATCAACGGCGAGTATTACGGCCATTACAATCTGCGCGAACGCGCCGGTTACAAGATGGTCGCCCAGCATGAGGGCTGGACCAATCCGGATGACCTGGATGTGCTGGAATCCAACGGTACCAGCCATACACAGGTCAACCACGGTTCCAATGCCGCCTATAAGGAACTGGTTTCCTATGTGGAAAGCCATGATGTGGCCACCGACCCGGAGGCTTACGCCTATGTCTGCTCTCAGGTGGATGTGGACAACATGATCGACTATTTCATCTTTGAATCCTTCTTCGGCAACACCGACCCCGGCAATATCCGGTTCTACCGGAATGCCAAGAGCGGTGACGGCAAATGGCGTTATCTCTTCTATGACTCCGACTGGGGATTCTTCAACGTCACAGTGGGCAAAAACAAGCTATCCGGCGGCGTTTCCTACGTGCTCAATGAAAAGGGCATGGGTTCCCAGAAAATCAAATCCAATATCCTGATCCGGAACCTGATCCGTCATCCGGAGGTCCGGGAGAAATTCCTGAGGCGGTACGGTGAACTCTATAATACCGTCTTCACCACCGAGCATCTGACCCAGCTGTTCAATTCCATGATCACCCAGATCAAGCCGGAAATGGGCCTGCACATGCAGCGCTGGGCCGCACTGGTCGACAAGAAAATTTCCTTTGACCAGCCCAAGAACGCCGATGGCGGATACAACTACTGGGTCACGCGCTGCGAGCGCATGCTGACCCGTATTTTTCCGAGACGTCCCTATTACATCTATAACGATATCCAGTCCTATTTCCAGCTCTCCGATGCGGAGATGCTGAACTACTTCGGCCCTCGCCGGGGCACGGAATAAACGCAACAGGAGGAAGCAGTAAATGCGCAGTATTATCAACGATGTATCGGTTACCGACTGGTTTAACCAGCAAATGGTGGCGCTGACGCCGCTTAAAATGGTTCTGGCCCTTGGCATCGGCTTCTTCGTCGGTCTCATCATTGCCCTGGTCTACCGCAAGGCTTTCCGCGGAGTCCTCTTTTCCCCGTCCTTTGCCACCACCCTGGTCATGCTCTGCATGATCACCACGCCGGTGGTCATGTGTATCAAGAGCAACATCGCTCTGTCCATGGGTATGGTCGGCGCCCTCTCCATCGTCCGTTTCCGTACCGCCGTCAAGGATCCTCTGGATACGGCATACATGTTCTGGTCGCTGACCATGGGCATTCTGCTGGGCGCCGAGCTTTATGTCATCGCGCTGGTCGTCGTTGCCGGCATCTCCATTGCCATGCTGCTTCTGGCCTTTTTCCGCCTGCGTACGCCCAACACGTATCTGCTGGTCGTCCACTATGACGAGGATGCCGAGCAGGATGTGATGGGTCTGGTCAAGCGCATCAAGGTTTCCCGACTGCGCAGCAAGGCCGTCACGCCGGGCGGCGTCGAGCTCACCGTCGAGGTCCAGCTGAAGGAGCGCTTTGACATCGTCAATAAGATGCTGGATACCGAGGGCGTTCACAATGCCACGCTGATCGCCTGTCAGTCCGAGGCGGGGAACTGATACATGCCCACCGTCCGGAATATCCCCCTTCGCCACGAGCTCAAGTTTCTGATCACACCGGCTGAGATGGGAGTCCTGCGCTCCATCGTCTCCCCTCTGCTCCAGCACGATCCAAACGGGGGCCCGACCAATGAATACCTGATTCGTTCCCTGTACTTTGACACCATCAATGACGATGCGCTCAATGAGAAAATTGCCGGCGTCGGAAACCGGAAAAAGTACCGCATCCGCATCTACAATTTCAGTGACCACGTCATCAAGTTGGAATGTAAAAGCAAGTACGGCGACCTGATTTCCAAACAGTCCGTTTCCATTCCCCGGGACCTTGCTGATCAGCTGATTGCCGGCGACCCGGAGGGCCTGCAAAGAATGCGGCACCCGCTCCTGCATGACATGTTCCGGGAGATGCGCACGCGCCTGCTGAAACCGGCGGTCATCGTCGACTATATCCGCGAGGCCTATATCATGGAGGCGGAAGAGGTGCGGATCACCTTTGACAAGCAGATCCGCACCGGCCTGTACAGCACCGATCTCTTCAATCCCTCCATTCCCACCTACCCTGTTTTTGATGATTCGCTGGAGGTTCTTGAGGTCAAATACGACGAGTTTCTCCCCTCTTACCTGCAGTCGACCCTGAGCTGTGTGACCGCCGTCCGAAGCGCCGTCAGCAAATACACCTGGTGCCGTCGGTACGAAAACAAGGAATTCTGAAAAAAGCGCCTGTTTCATCAGGCGCTTTCCTTAAAGGACCAGGCTCGCTGTTTTCCGCCGCAGTCTGAACCCATGACTGTGCTGCTTTTCCGGTCAGTTTAACCGGACTGCCGCTCTATGACCAAAGATGAGGTGATTACTATGATGATTTCAGGACGTCTTCTCCTGATTATTGATGACAGTCCTCTCTCGCCCCTTCCCCAGGACACGCTGACCCCGGTCAGCGGCGATGAACAGGACTATCTCATCTCCCTGCTGGAAAAACTCAAGGTCTCCCCGGATACCGCCCAGGCAAAGTTCATTCCGTCCCTGGGAACCGAGGGAAACTACGGTCTGGATGATCCGGCCAGCGTCCGGGATGACGAACTGCTGGCCAGCATGCAGGCTTATTTTCTGGGCTGTATGCGGAATAAGGGCATCGAGCTCTCCAACTGTGATGTGCTGTTCATCCATGCGCGGGAGGAAATGTCGGAGTTGCTGGCCGTCCTCCTTCTTCCCTATCGGGTAGCTCCTGCCCACAATTTCCTGAAAGATGAGGAGGGCACACGGGCCGAACTCATCGGGACCTACCATCTGCCGCCCAACAGTGCCAGCGTGCCCGGCATGATTCTGCGAAAATCCGATTCCCTCTGTTATATCCACGACATGCCCATCACGGTCAACGGTGAGAAAAAGCGGCTTTTCCGCGATCTTCTGTACACGTTTGAGGAGAAAAAGACGGTCAAGGAAGTCGTCAAGGCGGTCGAGGATACCGTCCGTGAACTGACTCCGAATCTGCCTCCCCGGGAACAGGCCACGCTGGTCAAGCAGGCCCTCAATTCGAGCATTGAGGAATCCGGCTCCATCGACATCGGGCGTATCGGAGAGACCATTTTTTCGGATGCTCCCCAGCAGATGGAGGTTTTCACCCAGCAGATCAGCGAAGTGGGCGTTCAGGAGATTACGCCGGTCCCCAAGCGGGAATCCCTCGCTTCGCTGGAAAAGATGCGGGTTACCACAGACAACGGCATTTCCATCTCCCTGCCGCTCAATATTGCCCAGGACCCGGAGGCTTTCGAAATCGAAGATCATGAGGACGGGACGCACTCCATCATCCTGCGGAATATCGGAAAAATCAAGACAAAATAAAGGATGTCTGGCATGGCGTTATCTGACCCCAGCGGCTTATACAAACAAAAGACGGTTCAGCCTGATGGCTGAACCGTCTTTACATTTATGAATGGACTCCTGATTTCCGCTAAGAAAACTGCCTCAGGCCTTGCCTGCATCTGACATGGAAGCAGGAAGTTCCTCACGGGCAATGAACAGCCGGCTGGCCACCAGCTTCGCCAGGAAGTAGACCAGCGCACACTCTTCCTCCTGCCAGATTCGCATGCTTCGCGGTTCTGCGCACATCAGGTAGCCGTACTGATTCATGTCCATGGCAACCCGGACAATCAGAACCGTTTCAAACGCGTGCCGCTTCAGCATCGCATAGAAGGAAGGACAGACCGTTTGAAGTTCCCCTGTCCGGTTTGTGGAGAAGAAATCATCGTAAAGAAAATGGTCAAGTCCTGAAACCGTGTCTGAAAAGGAGGTATCCCGAACGGCACAGATATGCCCGTCCGGCCGGATGAGATACAGATCTGAAACATTCAGCTGTTCCATCAGGAACGGCATTACGCTGCGGAGCTGATCAGGCAGCGTCGGCACGAGTTCAAACTGCCGGATCAGATTCTGCATGCTCGAGCAGATGCCCGACCGGGCCAGATTCTTTATCACAATATCCCGGTGCTTTTCTTCCACATAGATGATATAGCAGTTCCGGCCCTTCGTTTTCCCGCGGTACAGTGTCTTGTCAATCTCTTCAAACAGGGTATCAAAGCTGTCCGCATTATCCGGAAAGGTGGCACATCCCACGGTGGCCGTGACGTACGGGCTGCAGAACTCCAGCGGGATATTCCGGCGAAACACCCGGTCCTCGCCGTATATTCTGGTCATGAATTCCTTTTTATCCGCGTACGCCCGGTTCTTCAGATCGATAAACAGAAACTCATCTCCGCCATACCTGCCTACCACACCGTTTTCACCCAAAGATGCTTTCAGACCCTGTGCCACATCAGCCAGAACCAGATCCCCCGCATGATGCCCATAGGTATCATTGATGTATTTGAAATTATCCAGATCCACAATGGCAAACGTGAATGGCGTCCCTTCCTGAATCAGCTCACGCGCATAATCCATCATGAAGCCTCTCGAGATAACGCCGGTCAGGGGATCCAGCAACTGACGGAGTCCATATTGACTGATCAGTTTTCGAAAAAACGGAAATATCTGCAGTTCCTCTGCTGAATACATGATGAAGTCCTCTTACACAAATGGAATTCTTCTGTTAAAAGACAATGATCAGATTCATTGTGCGTTCAGTATACACTCATATTCCCCATTTTTCAAGTTGACAATCCGTTCAAATGAACGCTCTCCCTTTGGCTCCCTTTGGCCAGGACTGCAGATCTCGAAAAATGCATGACGGATATAATTTTGCGCAGCAAGTTATATGCAGAGTTCACGATTGCATGATTTCATACGGTTGTCCTTCTTAAGGACAAGTGTCTAACAGGAAGAGTTCCTGCCAGACATCCAAACAGTCGTCTGTGAAGAATACACTTTTGTTCTCTGATTGATATTGGAATTGAAATCGCATGGGAACTCCATTCAGCCTATAGTTTGTATTGATCCGGAGCCTCTGAAGAAGCAGTACACAGCCATGATGGCCAGGGCCACTTCATCAGGGGCTCCCAACATTTTCCTCTGAAAAGTCTTCGAAACAGATTGAAACAGACAAATCATCCAGCGGAAAGAAGCATAGACAGTCAGTTCAGCTTCATGATATAATGACGGCTGTGAAATCACTCCCCTTCCCCTAAAGAAACGGCCCTGTCGCGCAGCGACAGTTTATCAAATCTGGGCAAGAACAAAGACGCTCAGGCAAATGAGCAGAGTTGAGGCCTGCAAAGGAGAGGGCCTGCCGCCATAGCGGCAGTTTGTCAAATATGAGCAACGGAAATGCCGCGGTGCCGAAATACCAAACTGCGGCTCATAAAGGAGGAGGACGGCGTCCTCCCCGGCAATGGATTGGCCGGGAGAATCGAGGAAAGTGACATGCTCTCCCATTCGGATTGCTTTTGCCGGGCATGTCAAGCTGTAACGTTCTGTCGTCCCTGTGCTCCCCGCAGGGTTCTGCGGAAACGAAACAATCACAACAGGAGGAACAGACATGATCAAGAATATTCTGATCGTCACCCTGGACACGATGGAAAACGACGATCGGGCACTGCGGTATTTTTCCATTAAAAATGAGTTCGGGCAGGCCTACTGCGGTGCAGTGCAAACCATGGAAGCAAGCACCAAATATATTCTGGCCCGTTTTCCCATCGACGACATCGTTGCCATCGGAGATGATCCCTCTGTTTTCAAGTTGTACCAGACGAGGATCGGGCAGTATATCGACGACGAGAGTCCGGATCAGGAAATCTGTGCATCACTGCTGCCCCAGGAAGAGCAGACGAAGATCATCGACTTTATTCAGCAATTCCAGGAGAAATACTCACAGCAGGAACCAAAACGAATGAACCGTTTCTTTGACGAGCTGGCATGCAATACCCCATTGTATGAGCAGTTCATCCGGGCGCTTTACGACACCTTTCCCTTCATTCGGGATAATCCCAGATCCCGTATAAAATGGATTCAGAATTATCTCTATCAGCAGATGAGATCCTCTGCCAAGCTGGATCTCCTTCAGATCAATGAAAAAGTCAGTATCCGTTATGTACCCGCTGAGATGATGACGAAACATGAGTCCTTGCTTAACGACATTCTGGGAGTCAATCAGGATGTCATCGACGGAAAAGATGAAGTCCATCTCTATATTTCACTGGACAACGATTCCACGGTGGACGGAATCCTTCTTCTAAACCTGCTGGATATCCTGGTGGCCACGCCCGGAAGCAATGTGCATCTGAAAAAGGTTTACCGGGTTTATGAACCCTCCGGGGCGATGACGGGAAAGATTGAAGACCATACAGCCATCAGTCTCTCTACAGATCTGGTTGCCGCGGCTCACGCCTTCCTGAATTACAGCAAAACAGACATGCTCGTGGACTTCTGGGAAAAGTACGGAGAGGAAGAAAATAGGCGGATCAGCAGCATGATTTATGCGGCACGGCATGTCGATATGGGAATCTCCATGTGTAACCTGTCAGAAGTGCAGGAAGGCATCCGGCGGCTGCGTGAGATTTTCAGCGAAAAGCGTCCATGGAAGGAAGACGGGAAATTTGGTGTCCTCTTCGGCCTCATCGCTGAAAGCATTCAGGCGGATTACAAATCCCTGCTGGAGGGCAGCGGCCGAGTTTCCTTTATTGAGCTGATCAAATGGGCCTATCGGCATCAGCTGTATCAGCAGGTTCTGACCCTGGTCGAAACCTATGCACCGGGCAATCTGGTCAAAACCGGCGTCTTCTACTACTGTGCCGATCCGGACGATGTGAATGCGATTACAAAGCTGCTGGCACTGCAGCGTCTGGATTTGAAGTCATACGAACTTTACAAGTTGGATGACGTCGAACATTACTTTATCAAGTACTATGACCGGGACAGCGTCAAGCTCACCGGCTCCAGAAATGAGGACAGGAATCGCGTCTATGCCTCCATCCGCGCTCAGTCCATCCAGACGCAGGATATGTCCAAAATCTGGGGGCATACCGCCTGTGACAATCTGGAAACTGTACAGAACCTTCTCTATGCCTATTATCATCTCGGAGCAGTGCGTAATCAGATCAGCCACGCCATGGAGGATGAGATGGCCGAACGCCGTCTCATTGTCTCTGAAAACGACATCAGCTCCGCCGCAATGTCCATGCGGGAAAGCATTGAGTATTTTATCCTGAGCTATGAAAAGGCCATGGCGGAACTGGAAGGCAAAAATCCGAAGATCGTCCTTATTTCCCCCGAAGATATTCGTCTGGTCTCAGATCGTCTCCGGCACGAGAGATTCCCGTCAGACCGGCATTCCCATGGCAGCGGAAATATCCAGAAAGACGGCGGACATTCTGCGGCCGCTCCCAGGACGGACGCTGGCGCACCGCAGAACACGGCCGGCAGCGCGGCAGAGAAAACGTCGCCTGACGCATCGGAAAACACGGGGGCAGCCAATCAGTGAGATTCCCCCTGAACAGAATCTGCGCCTTTGGTTTCTGAGCGGAGCAGCGTTTGGAATCCTTAACGACAGTCTGCGCCCACACAACAAAAATGGAGCCTCTGAAGAAGCGGCAGCAAAATGCCCTTCTTCAGAGGCTTTACGTATACTGAGGAGCACACGCCGGGCATCTGACCCGGTCTTATCTCTTCCCGATTTCCCGGTCCTCCTCCGTCAGCACCGAGTGGGCCTTGATATAATCCACGATTTCATTCACTGTCGTAAAGGCCACGCCGACAACGGAATCTGCGGCACCGTAATACAGGGCAATCCGCCCGGTTTCGCCATCACAGAGTGCGGCACACGGGAAACAGACATTGGGCACAAACCCCCGTTCCTCATACTCCGTCTCCGGCGTCAGCAGGAAATTGCTGCAGCGGTACCGGACCACGGACGGTTCATTGAGGTCCAGGATTGCCCCGCCGATGGAGTACACCAGGCCGCTGCAGGTGCTGGAGGCTCCGTGATAGAACAGCAGCCATCCCTCGCTGGTTTCAATCGGGGCCGCACCGGCGCCGATCTTCACGCTTTCCCACCAGGCGGTTCCCCTGGCCATGACATGCCGGTGCTTTCCCCAGAATGTCATGTCCGGACTCTCGCTCAGAAAGATATCCCCAAAGGGTGTATGTCCGCTGTCCGAGGGCCGTGAGAGAAGCAGATAATGCCCGTTCACCCGCCTTGGAAAAAGGACCGCATTCCGGTTGTACGGGATAAAGGGATTTTCCAGCCGCGTAAACGTGCGGAAATCGGTGGTTTTTGCCATCCCGATGGACGCCCCGTAGAAATCCTGACACCAGATGATGTAATACGTATCCTCCACCCGCACCAGCCGGGGATCATACGCATAACGGGGCATGAAAGGCTTTCCCTCCTCATCCACGAAGCAGATGGGATCCGGATCCACCTGCCAGGACAGCCCATCACGGCTGTGTCCCAGATACACCATGGGAATCCCGTTCACCTGTTCCCCCCGCAGAACCGCCACAAAGCCGTCCTGCCAGGGACAGACCGCACTGTTGAAAATCCGTGCCACCCCCGGAGCCGGATTGCGTCGGATAACCGGATTGCCCGTATAGCGCCAGATCGGCGCGTCATGACAATCCCCTGCCGGTCTGTCCTGCCAGGGAATATTCGGCAGCGCATCGCATTGACAAGTTACCATCTATTCTCCTCCATATTGGTCATTTTTTGTCATGTCCGGACGGGCCATGACGCAGGCCTCCGTTTTTCAGGGATATTTCCGCAAACTCGCCGGAGGGATTCAGTTCAGCGACAACATCAAAACCGCAGGCCTCAAGAAGTGCCTCTGCCTCCTCAAAATAATACGTGACATGGGCGGCGCTGTGGGCATCCGAGGAAAGGAGTACCCGGCCGTGGCGGCGCCTGATTTCCTGCAGCCAATACGCCTCCGGGTACGGAACGGAGCGCCATCCCCGGGACATGGCACCGGTATTTACCTCAATCACTTTTCCGGCATCAAGGAGCGCCTCAAGGGCCAAATGGGCGGCCTTCCGGTAACGGCTGCTCTCCGGATTGAACAGGTGCAGCCGCTCATTGAACTTCAGCAGAAGATCAAAATGGCCGCAGATCCGGACACGGGGCTCTGCGGCCACTTTCAGCAGTTCCTGAAAGTAGCACTCAGCGGCCGCATCCGCATCCCCGCCGAAATCAATTCGCACCGTCTCCGCCAGTTCATCCGGCGTATTGTCGACACTGGGCGGCACCTCCCGGACCGGCAGATGGTGCACCGAGCCGATGACGTAATCAAAGGAGGTCAGGTCCACCTGCGTGCTGAGGACATCCCACTCAATCCCGCACAGGACACGGAAATCCGGCCATGCCTGCCGGAGTCCGTCCATCTCCCGCAGGTAGTCCTTTACACGGTCCGCCGTACAGGTCCAGTCATTTGCAAAGGGCATCGGGCTGTGCAGGCTGATGCCCCCGGCGGCAAGGCCCTGGTTCCGGCAGGCCGCAAGCATTTCCCGGCAGCTGTTCCGCCCGTCATCCCAGAGCGAATGCATATGCAGGTTCTGTCTCGTCCTCACCGCATCTTCTCCTGTTTCACCTTGTGGTCAATGACGTGGCGCCCCGCCATCTCGCGGCGGATGTCCTCGAGGGTAATCCCCTCCTCAATCATCAGGACCATAACGTGATACATCAGGTCCCCAATCTCGTAGATCGTATTCGCCTTGTCGTGATCCTTGGCCGCGATGATGACCTCCGTGCTCTCCTCCCCGATCTTCTTCAGGATCTTGTCCGCTCCCTTGCTGAACAGATAGGAGGTATAGGAGCCCTCTGTCGGCTGTTCCTTCCGGCCCCTGAGCATTTCCATCAGGTCCGCGTACTGGAAGGCCGGCGGTTCATCACCCGTATACACCGGTGCGGTAAAGCAGGAATCCGTTCCCAGGTGGCAGGCCGGACCATCCTTGCGCACCTCCACCACCAGCGCATCCCGGTCACAGTCTGCCGTAATGGAGACGATGTGCTGGTAATTCCCGCTGGTTTCCCCTTTCAGCCACAGGGTCTGGCGGCTTCGGGAGTAGAAGCAGGTCAGGCCCTTTTCCATGGAAATCTGAAGGCTCTCCCGGTTCATATACGCCAGGGTCAGCACCTCCCGGGTTTCCGTATCGATGACAATGGCCGGAATCAGGCCCTGCGCATCAAATTTGAGTTCATTCACATCAATCATCCTTATACCCTCCTGACCAGGATTCCTGCCGCAGCCAGCTGCTCCTTGAGGTCCTGAATGCTGACCTCACCGAAATGGAAAATGGACGCGGCAAGTCCGGCATCCACCTTCGGTACCGACTGAAACAGCGTGATAAAGTCCTTTATTCCGCCGGCACCGCCCGAGGCAATGACCGGCACCTCTGCAAAGTCACAGACCGCGCTCAGCATGGGCAGATCAAATCCGCTGCGCACCCCGTCCGTGTCCATGGAATTCAGCACGATTTCACCGGCCCCCTCGTCAATTCCCCTGCGAATCCATTCAAGAGCATCCATGCCGGTATCAATCCGCCCGCCGTTCCGGAACACATGAAAAGCGCCGTTCACCCGGGCACAGTCCACGCTGAGCACCACACACTGGCTGCCGTACCGTTTGGCCGATTCCCGGATGATTTCAGGATGGGTAATGGCGCCGGAGTTGACGCTGACCTTATCCGCGCCGCTCATCAGGACGCGTTCAAAGTCATCCAGGGTGGAAATGCCGCCGCCTACCGTCAGCGGAATGAAGATGGTGGAGGCCGCGCGTCTCAGGACGTCCGTAAACAGCTTCCGCCCCTCCGCCGAGGCCGTAATATCATAAAAGACCAGTTCATCCGCACCGTTTTCCGAGTAATGGGCCGCCAGTTCCACAGGATCTGACACATCGGCCAGTCCCTGAAACCGGACCCCCTTCACCACACGGCCATCCCGGACATCCAGGCAGGGAATAATCCGCTTTGTAATCATCTTGCCACCTCAACCGCCTCTTTGAGATCGATCCGTCCCTCATAGTACGCCTTCCCGATAATGGCGCCGTACATGCCCAGATCCCGGAGACCGCGGAGGTCCTCCAGATCCGAGACCCCGCCCGAGGCGGTCAGCTCAAACGCCGGGAAGCTTCGCATCAGGTCCTGATACAGCGTCCGGTTCGCGCCGCTGAGCATCCCGTCCCGGGAGATATCCGTGACGATGAGGCCCTTTGCCCCCTGGTCACGGAGCCTTTCGCACAGGTCCTCAAAGCGGATTCCGCCGCTTTCAAGCCAGCCGCTGACGGCAACCATGCCATCCCGGATATCCACCCCGATGGCCACCCGGTCCCCGTAACGCTTCAGCATTTGCCCCGTAAATTCCGGATCACGAACGGCAATCGTCCCCAGAATCACGCGCCAGATGCCGCATTCAAGGTAGGTCTCAATGGTCTTTTCGCTGCGGATTCCGCCCCCGATTTCCACTTTCAGGCCGGATTCCCCGGCCAGGCGGCGCACACATTCCGCATTCACCATGGTTCCATCCCGGGCACCGTCCAGATCGACACAGTGAAGATACCGGGCGCCGGCCGCCGCAAAACGGGCCGCCGGTTCCAGCGGATCCCGGGCATACACCGTCACTTTCTGATAGTCCCCCCGCTGCAGCCGGACAACCTGTCCGCCCAGCAGGTCAATGGCCGGAAAAATCTCCATATTTCCCTCACATTCTGCAGAAATTGCTCAGCATCGCCAGCCCGATCCGCCCGCTCTTCTCCGGATGGAACTGGGTTCCCAGCACATTGTCACGGGCAACCGCCGCCGTCACCGGAATGCCATATTCCGTGTGCGCAATGGTCCATGGATCGCAGTCCACGGCAGAATAGCTGTGAACAAAGTACACACAGGCTCCCTCCGGAATTCCCTGAAACAGCGGATGCGGCTCACATATAAGTGCATTCCAGCCGATCTGGGGAACCTTGAGGTTCCCGGGCAGACGCGGCTGCATGGCCGTGATCCGTCCGGGAATGAGGCCCAGCCCCTCATGCAGTCCGAATTCGTCGCTGGACTCAAAGAGCATCTGCATGCCCAGACAAATGCCGAGAATCGGCGTCCCGCGCCGGGCCGCCTCGGTGAGGGCCTCATCCATGCCGTTTACGGCCAGCTTCTGCCTGGCATCCCCGAAAGCGCCGACACCGGGCAAAATGAGCTTGTCCGCCCGGCGAACCTCTTCCGGTGTCCGGACAATGTCCGCCTCCTCCCCGATCATCCCGAAAGAGCTGACCAGTGAGAACAGATTTCCGACGCCGTAATCGATCAGGCCGATCATGCCAGCACCCCCTTTGAGGAGGCAACGGCCCCGTTCAGCCGCGGATCCGGTGCGACTGCCTCTGCCAGTGCCCGGCCAAATCCCTTGAACATGGCCTCCGCCACATGATGGTCATTTTCCCCGGCCATTTCCTGAAAATGCAGGCTCATGGGACAGCTGCGGGTCAGTCCCAGGAAAAACTCCTTCACCAGCTGCGTATCAAACGTTCCGATCTTCTCCGCCGCAAAGCTGACCTGCATGTGAAAGGAACTGCGCCCCGAGAGATCCAGCGCACACAGCACAAGCGCCTCATCCATGGGGAGAATCATGGAACCATACCGGTGGATGCCGGCCTTATTGCCAAGACACTCCGTCAGGCACTGCCCCAGAACAATCCCGATATCCTCCACACTGTGATGGTCATCTACCCACGTATCGCCCTTGCACTTCACGGTCAGGTCAAACCGGCCATGCACGGCAAAAAGCGTCAGCATATGATCAAGAAACCCGACGCCGGTCGCGATGCTGTTCTCGCCGGTACCATCCAGGTTCAGCTGACACTCGACAGTTGTCTCGGCTGTCTTTCGGGTCATTTCCGCTTTTCTCATTGCCTTTATTCCTTCCCTGATGTCACAAGGTCACGGCATGCATCCACCAGCTGCTGCATTTCCGCCTCGGTTCCAATTGTAATCCGCAGCCAGTCCTCCGTCCGTCCGCCCCTGAAATGACGGACGAGAATGCCCCGCTCACTCAGCTTTTCCTTGACAAATGCCGCCGAAACAGCTGCCGGCCGGGCAAAGATGAAATTGCCCTGAGAGGGCAGTACGGTAAAGCCCAGGCGGCCAAGCGCCTCGGTCACATGTGCCCGGCTGTCCATGATTCTGCGGCAGTTCTGCGCATAATAGGACCAGTCCCGGCAGGCCGCCGCACCGGCCGCCTGAGCCAGGCGGTTGACGCCGTACAGATCCACCGCGTTGCGGATCCGGGCCAGGTCGGCAATCAGTTCAGGGCTGCCCATGCCATACCCCAGTCGAATGCCCGCCAGGGAACCGGATTTGCTGAATGTCCGGACCACCAGCAGATTGGGAAAGGTCCGGATGAGCGGCACCACTGTTTCCGCACCAAAGTCCACATACGCCTCATCCACCAGCACCACATGGTCCGGATTGGCCTCAAGAATGCCGGCAATCTCAGCCCTTGTCAGTGCCAGACCGGTGGGTGCGTTGGGATTCGGGAAGACGATCATCCCCCCTGCCCGGCTGTAATCCGCCGGACAGATCCGGAAATCCTCCCTCAGCGGAATCCGGCGCAGCGGAATCTCATAAAGCACCGCAAAAAGGTCATAATAACTGTACGTAATATCCGGCAGGACAATGGGACAGTCCGGGCCCGCAAAGGCCAGGAAGGCCAGCTGCAGCACCTGATCCGAGCCGTTTCCAGCCACCAGGTTTTCCGGTTCAACGCCCTCTTTCCGGCTGAGGGCCTGAATCAGGTCCGTGCAGTCCGGATCATTGTAAAAATTGAGTCTGGTGCTTTCCGCCGCAATGGCCTCAAGCACACTGGCAGAAGGCGGGAACGGCGACTCGTTGGTATTGAGACGAATCACGTCATTCCCTTCCTCGTGCGTCCCCGGTACATAGGCCGGGAGAGACCGGTGATTTTCCCTCAGATAGGATGTCATCATGCATCTCCATTTCCCCGGATCAGTGCCGCCCGGGCATGCGCCTCAAGTCCCTCTGCCCGGGCAAAGACGGCAATGTCCCCGGCGACCTGGCTGAGCGCATCCTTTGTATAGTAGGTATACTGGGTCTTCTTGATAAAGTCATCCACTCCCAGGGGGCTTGAGAACCGCGCGGTTCCGGAGGTCGGCAGGATGTGGTTGGGTCCCGCCAGATAATCCCCCAGGGATTCCGGACAGCACCGTCCCATAAAGACGCTGCCGGCATTGATCACCAGAGGCAGCAGCTGCTCGGGATTGCTCACGGACAGCTCCAGATGCTCCGGTGCCAGCTCATTGGAGAGGGCCACTCCCTCCTTCAGATTCTCCACCAGGATGATCTTCCCGTTATTGTCAATGGAGGCACGGGCGATCTCCGCCCGCGGCAGCTGACAAAGTTGACGCTCCACCTCGGCACAGACCGTCTCGGCCAGCGTCTCGCTGTCCGTAATGAGCACAGCCGTCGCCAGACGGTCATGCTCCGCCTGCGAAAGCAGATCCGCCGCCACCCAGGCCGGATTGCTCTCCCCATCCGCAATCACCAGAATCTCACTGGGACCGGCGATCATGTCAATGGCCACCTGCCCGAACACCTGCCGCTTTGCCTCGGTCACAAACGCATTGCCGGGACCGACGATCTTGTCTACCCGCGGGATGCTCTCCGTTCCATATGCCAAAGCCGCCACGGCCTGTGCACCGCCAACCGTGAACACCCGATCTACGCCGGCCATTTCTGCTGCCGCCAGGATGGCATCCGGAATGTTTCCGCCCGGTCCGGGCGGGGAAACCATGACCAGTTCCTCGCAGCCGGCCAGCTTGGCCGGAATGGCATTCATGAATACCGACGACGGATATGCCGCTGTCCCGCCGGGAATATAGAGACCTACCCGGGCGATGGGGGTAATCTTCTGTCCCATATACACCCCGCTGCCCAGATCCAGTTCAAATCCGGTCCGGAGCTGCGCCCGGTGATACGCCGTAATGTTGTCCCTGGCCAGTGTCATGGCGTGCAGGAGGTCCGCCGGAATCCGGGCCAGGGCCGCGGCTCTTTCCTCCCGGCTGATTTCAAGCTTTGAAAGTGTCACGCGGTCAAAACGTGCGGTATACTCAAAAAGCGCCGCATCCCCGTTTTTCCGCACCGTCTCAATGATTTCCGTCACCGTTTCCCCAACGCCGCTCTTCGCCATTGAACGCATGAGCAGGCTGTCCTTGCGGCACTCGCCCGCCTTCATTATCCTGATCATAGCAAAGGACCTCCTTAATGCTCCGTACCTTGCTCTTTCGGCACCGCCGTATTCCCGGTGCTCCTGTTTTTATCATTTGGCTAAACCTGTCCGGATTTAATCCTTTTCCGACAGGCAGCTCTTGAGACCATCCAGCACATGCCGGATTTCATCCCCTTTGAATTTAAAGCTTGCCTTGTTGGCAATGAACCGGGCACTGACCGGCACCACCGTTTCCAGAACGGAGAGGCCGTTTTCCCGCAGGGTCGTTCCCGTCTCAACAATATCCACAATCACATCGGAAAGACCCACCAGCGGCGCCAGCTCAATGGAGCCGTTCAGGTGAATGATTTCAATTTCCCGGGACTGCGATTCAAAATACCGGGACGCAATATGCGGAAACTTCGTGGCCACCCGAAGCGCCCGGGTATGCGTATCGCGAAACGCATCCGGTCCGGCCACACACATCCGGCATTTGCCCATGTGCAGGTCAAACAGTTCATAGACATCCGGTTCGTATTCAAGGAGGATATCCTTGCCCACAATCCCGGCATCCGCCGCGCCGTGTTCCACGTAGACGGAAACATCCGAGGGCTTGACCAGGAAATACTGCACCCCGGCCCCGGGGTTTTCAAAAATCAGACGGCGGTTATCCTCAAGGAGTTCCGGACAGGGATAGCCCGCCGTGGCCAGCGCCTTATAGGCTTTCTCCCCCAGCCGTCCTTTCGGCAGGGCAATTCTCAGCATTTGTCCGTTTCCTCCTCTCCAAGGATGACGGTTTTCCCGTCTGCGCGGAGGCGTTCCGCTTCAAGAAACGCTGCTTCGGGATCCGAGCCCGGCGGAACAAACTGAATCGCTTTTTCCGGCATTTCCGGCATGCAGCGGTCAATCTGATTCAGGTAGACCGCAAAGCCGATTCCCTGTCCCTGCCGCCCCAGACGGCTGAGAAGCGGATCATACTGACCGCCGATGAGCACCGGCGACGGAATCCCGTCAATAAACCCGGACAGCGTCAGGCCGTTATAGTACTGCATGTCCCCCAGAACGCTGAAATCCAGGTTCAGCGTGCCGGACCAGACGCGCTGCGACAGCCTTGCAATCTGTTCCAGTTCCCGCATGATCTGCAGCGTGCTCTCCGGCAGGGGAAACGCGCTCAGGCGCTCAAGAGCGGGGATGACCGGTCCGCTCAGGATGATCATGAGATCCAGCAGATCGCATGACTGCCCGGGCAGGGCCTGCCGCGCGGTAAAGTCCTGCATGCCGTGGCGGTCCTTCCTGCGGATCATCTCAAGGACCTCCGGATAATCCGTCTCCTCAATCCGGGCAAAGCGAAGCAGTTCCTGCACCAGACCCATGTGCGAAATATCCAGGGCATACCTGTCCGAAATTATACAGAGACTCTTCTGCGCCAGAAGCAGGATCTCCGCCAAAGCCGCCGGTTCGCAGTTCCCGATATATTCAATGCCCGTCTGCATGATTTCCTGGAACCGGTCGCCGCCCCGGGGAACCCGGTAGGCGCTCTCCGAATAGCATACCCGGACCGGCTCCCGTTCATCCCGTGTATTGCGGACAACAGACAGCGTAATATCCGGCTTGAGGGCCATCAGGCGTCCGTTCAGGTCCGTAAACGTCAGAACGCGTTCATCGGTCAGGAAATTCTTATTCTGCACATACAGTTCATATGCCTCAAAACGGTTCACCTTGTAAATCCGGTAGCCATACTGACCATACAGTGCGCGAAGCCTGGCCGAGAGAATTTCATCTGCCCGCATTCCGGCTGTGATTTCACTCATTTTTTCTCCTTCAGGCGGTCCAGAATCATCTGATAGCCGCCATCCCCATAATCAAGGCATCGCTTGACACGACCAATCGTCGCCGAGCTGACGCCCAGTAATTCCGCTGCCTGCAGGTAGGATTTTCCTTCACTGATCAGCCGGGCGATTTCAAGCCGCTGCCCCAGATCCCGGATTTCCTTATTGGTACAGAGGTCCTCAAAGTACAAGTAGCATTCATCCAACGTTCTCAGTTCCAGAATCGAACGAAAAAGCTCATCCGTCTGTGCATCATGCTTCAGTGCCATTCAATTTCCCTCCATGTTCTTGTTTTCCTGAAAGCGCTGATAGTTTAGCACGTTACTATATGAAAGTCAACGGCGAATTTCCCGTCCTAGGACCACCAGTTCAGCCGAACCCTCTGCGGTCTCTCCGGCACCCGGATCTCCCCCAGCACTTCCTCCACGCGTCCGCGGATGACAAGGGCCGCCTCCCGTTCAATTTTCAGCGGTTCCTCATTGATCACCACCAGGTTCTTTCCATGAAAATACGAAAGGCAGGAAGCAGCAGGTTCTACGGTAAGGCTCGTCCCTGCAACGATCAGGAGATCACTGCGGGCAATTTCCCTGCAGGCGCCCCGCATCACCAGCGGGTCCGGTGCCTCCCCGTACAGCGTAATGCCCGGCCGGATCACGCCCCCGCAGGATTGACATCTTGGAACATTTTCCGACCGGAGAACCATGTCAAGTGAACAGGTGCGACCGCATTCCATGCAGACATTGTCATAAATGCTCCCGTGAAGGGGAAAAACGGCCCGGCTCCCCGCTTTCTGATGCAGTCCGTCGATGTTTTGCGTCACCACCGCGGAGAGGCAGTTTTTCCGTTCCATCTCCGCCAGTTTCAGATGTGCCTGATTGGGAAGGGCATCCGGAAACAGCAGATATTTCCGATAATACGCATAAAACAGGTCCGGATGAAGGTGGAAAAAAGAGGTCGACAGGATCATCTCCATGGTCAGTCCCTCGTATTCCGATACTTTTTCAAGCCCGTTTGCGCCGCGAAAATCCGGAATATGGCTGCCCGTGGAGACCCCCGCTCCGCCAAAAAACACAATCCGGGACGCTTTTTCTATCAACAGCTGAAGTTTCTCCAATTCTGTCTCTCCTTTCCAAATTCTCAAACCCTGT
>DGWH01000136.1:0-16627 GCA_002395225.1 Christensenella sp. UBA4263
CGGATGCTTCGCATCCGGCCCTGTCTATCCCCATAGTCGGTCTTTCGGCCACGTCACTTTTTCTTACTCAAACTCGACTAACGGATGCTTCGCATCCGGCCCTGAGGTGAACCATGAACGATATAATTTACTTCAGCAACAGCTTTCGGGCTGACCATGCCAGAAACCATAACCAGATCGGTGACAAACTCCTCGCCGTCCGAAAACAGCAGGGTCTCAAGCAGTCGGATGTTTCCGAGCAGCTGCAAAGATACGGCGTCGATATTTCAGCCAAGCAGGTCAGCAAATGGGAAATCGGGGAAAGCATCCCGAATGCCTACCAGTTCATTGCGCTGTGCTGCCTGCTGAAGCTGGATCCGGCGGTCTTCACCGGCAGGATTCCCGCCAATGATGAGATAGATGACAGCGATTTAACCGCCGAGGGCAAACAGCTGGTCAATGAATTCCGAAGCTACCTGATATCCACCGGCCGTTATGAACCCCGCGGAACCATTAAACGGTGTGAGATGCTGGTTTCCAACTATAAGGCATCTGCCGGCATCGGCTTCAATCTGGACAACGGTGATGATTTTGAAAAAGTCATGGTTCCTGCAGACCGGGTGCCGGCCGGCACGGACTTCGGCGTTCACATCGACGGCGACAGCATGGAACCGGTCTATCACGACGGACAGCTCATCTGGATCCGTCAGACCCAGTACCTGAATCCCGGTGAAGTGGGACTTTTCATTCTGGATGGAAAAGGATATGTCAAGGTCTTTGAGTCCCGCATGCCTGAGGCACCTTTCGCCGAGGAGTACGCGGACAGTTACGGAAACGTACGGCCTCAGATTTCACTGGTCTCCTATAACGAGAAATATGCGCCGATTCTCATCACGCCGGACCGCGAGCTGCGCATCTGCGGCAAGGTTCTGAACTGACAGACTCTCTCTGCGGCCTGTCCTGCAACTGAAGAGAAATACCTGCCTGTTCCGGCGTTCTCCCTTCGGTCCTGTACAGAGCCGGACCACACGGAGGAAACGTTTCTATCCTGTCAGGTCCCGCTTTCGGGGCGTTTTCCCTCTCTGTTTTTGGGCACGCCTCATTTTCCTTCCGGGGCCCCGCAGAAACGCATCCTGTTTTCCTTTTGCCGGAAGTCTGAAAGAAAAAGAACACCACCTGCGGATGCAGGTGGTGTTCCGAAAACAAGCAGTTGTGACAAACGTCCAACTTTGAAACCCACAACGGAGGACTCCCTATGTTCAGCTACTATCTCGACCTTTCTACCGCCTCTTTCTATCAGGAGGACAACCTTCTGCACGATCCGTCTCCCATTCTGATCAAAACCATTCAGAAGGTGCATGCCTCTCCTCTTTGCAGGCGGTTCATTCAGGCCGCATACGCCATCACCACCGCCGGCGAGATTCAGCCCGGCATGGCTGCGCCGGTCATCGCACCGGATAAGGAGCATCATCCCACGGTCTACCCCATGAGATGGGGATTCCGCACCTCGACCGGCACACTGCTCCCAACCTGCAAAAAGGCTGATGAGCACCGCTGCGTCATCCCCAGTTCATGGCTGATCCGGAACGGTCATATCATCCAGCCCAAAGGAAGCCGGGAAACCTGGATTGCCGGAACCTACCGCATTGAGAATCATCTGCCCGTATTTGCCGTTCTGACAATGCCTGCCGAGTCCTATACCGGTGAGCAGGAAGACTGCCCGTCCATCCTGCATCAGGCGGATATCCGTCCCTGGCTGAAAGGTGATCCGGTCAACTTTGTCAATGAATTTGTGGTCGAGCGGCAGTGACTGCCCTTTGTCCTTTCATATCCATTGCCTCTGTCCTTCGTCATGAAGCGGGCCTCAGGGCAATGCCTCCATCGCCTCTTTCAAGTTCTTTACAATCCATTTGTATTTTTCAAACATCTCGTATGGCGTATAGCCAAATTCGTATGCCGCACTGTCCAGTCCCATCAAATATTCCTGAATTTCCAGGAAAGGAGCCATCTTTTCACGATCTTCCGGGTTTATCTGACCGAAAGTGGAAAAATCGTAAACATCCAGTCCGGATTCCACCTTGCTGTCTTTGACCAGTGCACGATGAATCAGCACAAGATTTGTGGTGATTTCCGTACGCATGATCTCGACAGCCTGATTTAACCAGTCCGGATGAAAGGCATGACTGTCCGACTCCAGGGTGATGTATTTGTGTGGATCAAAGGGATAATCAGGCAATGTGTTTTTCTGAAAAGCCAGGTGTTCCTGAAATACAGCATCATTATCTTCCATCTTCAATCCTCCTTTAACTCTCAAAGCCGGTCTTTTGCCGGAGCGACTTTGTCGAGACTCTGATTTGGCAATCGTTCATTGTGTGACAGGGGGGCATGCAGGGCGAATCGTTGCCGTTCATGTGATTGGCTAACGTTTTTATGCCATAAATGTAAAGTCCATTGTTGAGGTCCGCCGGATTTTACACCTGCCATTTTGTCGTCTCAGACATCCGCATCAAAAAAAGATCTATTCCCCCGTCTAGATTATACCATATCAGTCAAGGGGAGAATGACGGGCCTGGGATAAAAAGGTTTACGGCATCCGGAGAAATCCGGGGTGCTTTTTTGATGCTCGAAAAGAAAGGAGTTGCCCTGTCACGAAGCGACAGTAAAGTCAAATCCAGGCCTCATGCAATGCGGCTCCGGCAAATGACCAACAGTGAGGCCCGCAAATGAGAATGGCCAGTGAAGCCGATTTTATTCCCGGAAGGGCAGACCAGTTTTACCACCAGCGGCATCGGCCGTCTGCCTGACGCGATCTCCTGTACCGCGACCGAGAAGCAGAACGGACAGTACGAACTCCATATGGCATCCCCCATTGACGGTCAGCTCATGAGCGAGATCCGGTACAGCCGGATTATTGTTGCAACGCCTGCGGATAATAAGAGCCCGCAGCCTTTTCGTATTCATTCCGGTCAGGTGAATGGTTGTCCAAAGCATCCGGAATGCCTTCTGAGCGCCATGAAAATTGTCGCTTGACAAACGACCATTTCCATTTTCAGATCTGGTATACTCCGACCATACAAAAAAGAGACACCCCATGAGCAGGGGGCGCTCCGGCAAGGAACAAATTCGAGGAATGGGCCTGCCGCCACAGCGGCAGCCTGTCAAATCTGAGCACCGGAAAACAGCGGTGCCCAAAGACCCAGTCACTGATCAAAAAGGAGGATACGGAAATGAAGAAGAATCTGACCGAACTGGTTATGATCCTGGATCGCAGCGGGTCCATGCGGGGCCTTGAGAGTGACACCATCGGCGGATACAACAGCATGCTCAGAAAGCAGCAGAAAGCGGAAGGTGACGTGCTGGTTTCCACGGTGCTTTTCGATGACGTAAGCGAGGTATTGTTTGACCGGGTTCCGCTGCAGAAAATGCCTCAGATGACGGAAAAGGAATACGTCGTCCGCGGATGCACGGCCCTTCTGGATGCCATTGGTAAAGCCATTCATCACATCGGGAATGTCCATAAGTATGCCAGAGAGGAAGACCGGCCTGAAAAGACGATCTTTGTCATCACCACGGACGGAATGGAAAATGCCAGCAGACTCTATTCCTACGAAAAAGTCAAACAGATGGTAGAGCGGCAGAAGGAAAAGTACGGATGGGAATTTCTGTTCCTGGGCGCAAACATTGATGCTATCGAAACGGCCGGGCGCTTTGGCATTGCGCCAGATCGGGCGGCAAATTACCACAGCGATCACGAAGGAACCGCACTGAACTATGAAGTGCTGGCGGATGCCGTATGTGAGATTCGCGCCTGTGCCGCGCCGATTGACGGCAGCTGGAAGCGCCGCATTGATGAGGACTACAGCCGGCGCGGCCGGAAAAAATAAACAGGCTGTCCGGGCACTGCCAACACCTGTCAGGCCCGGACCGGATGAAACCTTCAGACAACATAAGAATGAGGAGTGGCCCTGTCGCGCAGCGACAGATTGTCAAATCCGGGCCATAGCAAAGCCACAAAGGCAAAAGGCCGACATTGAGGCCTGCAAAGGAGGACAGAAAGATGTTAGGGGCAATTCTTGGTGATATGATCGGCGCGCCGTATGAGTTTGACCGGAGCCCAAAGGTAAAGGAATTTCCGCTTTTCAGCAGGCATTCCCAGTTCACGGATGATTCCGTGATGACCATTGCCGTCGCAGAGGCGCTGATGGACACCCTCGGAAAATCGGATGGTGAAATCAAAGCCGCGCTGGTGTCTTCCATGCAGAAATGGGGCAGGCACTATCCCCATGCCGGTTATGGCGGGATGTTTGCCGAGTGGCTGCACACAAAGAATCCAAAACCCTATGGCAGTTTCGGGAACGGAAGCGCCATGCGGGTCTCCTCCGCAGGCTGGCTGTTTGACAGCATGCGGGAAACACGCCATATAGCGCGCCTGACGGCCGAGGTGACCCACAACCATCCGGAGGGCATCAAGGGGGCGGAGGCAACCGCCAGCGCCATTTTCCTGGCCCGTACAGGATGGGACAAAATGCGCATCCGGGATTATCTTTCGCGGGAATTCAGGTACGATCTTTCCAGAACCTGCGATGAGATCCGGCCCAGCTACCGTCACGTGGAAAGCTGCCAGGAAACCGTACCGGAGGCCATTACGGCCTTCATGGAAGGAACCGGTTTTGAGGATGTGATCCGGACAGCCGTCTCCCTGGGCGGTGACTGCGACACGCTGACCTGCATCGCCGGCGGCATGGCAGAAGCCTGTTACGGCATTCCTAAGGAAATAGCAGAAGACGGCCGGAAGAGACTGCCTGAGGATATGCTTTCCGTACTGGATCGTTTCAGACGGCGGACACAGCCCGAATCCGGTGAGAAATGAGCAGATGAAGAGAGGCCCTGTCGCGCATCGACAGTTTGTCACATTCAGGCCTCAGGAAAAGCAGCTCAGGCACAAGACCAGCGCTGAGGCCGGCAAAGAGGAGATCCCTTATGCAATTTACAGCAAAATTCTGTCCCGCTTCCACATAAACTGCCAAAAATTGCGCATCCTTCTGACGTTCACTTGCTAAAATAAGCTGAATATGCTATTGTTTTCAGGTAAATAGTTTTAGCAAAAGGAATGACCTGTCGCACAGCGACAGTTTGTCACATCCAGGCCTCATGCAATCTTGCTCCGGCAAATGATCAACAGTGAGGCCTGAGGAGGAGATCCCGGATGAGCAGAAAAAGTGAAGGAAAAACGGTTCTGAAGCAGATTGCCGAGAAAGCAGGGGTTTCCGTCAGTACGGTTTCCATCGTGCTGAACGGACGCGGGGATGAAATGCGCATCTCCTCCGCGACACAGGACCGGGTGCGGGAATGCGCCAAGGATGCAGATTATACCCCGAATGTCTATGCCAGAAAACTCCGCAAATCCGCCGACAGCGGAAACACCAAGGTCGTCGGCGTATTCTGGAGTACCGATTTTCTCGATGAAAGCATGGGAGAATTTTTCCAGAATGCCCACCAGACCATCCTGGAAAAGAATTATTCCTTTGAATTCTCCATTCATTTCTTTACTCCCTGTCACCTGAATGAAATCAAGGACCAGCTGGTTCCCTGGCAGTTTAACAGCATTCTGTTCTGCGGGGCGCGCAAGGAGGACGTCGACTTTCTGGAGTCGCTCCATCTGGATATTCCCATCGTCGTATCCAACAACTCTCAGGCTGAAACCCTGAGCAGCGTGTATGTCGACAACATTGACGTAGGGAAACGCAGTGCACGGACACTCTTTGATCACGGATATAAAAGCGCGGGGATTATCACACAGCACCGGCTCACCTCAGGTGCCAGCATCCGGCGCTTCGGCTTTACCAGCGAGGCAGAACACCTGGGGATGACCGTACGGCCAGAATGGTGTGCCAGCGTGGATTTTTCCGATCTGAATGCCACCCGGGAGGCGGTCACCCGGATCCTCTCCGGGAGCGAAAAACCGGATTCCCTGTATGTCGTCAGCTATCATAACGCCATCAGCATCATCATGGCCGTTAACGATCTGGCCCAGGGTTCCGATGAAAACAGCTGCGCACTGATGATCTGCGGTCAGAATCCAATGCTAAATGTTTTAGCTCAAAACGCCTGTTTCGTCAATCTCGGCATTGGCATCTATGCCCGCCAGGGACTTGAAATGCTTCAGCTCCTGATGGACGGCAGCCTCAACGGTCCTGTGAAATGGGTTATTACCCCTAAAATCGACGATGACAAATTGAAGATGTTTGACAAAGGTTGAGCACGATTAGCCCGGGAAGGCAACCGCCTTCCTTTTTTATTGCCAAAAAAGCTTAAGAAAATACTATAAAATTTTAGCAAAACGGGTTGACACTATTCTTTTATGGCAGTAAAATCATCTCAACTAAAACGAAACAGCAGTTGTGTTTCGTTCAAAAATCAAAGGAGGGTTCTCGACCATGAAGAAAATTCTTGCTCTCGCGCTCACCATGCTCATGCTCCTCGGGATCGCAGGTCTCTGCTCTGCCGATTCCCCGGTGACTGTCACCTTCTGGAACGGCTGGACCGGCTCGGACGGCGATGTGCTGATCGAAAAGGTCGACGAGTTCAACAAAACAAATCCGTACAACATCCACATCGAAATGGATATCAACGCAGACTTCCAGACCAAAATCGCCGCATCCTTCGCGGCAGATGAAGGTCCGGCGATGATTCTGGGCGCCCATTCCTACAAGGACACATACCCGGATTATCTGATTGACATGAATGAAGTGTTTGAAAAGACCTCTCTGAAGCGGGAAGACTTCATCCAGGGTTATCTGGACCTGTGTTCCAAGAACGACGTGCTTTACGTGGTCCCGTTCCAGGTAACAGGCCGCTATCTGTACTGGAACAAAGACCTGTTCGAAGCTGCCGGACTCGATCCGGACACCCCGCCCAAGAGCTATGAGGAATGGGCTGAGTGGGCCGCGAAGATCAACAACCCCGACATGAACATTTACGGTTCCGGCATCAGCTACAACGCCATCTATACCAACCTGCAGGTGATTCAGCGGATGGGCGGTCTGTTCATCACGCACGATGAGGCCGGCAAGCTCGTCCCGACCTTCGCCAATGCCGACGGCGTCAATCCCGGCTACGCCAAATTCCTCAACTGGTTCAAGGACATGACCAACAAGGAAATCAATCCCATCGAAGCAGACACCACCTCCATGTTCCAGGCCGGCCAGATCGGCATTATGCCGGATGGCGCCTGGGCCAGTGCCGGTGCAGATGCCGCCGGAATCAACTACGGTGTTTCCCAGCTGCCGTACGGCGATGCCGGCCCCATGAACCCCTGCTCCGTTTCCGGTTTTTCCATTACCAAGTATGCCTCCGAGGAACAGAAGCTGGCGGCCATGCGGTTCATCGAATGGTGGCACAACGGTTTTGAAGATACCGAAACCACGGCCTGCCTGACCTGGTCTCTGCGCTGCGGCTTCCCGGGATACTATCTGCCCGCCATCAACGACGCCCGGTATCAGGAATCCGAGAAGCTGGCCATGATGACCTGCACCGACAATGATGCCTCCACCACCTACATGGCACCGGATGATTTCACGCTCACGTTCCAGCTGGCTTCTGAGGTAATCGAGGTCATGGTGGAAGATGTCATCGTAGGCAACATGGATACCGAAGCAGCCCTTCTGAAGGCCGAACAGACTGCTGAAGCGCTTCTCAAATAATCTGTCCAGGGACTTAAAGACCACGTCGGAGGGGTGGGGATTAACCCCGCCTCTCCTTTTTTCGGCTTAAAAACGAAACCATGCCTGGTCAATCCATGGCAGAAAGGTGGAGTCTTGCATGCAGTCAACAGCAAAGAAAGAAAGACGGCGGAGTGCCGCGGCTCCCTATCTGTTTATTGCCCCGGTCATCTTCCTGCTGTTTGTATTCAATGTCATGCCGCTGTTAATCAGCTTCTTTATCAGTCTATTTGACGCGGATATTTCGTTCCATCTGAACAAATTCATCGGTCTGGGGAACTTCGCGGAAGTATTTCGTGACAGCCGCTTTTACAACAGTCTGTCTGTCACGCTGAAATGGACGGTGGTCGAGGTTCCCTGCCAGCTCATTCTGGCCCTGATTCTTGCAGGACTTCTGACCCGCAATACCGTCATCAACAAGCTCTTCCGTGCCATCTATTTCATGCCCATCGTCTGTTCGGCCACCGCAACCGGCATCATGTGGAAGCTGATCCTGCACTCAAATGTCGGCTATATCACCTATCTCCTCCGCGCGATGGGTTTTGGAAAGATCAATTTCATGAATACCGCAGGCCTGACCTTTTACGTGATCGTCTTCATGTCCGTGTGGAAGACCTTCGGCATTTCCACCACCATCCTGATCGGTGCCATGCAGAATGTCCCGACGGTTCTCTATGAGGCTGCCGATATCGACGGATGCAGCCGGGCGCGTCAGTTTTTCTGTATCACCCTGCCCGGCATCCGGCCGACTCTGTGGTTTCTCATCATGACCCGAATCATCGGCTCCTTCCAGGTATTTGATATCGTCTACACCACCACAGGCGGCGGGCCAAGCCTGACCACCGAAACACTGGTGACGTATATCTACACCCGTGGCTTTGAAGTGTTCCGTATGGGTTACGCCTCCTCACTCTCCGTGGTTCTGCTCGGACTGATTCTCATCATTACGGTTATCATGTATGCCGCCATGCTCAAGGGCGAGAAGGATTGAGGTGAACAGTATGTCAAACAAAACGCTCCGGCGGATCAGGTACCTGCCTATTTTGCTCCTTCTGCTGTTCTTTGCCCTCCTGATCATTCTTCCGGTTCTCTGGATGGCGCTGAGTGCATTCAAACCCGCAAAGGAGATTATCAAGTATCCGCCCACGCTTTTCCCAAGCAGATTCGATCTCGGGAATTTTGCCCGGCTCAAAACACGCCTTCGCATCCTCGATTATGTCCGCAATTCCCTCATCTATGCGCTCGGAACCACACTGCCCTCCGTGTTCCTGTGCACACTGGCCGGTTATGGTTTTGCCCGCTTTGAATTCAAGGGACGCAACGCCCTTTTCATCCTCGTGCTGGCCACCATGATGATCCCGTTCCAGGTCACCATGATTCCTCTTTTCCTGGTTGTCAAGAAAATCGGCCTGTACGACACCTACCCCGGCCTCATTCTCCCGAAACTGGCAGCCGCCATCACGATCTTCATGATGCGTTCCGCCTTCGTCACCCTGCCAAAGGAGCTGGAGGAAGCGGCCCGCATTGACGGGGCAACGGAATTCGGGACCTTCTGGCGCATCATGCTGCCCCAGGTGAAGCCTTCGATTATCACCATGCTGATTCTGGGAATCAACGCCGCCTGGAACGACCTGATGTGGCCGCTGCTGGTCACCGGCGATACAAAGATGCGGACACTGGCCAACGGACTCGCCCTGTTCATCGGGTCTGACACCACTGAATACGGCCCGGCCTTTGCCGGCGCCATGGTCTCCATTCTCCCCATGCTGCTGCTTTACATCTTCGGGCAGCGGTACTTTGTGGAAGGCACCGTAACAAGCGGTCTGAAAGGATGACAAATATGGCATTGTTCTTTAAGACATTTGAAAAAGACGGTATACAAACCTACCTGTTTTACCCCGGGGACAAGAACCGCACCCCCTTTAAGCGCCGGAGTCTGACCATCCTGATGGATGCCTGCTCCGAGGCAAACGTGCTCGCCCTCATGGAGGCATGGGATCTTGAAACCCTTGCCATGGAAAAGCAGATGATTCTCTGCTTCCCGGTCCCGCCCAAAGACGGCTGGACAGGCGCTGACTATGCCCGATGCAAACAGGTCTTTGATACCTGCCAGATGGGCATGGGAAAACCGGATGACCTCCCGCTCCCCCGGAACGCCTTCGGCATTCCCACGACAGAGGCCATGCTGGCCACCTGGCATCCCATGAATGACACCAAGTATGTCGTCGGGATCGGGAACGGCGCCACCTTTGCCCTCACCATGGCCATCCGAAATCCAGCCAATATCGCCGGTGTTTTGGCAGAAGGCGGACACCCGTCCCTTGAAAACACTTCGGAGAGTCCCGTGCCTGTCTGTCTTTTGCACGCCAGTCCGGAGGCTGAGGCCTATTTCCGCCGTGTAAACGGAGAGGACATCACGGAGAAAATTGCCGGATTTCAGGTTTACGCCGGTGCACGAAATCCGCTCACGCGGACCCTGATCCCGCTGCACAAAAACCGGGTCGATGCCGGTCTGCTCCGCAGCGTCTGCGAAAATCTGTTCCTGCCCGTCCGGCGTCCCAACACCTCCCCATACGGCGATGTCGAACCTTCCATGGATCTCAATACCGCAGGATTTGAGTACTTCATCCATGATTTCCGTCTGGGCGACGGGAAAAAACACACCTGGTTCACCCATGTTCCCGTCCATGCTCATCGGCCGGATGCCGGCTGGCCGCTGGTGATGTTCTATCACGGCGGATCCGACAATCCGGCAGAGGCAGCCGAAATGTCCAAGCTGCACGAGCTGGGCGAGCGCGAAGGGTTTATCACCGTCTATCCCTGGGGCACGGACTGCTGCGGATGGAACAGCGCCATGGACCCCACACAGGCGGATGACGCCGATTTCTGCAATCGCCTGATTGATTACATGCTCCAGCATTATCCGGTGGATCCGGAACGGGTCTATCTGAGCGGCTTTTCCAATGGCGCTGCCATGGCCCAGACCGTCGCTCTTCTGCATCCGGAAAAAATCGCCGGCCTGTTCCACATCGACAGCAACTGGCCCGGGAAATACGGCGGGTATCAGGCGGTGACCGAAAAGGACATTCTCCCCTTCCGCCTGGGTTTTGAGCGGAAGCAGGAAACCGATTACCTTATGCCGGTATGGTACACATACGGCAGCCGTGAAATCTCTTTCCCGATTTACCGGGACAGCACGCAGCAGAATCAGTATGATCTCTGGAAACGGTATAACCATATCCCGGTAAAGCCTACTCCGGCTGTAGGTGAGCCCAACCCGACCGGCTGCGGCGCCGAGGGGGATACCGTGGAGATCCTCCGTCCCACCGGGCGCCACCCGGACCACTGGTATCAGGTGAACCGGTTCTATACTGATGATGCGGCCCGACAGAACCTTTACAACCTTGTCATCATGCATGACAAGGGGCATGACATCGCCCAGATGGACGCGGAACTCGGCTGGCAGTACGTACGGAGCTATCGCCGCAAGGCAGACGGGTCTCTTGAGAAGGTTCCTGAATAGCCTTCCTTCACGGATGCAGCAGCGAGAATGGGCTCGACGCGCAGCGTCGATCTGTCAAGTATGAGCACCGGAAATACTGCGGTGCCGATAGACCAAGCTGCAACTCATTAAGGAACGGGCTCGACGCGCAGCGTCGATTTCTCAAGTATGAGCACCGGAAATACTGCGGTGCCGATAGACCGAGCTACGATTCAAAAAAGGAGACAGTCCAGATGAAACCCATTGATAACGAATACACCAGTTTACACAGTGACGGCCTGTTTTATGACGCGGTCGATCTGACCATGCATCTGTTCAAGGGAGAAAACGGTGTGGAAGGTCCCCGGCACGTCTTTGAGCGACCGGCAGCAGATGTCCATGATGACGGCAGTGTCACGTTCTGCTTCTTTGCACCCTCAGCACGCGAGGTATCCGTTGGCGGATTCGGCGGTTCCTTCAGCAATGTTCCGGTCCCCATGAAAAAGGACAGTGAAGGGTACTGGAGTGTAACTATCGACACGCTGCCGGCCGGCTTCCACTATGTCAACTTCTTTGTCGACGGCGTTCCCGTCACCAATCCGCTGGGCCGGGTCGCCTATGGCGGCCATAAAACTGCCAATATCGTGGAAATTCCGGAAAAGGATGAATTCTACATGCTGAAGGATGTCCCCCACGGCACCCTGCATATGGAGCACTTTTCCTCCAGCGTCACCGGAAAGATCCGCAACTGCTGGGTATACACGCCCTTTGGATATGAAAGCCATCCTGAAAAGAAATATCCGGTGCTCTACCTGCAGCACGGCGGCGGCGAAACTGAAACCGGCTGGATCTGGCAGGGAAAAGTCAACTATATCATGGACAACCTGATTGCCGCCGGACAATGTCGGGAAATGATCATTGTCATGAACTGTCTGTACTGCGTAGACTGGCGGAAGAAGGATGAATTTATCACCGGCGACTTTGACAGCATGCTGGTCAAGGACTGCATTCCGTTCATTGAAAGCCGGTACCGGGTGCTTCCGGGTGCTGAGAACCGGGCCATGGCCGGTCTGTCCATGGGCAGCTACCAGACCCTGATGACCACCATGCGCCATCTGGGCGACTTCCCTTATATCGGCATCTTCAGCGGAGCCATGCTGCGCCGCTGGTACTGTGATTTTGACTACTATCGCAATTTTGATGATCCCGAGGATTTCAACCGGAAGGTCAGGCTGTTTTTCTTTGGCTGGGGCGAGCAGGAAGACCGGATCAACCGCGACCTTGTGCCGGATCTCCGGATGCTTGAGGAAAAGGGGATCCGCTTCTCCACCTATACCTGCCCCGGCTACCATGAATGGACCGTCTGGCGCAAATGCCTCCGTGAATTTGTCCGGAAGATTTTCACCGACTGACACTTGCAGAATAAAGAGGCCCTGTCGCTCAGAGACAGTCAGTCAAATTGGGGCCAGAACAAAGCCGGTCCGGCATAAAACCGACATTGAGGCCCAAAAAAGGAGCGGCCCTGTCGCGCAGCGACAGTTAAGTCAAATCCAGGCCTCATGCAATGCCGCTCCGGCAAATGATCAACAATGAGGCCTGCAAAGGAGGCCCGCCTATGGCAACCATGCGATACAGCTTCTTTTCCCAGGTGCTCAACATGAGCACCTGCGTCACCATTACCTACCCGGACCTGCAGTTTGATTACACCGAATCCCCGGTGCTGGAGCGCATCATCACCAGAGAGCGGCGCCAGATCCTGAAACCGGGAATGAAGTTTCAGACCCTCTATGTCCTGCACGGCGGCAGCGACGATGACACCCTGATTCACCGCTTCACCAACCTTGAACGGTACGCCGTGGAAAGCTGCCTCATGACCGTCACGCCTCAGGTCAACGACAGCTTCTTCATCGACACGGCGTATGGCTTCCGGTACTATACATACCTGACCGAGGAGCTGCCGCGCATCATGCAGAGCCTGTTTGCCTCATCTTCCCGCCCCTGTGACAACTTTGTCCTTGGAATGGCCATGGGCGGAAACGCGGCCCTCATGCTGGCCGCGAAGCATCCGGAACGGTACGGAGCGGTTGTTGACCTGTCCGGGGGCATCGGGTGCAGTATGGATTCCGGCTATTTCGGGCAGATGCTCAATGACCTGTCCCATATCCGGCGTCTGTCCTCCGCATTCGGTCCGCCCGAAACCGCCCTGGGCGGGGAATGGGATATCGGCCGGATTGCCCGGGAAAACCGGGAAAAGGGCATTCTGTTCCCGCCGGTCTACATGGCCGTCGGTGAAAACGACTTCATCCGGGATGTTGTCCGCCGTGACAGGGATGCCCTCATGGCCCTTGATATCCCCGTCCATTACGAGGAGGCTCCCGGGCTCGCCCACGAATGGACGTTCTGGGATGCCTATGTCAAAAAAGCACTGACTGAATGGCTGCCTTTGCGACATGCCGCGATTGATCCGGAGGAATGACAAATGCTGAGAGAAACAACCACCGAAAACGGATCCGTACGGGGCATTCCCGCTGCCGATCCGCGTATTACCGCCTTCAAGGGGATCCCCTTTGCCGCCCCGCCGACAGGTGACCTGCGCTGGCGTGCCCCGCAGCCTGCCGCAAACTGGGAAGGAACACGGGACTGTTCCCGCTTCGCCCCTGTTTCCATCCAGGAAACACCCGGCAAAAGCGGCGGGTTTTACGACAGGGAATGGCATGTGGATCCGGATATTCCCATGAGCGAGGACTGCCTGTACCTGAATATCTGGACACCCGCCCGGTCCAGGGAGGAAAAGCTGCCCGTCATGGTCTGGATCTTTGGCGGCGGCATGACCTGTGGCTATCCCTCTGAAATGGAATTTGACGGTGAGCGCATTGCCCGGCGCGGGGTGATTCTCGTCTCCGTCAACTACCGCCTGAATGCCTTTGGATTTCTTGCACACCCCGAGCTGACAAAGGAAGCCGGTGCCCACGGGGAAATCGGGACAAACTTCGGCCTTCTTGACCAGCAGGCCGGCATCCGCTGGGTGAAGCGCAACATCGCTGCTTTCGGCGGTGATCCGGACAATATCACGGTTTTCGGCCAGTCCGCCGGGGGACGCAGCACCTGGATTCAGGTCACCTCCCCCACCAATGCCGGGCTGTTCGGGAAAGCCATTATCCAGAGCGCCGTTCTTGACAGCGGCTTCGCCGTCTACCCCGCCCTGCCGGATGCCGAGCAGGAAGGAACCGCGTTCCTGAACAGTCTCGGTGTCCGCACGATTGCCGAGGCACGCGCGCTCCCTGCCAGGACTATTCTGGACGCGGCAAGTGCCTGCCGTCCGTTCCGCTGGGGACCGGTCATTGACGGCCAATTCCTTCCGGAATCACCGGTAACCGCATTTGCCAACCATCGGGAAAACGACGTGCTTCTGATGGCCGGCAACACGGCAGATGAGGTCCGCGGACTGCGGCCCGCCCGGACCGCAGAGGACTTCCTCAAGAAAATGCCGGCCGTTTACGGCGAGGACTGGCCTGAATTCAACCGTCTGACCCGAATAAAAACGAATGCCGACCTCCTGCAGTACTACCAGAGTCCTGCCTTCAACGCCTTTGAAATCGGCAATCACTTTGCCGCTCAGAAAAGGCTTGAACACAGCGACAAACCGTTTTACCTTTACCGGTTCAATCCGGACATTCCCGGAGATGATGCCGGTTCCTTCCACTCCTCCGATTTGTGGTTCGTATTTGAAACCCTGGCTAAATGCTGGCGTCCCTTCCGCGGTGTCCATTATGATCTGGCACGGCGCATGTGCAATTACTGGACCAATTTCGCCAGAACCGGCGACCCGAACGGCCCGGACCATGACGGCAATATGATGCCGGACTGGCAGCCTGTCGGGCCAAATGCCATGAACATCATGATGCTGGGCGAGGAACAGTACCTGAAACGCGAGGTCCCTGACCCTGTCATGGCCTTTGAAATGGCGCGGCTGGACCGAAAAAAATGACCGGCTGTCCTAGCCATTTCTGAGCGGCAATTATCTCAATCGCAACTGGAAAGGAAAAGCCCCATGAAACAATGGCTGATCCGGGACCCGGCCTTCTACAAAAAAGCGCTCATTCTGGCTGCACCCGTGGTGGTCCAGAGCATGATTACGATCGGGGTCAATATGCTGGATACCATCATGCTCGGTGCATTCGGCGAGCTCCAGCTGTCCGGCTCCTCTCTTGCCAACAGTTTTATCACCATTTATCAGGTCCTCTGTATGGGGATTGGCGGCGGTGCCGCCGTGCTGACAGCACAATACTGGGGCGCAAAAGACCCCGGTTCCATCCGGAGAATTCTGACCCTGATGCTCCGGATCAGCCTATCCCTGGCGCTGCTGTTCACCGCCGCCGTACTGTTCCTCCCCGAACAGATCATGCGGCTGTATACCAGTGATCCCGCCATCATCGAAAACGGCATCCTCTATTTCCGTCTGGTGGCCCCCACCTTCCTTCTGACCGGCATCTCGCTGACCACCAGCATCGTGTTCCGATCCGTGCAGGAGGTGCGTCTCCCCCTGTTCACCGCGGTCCTCTCCTTCTTTACCAACCTGCTGTTTAACTGGGTTCTGATATTCGGTCACCTGGGCTTCCCGCAAATGGAAATTGCCGGTGCCGCCCTGGCCACCACCCTGGCACGGCTGATTGAAACAGTCGTCATCCTGTTCTACATTTTACACATCGACCGGCGCATTCAGTACCGTCTTCGGGATTTTCTGGCCCCGTGCAGCAGCTATCTGCCCAAATACCTGTGCTTTAGTGTTCCGGTCATTATCTCAGACTTCCTGCTGGGGCTTGGCAACACGGCGGTCACCATGGTCATCGGGCATCTGGGGGCCTCCTTCGTCACCGCAAACGCCATCGTGGCCATGATTGTGCGCCTCTCCACGGTATTCAATTCCGGCCTGGCCAGTGCCGGCAGCATCATGACCGGAAATGTACTGGGCCAGAAGAATCCGGAACTGGCCTACCGTCAGGGGATCACCTTCACCGTGCTCAGCGGCCTCATCGGGCTCCTGGCCGGCGGGATCATCCTGCTGCTGGCCCCTTTTATCATAGGGGCATACAACATTACCGAGGAAACACGATCCATCGCCTTCCTCCTTATCGACGCCGTTTCCATCATGGTTGTCTTTCAGACCATGCAGTCCATGCTGACCAAAGGCGTCCTCCGCGGCGGCGGCGACACGCGTTTCCTGATGATCGCGGACATTGCCTTCCTCTGGCTCTGTTCCATCCCTCTTGGCTATCTGTCCGCCTTTGTGTGGCATCTCAGTCCGTTCTGGATCTACGTTCTCATGAAAATCGACCATATTATCAAAACCGTCTGGTGCGTCATCCGTCTGGTCCGGAAAAAATGGATCCGGATCGTCACGTGACCGCCGCATCGCGCAAGGCTAGGCCCTGTCGCGCAGCGACAG
>DGWH01000136.1:16687-35742 GCA_002395225.1 Christensenella sp. UBA4263
GCAGCGACAGTAAGGCAAATTCGGGCCATGACAAAGCCACTCAGGCAAATGATCAACCGTGAGGCCCGGCAAGGAGGACAACATGAGCAATACAACTGAAGTTCGGGATAAGCTCTGGAACCGGAACTATATCATGGTTCTGCTGGTGTGCACCCTCAGTGCCTTTTCCTTTTACACAAATCAGACCATTCTTTCCAAACACCTGACGACAGACGTCGGTGCCAGCATGACACTGGCCGGAACCATTGTCGGCCTGTTTTCCCTGACCTCACTGTTCTGTCGTCCCTTCTGCGGGATCATGGCAGACCGCATGAACAAGATCGTCCTGATGATGATCAGCAATATCCTGATGACCATCGGCCTCATCGGTTTTGCCTTTGCCAGATCCATCCCGCTGTTCATCGCCATGCGGATCATCAACGGCATCGGGTTCGCCATAGGCAGTACCGCCCAAGTCGCTCTGTGCACCTGCTTCATCCCCAAAAACCGGATGGGTGAGGGCATCGGCTATATGGGGCTCAGCATGGTTCTGGCCTCCGCCGCTGCCCCCGGCCTGGGCATCGCCATCAGTCAGGCCATCAGCATGAAAGCGGTCTTCCTGGCCTCTGCCGCCATGCCGATCGTCGGCTGCTTCATCCTCCTGTTTATGCACAGTGATGCTGCCAGGCCCAAAAATGAAAAACAGCGCATCCGTTTCGAGGATATTCTCGAATGGCGCGCCTGGGCCTTCTCCCTCTGCGGCGGGATGTTTTCCCTGATCAACGGCATCATCAATGCCTATATCGTCCTGTATTCCGACCTCCGGGGCATTGCCGATATCAGTCTGTATTTTACCATTTACGCCGTATGCCTCTTTTTCATCCGTCCTCTGTCCGGAAAACTCATGGATAAGAAAGGTATTCGCATGACGGTTCTCCCGGCTATGCTGCTGACGGCCCTTTCCATGGTCGTCCTGGCCCGGAGTACATCATTTGTCATGATCCTCCTTTCCGCCATCCTGCGGGCCGTTGGCCAGGGAACTGCCCAGCCCTCCCTTCAGGCAGGGTGCATCAACTATATCGGTCGTGACCGCAGCGGTGTTGCCACCAGCACCTACTACCTGTTCGGTGACGTCGGGCAGGGCACAGGCCCCATGCTGGGCGGCATCCTCCTGGAAGCGGTCGCCGGAATCAGAGGCTATCAGCTCCTGTTCTATGCCTGCGCTGCGCTGCTGGTCCTCGGATTCATCATTTTTGAGGTGTTCAGCCGTAGAAAAGCACTTCGCTAAAACCCGGAAATTCAAAAGGGCAGAACGGTCCGTTCTGCCCTTTTCGTTTATGACGCGGCATGTCACATGTTCCGTTTTCCTTCACATGCTGCCGAGGAAACCGCTGACCATTGGCCTCAGCGCGTATTTACTCCATCTTGAACGTTCGCCTCAGGTCTCAGCTTTGGTCATTTGCCAAAGCGGCCTGCCTGAGGTCTGATGTTGACAGGCTGTCCCGGTGCGACGGCAGAACGACTGGATTTGAATGCATTTTCTGAGGTTATGGAGAGATGGGAATCATATTGGAGAAACACCCTTCCTTCTCAGCGTATCTGTCAGGATTTGAGTACATCAGTAAAATTGACAGAGGCGTGTCAGGTGACGGAAAGCACCGGATAAGAAGGGACGGCAGGGATTTTCTTTTTCGCATTGCAAGCGGCAAAAATATGCGCAGATAAAGCAGGAATTTGACTGGCTGAAGACGTTAAGGAGTCAGGACTCCCGGTTCCCGAGTGTGTCGATTTGACAAGAAGCCGTGACGATGCCCGGGTATTTACGCTTCTTTCCTGGATCCCGGGAGAAGATCTGGAGCACCTGCTTCCTGAGCTCAGCCGCGACCCGCAATACGCCTGTGGCTTCCAAGCTGGCGAGATTCTGCGCAGGATCCATGAGGCTTCGGATCATCCCGTTCAGGACTGGTACGACAGGTACAGGACGGTCATGGAGCCGCAGCTTGACGCTTTCCGCAGGATAAAGGCTTTATTTGAGGGTTCGGAATGTGTGCTCCGTTATCTCGAGAAGCATTATGAACTGCTGAAAACAAGACCTCTCTGTCCTCTGCATGAAGATTACCACATCGGGAATCTCATTCTGAACAGTGAAAAGCTCTTTGTCATCGACTGGCATCCGGTATATTTTAACAATCTCGGAGATCCCTGGTATGCGTTTCATTGTCTCAGAACCGAGTATCCGGCTTTCGCCTCCGGACAGATAGACGGTTATTTTCATGGCGCTGTTCCCGAGGAATTCTGGCAGCTGTTTGCATTTTATTATTCTGCCGACATCCTCTCATCATTGTCCGGCTGAATCAGACGGCCCCCGGAGAACTGAACCAGATGCAGGAGATGCACCGCCGCGTTCTTCAGATGTTTAACGGAATGCAGGATCCGCATCCAATGTGGTATGGGACTCCGTCTGCCTGACAGACGGGAAACGGAAGCATGGGTTCATCCGGAAACCAGGGGATTCCTTATGCCCTCTCAACGCCGCTGCCCGCCGGAAAAGACTGAATCTCTGGAATTCCGGTCACAGAAAACACTCAGCAGCGGCTGTCGCTTAAATCAAATCCCCGGACGTTGTCCGGGGATTTTCATTGTGCAGGAAAGAAGCTGGCACTTTACTCCGCTTCCACCTCATAGAAATTGAACACCTGGTGGACGTGATCGAGATAGTGATAAGTCTGGATGTGGTTCGCATAGACCTCAAGTATCGCGGCATCATAGACACTCTCTCTGAAGCAGACAACCACATACCCACCGTTTTCAGGCATCAGTTTCCAGATGCTTCCGCCATCCCCGGCCATCTTCTCCGTCAGTTCCAGACTTTTCCCCGGTGTACAGGTCAGGTAAAGTCCCTCAGCATTGACCAGCACTACACCCTCATCTTCCTGCAGATACGCCGTAAAACGCTGTGCATCCGGGTGGAGCGGTGCTGCCAGGTTATTCCCCCGGAGCTCGCAGGGAACTGCGTCAAACCCATTGTTCACCGTTTTCCTGCCCATGGTCGTTCGTTCTGCCTCATAGCAGATCACATACGTATGCCCGTCTTCAGGCTTATCTGCAAGCCGGGCGGCAATCTTGCCGTCAACAAGTGTTTGTTCAGCCGGGTCCGCCGTATACTCCATCGCCCAGTGCCAGTCAAAGGGGGCCGTTGTCAGTGCGCCATTTTGGACACACCGTTCATCGATATAGAGTGCAATCAGGTCCTGCGCATTCTCCTCTTCATCCTGCTTCCAGAGGGCATCCTCCTCCGTGAAAGCCCGCAGGCCGCAGTGCTCGTTGCCCAGCAGGAAATTGTTGACCGACACCAGATATACGCTGTTCTCCTCAAAGGAACGTCCATTGGAAAAGCCTTCAATGACGACACGATCTCCCTCAGGCCTGGACATATCGTACGAAAAGTTTATGCCCCCAAAGATGATATGCGTGTTGTTGTCACCCTTGCTGTAGTAATAGACTTTTCCGTTCAGGACACGTGCACTCAGGAAGTTCGCTGCATTTTCCTCCATAACGGCGCGAATTTCAGAGCCGCGCATGGGAAGGACCAGGATAGAATTGGCAAAACGATACAGCCGGTAAATATCCCGCATCGAGATCTCGCCCGGGCGAATGACATATCCGCCGCTGATCCCTCTGTTGGTCATTGCCATGTCTACGTCCAGATGATCCAGACCTTCTATTCCGGCTGCAGCCGGTTCATGATACTGCTCCTTCAGTCGCTGTGAGGGGATCTCCATGGTGGCCTCCAGAACCAGGTCAAGGCTGTCATTCTGCCGGGTGAAATATTCCTGACTGTCATCCCATTCCCCGGTGACTTTGCCAATCGGTCTTGTAACCATCTCAGAGGCAAGCTCTTCATACGGCTTAACCTTTTCCATGAGCGCCGCATCCGGTTCGTAATCGCCTGGATTCAGACTGCGGTTATCCAGCATCTCCCAGGTCAATGCCCCCTCCGCATCCTCACGGAAACGGAATACCGACTGTGTGATCTGCTGGCCGTCGCCATTGACGACGAGCACGTCCTTCCCGGCTGCATCCGGGTAAACATTCCCGGAATAGCCGCCGAAGTGATCATGGCCGAGGACCACCATGTTTATCCCTTCGGTTTCCTTAATCAGGCGCATCCCCTGGAAATCTGTATTAACACCGAAGCTCAGAGGCTTATCCGTATCACCCAGTCCCCCGTGATAGCAGACGATAATGAATTCACATCCGGATGCCCGCATTTCCTCCACATACGACTGTGCTTCTTTTGCAATGGAAAAACGGCTGTTCCCAGGATGCACAAACATAAGTCCCGGATATCTGTCCGGAAGATCCCAACGGGGAACATCCGTGTTTTCCAGTCCCAGAATACCGATTTTGTGTTCGTGTCCCCCAACCATCACGCTTCGGACCATGTAAGGGGTGAACGCGTTGGTTCCCGCTTCGTGGATCCCATCTGACCCGTCCCACAGCACATTGGCTGCCAGCACAGACACGCCATTTTCCTCCAGGTACCGGTACGTGTCTGACATCATATCCCAGTCGAAATTGAACTCGTGATTGCCCAATACCAGGGCATCATAACCGATTTCCCTGAGACACAGTGCCATGACCAGCGGATCGCTGTTTTCTCCCGTACTGCGGGCATTGATCTGCATTTCGGAAATAGGGGTTCCCTGAAACAGATCTCCGTTGTCAATGAGGATGACCTGTTCTTTCCCATACGCCTCCCTGATCTGCCTGACTGCAGTGGAAACCCCCAGCATGTTATTTGCAACCTTTTCATCCGTCAGCAGGTTTACCGGCCAGCATTTTCCGTGCATGTCTGTTGTCGAAAGAATCACCACATCCGTAAACGGGCTGTTCTCCCCCAGCACGACACCGGGGATGAGCAGGATCAGACAGAGTAAGGCTGACAGGATGCCCAGGCGAAACCTTTTCATACGTTTTTCCTCCGTTCGTCTTTTGTACAGGACATTCCTTTTTGAGCATTCGAAACACAATCATGCACTGCCCCGGAATCCCTGCCGCAATTTCGCGGTCTGTACGCTCAGATTCCGGCAAAACCGGCACGATCCGCACGCCGGACTTTATCCGGATGATTCCGTTCCCGGTTCACAGACCGTGTCTGTTATGGGCTCTTTCATGACTGGTTCTGTTCACGGCTGAGCCCAGTATATCACATCACCCCCGGAACCGAAAGAGAACTTTCGCTTTCCGTCCGGGCAATTCCATTTCCCGTTTTGAATTATAACACGATTGAATCAGCAGAACAGCTCCACAAACATGCCCTTTTTGTGACACTTTCCGCATCCCCGGCGATAAGCCGGATCCGTATTCCTTCGCGGACCCGGCTCATTGCCGCTTTCACCTTGCGATCTCACAGATTTTCGTAAATGCACGATTCCGGATCTTCCTCAGTCCCTGCAGGCTGTATATATCACCAAACTGTTCCTGAAATCCCGAGATCAATTCCCGCCAGGTGCTCCCTTCCAACCACTGTGTCTTTACGACGTACCGTTCCCGTTCATTGAGCACATGCAGCCAGGATTCCACATACGCAATCATCGTCGTTCTTCTGCTGTATTCCTCCAGCTTTTTTCTCATTTCCGCCTCCATTTCCCGCAGATATTCCGGGGTATCCCCGTCCGCAATCCTCTGAGCAAGACGTGCCGTCGGGTCCCCCACTTCGCATCCATGCGGCATTTCCGACCATTTCTGCGTAATGGACACGGAGTTTTCAACCAGCGTGTCCTTCATCTGCCGGATCATCTTCGCCAGATTTTCCGTTTCCGTCTTCAGGAAAGCACTTCGTGCAACACTCTCCCGGTAATGATCCAGGCAATAACGTACTTCATTCGGCTCCATCCTCTTCTCCTCTCTGGGTCTCAATGTCAGCTTTTGCCGGTGCGACTTTGTTCCGGCCCAAATTGACCAAACTGTCGCTGCGCGACAGGGCCGCTCTCTGGTCCTCAATGTCAGCTTTTGCCGGTGCGACTTTGTTCCGTCCCAATTTTGCAAACTGTCGCTGCGCGACAGGGCCAATCCTTTCCCCGCTCACTCCGCCCTGCGGATGATCAGGCTGTCAATCGGAACACCATACAGTTCCGCCAGCCGAACCAGGCGCACTGTACATGGCAGGAAATCGCCATTTTCCCAGTGTGACACAGACCCGGATGAAACCTGCATCATGTCTGCAACGTCTATGGCTCTGTATCCCTTCCTCATGCGGACCGCCCGCAAATTCATTCCCGTTGCGATTAAATCGATTTTCCTTGTCACTTTGCTCCGTCCTTTCTGTCGTTCATCCTCTGGGCAGTGTTCACGAATCCAGTTCCACAAGTCTGGCCTCCATCACCCCTCTGCCCTGTTCGTAACATCTCCTTGCCACCTCCATGCAGTGCCGAATCGCCTCCTGAGCACCTGGCATGCAGGTGATTTCGAAACGGAATTTCAGGACCACACGGTTCTCCCGAAGATTTCCTCGAGGATTCGGGAATAGTGGCTGATCTGATCTTCTACCCATGTCTCATACGCCCTTTCTGCAGCCTCCTGCGCTTTTCTGAGGGAGGCGGTTCCCAGATTGATCAGTCCTTTGCCGGCCACATCACCTCTGTCCTCATCCACAAACACTTCCATGTCACGGCATTCCAGCCAGTACGAGCCGTCTCTTCTCAGAAGCCGCATTTTCACGCAGTTACACCCGTCTATTCTCATGCGGTATTCGGCATTTCCATCTTTGCCGACACTCCACACTGCACCTTTCATTTTCCCGCTCCTTTCCTGATCTGCCCGGTTTCATCTGTTCCACCGACCCGGGGCACCCAATTCTCTGTTCGCTTTACACGCAGTGACCTGGTCTGTTGGCATGGCAGTTCTTCCAGCGCCTCTGCCTGAACAGCGATCCTTTGCGTGACCGCCGCCGCGGTCATCTGCGCCCGCTGCTTTGCTCCTACCGGACAGGCTGCCGCCGTGTGCCATTGCCCGCCCCATCCCGCAGTCGGATCCCCGAAAACCAGTTTTTCATCCCGTTCATCACTCCGCCTCCCGCAAATACTCTGCCTTGACATACCCGCCATGGAAAACCCGGGCCCACAGTTCGCCCTTTTTGCTGTAACGCCAGCCAAGCACGCTGATGCGTGATCCGGCCTTAATCCGCATCAGGAACCTGCCATCCGGGGTTTCCCGTTTGTTCACCGGTCCATCCGCGATGAGCACATACACCTTTTCACGGATCGGCATATCCAGATAGCTGACATCCACCCAGCCCTTCGTCCCGTTTGTTGTCGTAATTCTGGCATAGCCATTGCGAAT
Organism: Christensenella sp. UBA4263; assembly: GCA_002395225.1. Taxonomy (GTDB): domain Bacteria; phylum Bacillota; class Clostridia; order Christensenellales; family Aristaeellaceae; genus Ventricola. The sequence goes on from DGWH01000136.1 coordinate 24,011, forward strand.
TTCATGAATTTCCCCTTCATACCCGTGACGGATCTGTCCGACTTTCATCGCCGCTTTGTCGGGCGCGGACCGAATCCACACCCATTCGCCCTTATGGACCGCGCACACAAATGCCCTGTCTGCCTGCGCAGCGGATACCATCAGGCAGGCCAGCAGCAACAGAATTCCCCCTGCCTTATACCAGCTCTTCATCTCCATCCTCCTTCCCCTTTTTCCTCTCCTGATAACGGTGATTTCTGTCCTTCTCCCGCTCTACCTGCAGCGCATATCCCTTGCTCATTTCATAAATCCGGCTCGCCGTGGCCTCATCGAAATCCATGAGTTCATCCATCAGCCATTCGGATGAGATGATCGTTTTCTTTCTGGCAATGTATCGGGCATTGATGATCTGGTACGCCAGCTTCACATCCGCATCTGACGGTCCACCGGCCGAACGCGCCCTGCCCAGCTTGAAAAAGTCATCGATGTAAAGCACTTCACACTCTTTGTATGCCCGAACACGGCTGTTGTATTCCTCCTCGTTCACGAGTCCTTTCAGCCGCACCGATTCCTCCGGCCAGCACATATACCGCACGCTTTTATTCCCGTTCAGCAGCTCTCCGCATATCGCCGTGCAGATATGCGTTTTCCCGCAGCCAACCGCCCCGCCGATACAAAACCATCTGTCCTCCTCGTCATGAACATACTGCTCTGCTTTTTTCCGGATCCGTTCCTGCCAGCTGCTGGTAACCTCAAAGGACTCAAACGTCTGTCTCCGGATACTCGCCGCCAGTCCCGAATTCTGCAGCCTTTGCCAGCTCTTCCGCCGCTTCTGGCACGGACATTCCACGAGGATTGAATAGCAGTATCCGTTAAACCGGACCTCCTCCGTATAGCCCCTGTTTTTGCACAGCGGACAGTCAATCCCATCCAGCGAATTCAGGTGTCCCTCCGACTCGTTATACAAATCCGCCTTGGCCTGCAAACACTCCCGGAGCTCTTCCTGCTGCCGCAGCCTGCGGGCCAGCGGATGATCCGGATCCAGTTCATCCGCCGGCTTTTCGGCCGGGTCCGGCTCAGATGGTGATCGACCGAAGATACCGCCGTGCATCTTCTGGAAGATCGTCTGAATACTTTTTAGTTTCGGTTCCTCGGGTGGAATCGGACCTGTTCCCTGAACCTTTTCCAGCACCTCCTGATGGTTCCCCTGAGCCGGCAGGTCCCCGACCCTTTCCTGAATGTCTTCTGCCGACATGCTGTTCACTCTCCTTCCAGTTTCTCAAAATTCCACGAATATACCGCCAGATAACCCTTCCTCCCTCTTTTGCCTCACGGATTGCCTTCAGAATCGTCTCACAGCTGTATTCGGCCAGGAGTTCTCTGGCAATATCCTCATCTGCCGGCGCAAAGTCGGCACCGCAGTCTCTCATCATCTGCTCAATCGCGGGGATTTCCGTTATGCGCTGCCTCCTCAGTGCTTCCAGTTCCTCCTCAGAGACCAGTTCCCCCAGGTATCCCCACCGATCTGTCTTCCCCTCGCGCGCGCACGCGTTCGTCTTATACAAACTCTTATAGACTATACAGTCTGTATGATCTGTATCTGTATCTTGTATATCTTTATCCTGTATATCCATATCTGAAATAAATAAACTACAACTACTACTATAACTACTACTGTCTGTGTCTGTCTGAGCATTGTCAGCATCCTTAAGCATGCTTGAACATGCTTGATCTGCGTCCGATGACGGGTTGACTGTGCCTGTCTGAGCATCCCAAGCATCCTCAGATCTGCCTGTGCATGTCCGGGCATTGCCTGCATCCTCAGAGAGTTCTGAGCAGGTCTGAGCATCCTCAGCCTCCCCGAGCATGCATGAACATGCTTGATCCGCGTCCAATGACGGATGGATTGTGCATGTCTGAGCATTCCCTGCATCCTCGGAGATCTCTGTGCATGTCTGAACAGCGTCAGCATCCCCGGAGCCGCCTGTGCATGTCAGATCTGCTTCCGCCTCATGAGAAATGCTGCCTGATCCCTGATCATTGTCCGCATGATCTGCAAGCTCTGTACCGTTCAGGTCATTCCCTTCCATTTGGGGTTTTCCCGCCTTCTTTCCTCCGGCCTGTGCCCACCGTGCCTTTGCCGCCTTCTGGGCACGTTTTTTCCTGACCGCTGCATCATCCCCGGTCTTCTGCAGACTGATTTCCACTTTTTGTTTAAGCAGCAGATAGGCAATCCTCTGTCCCAGATAAAAGGTGCCAATATCTGTTTCCACCCCGGTTTCTGCATATTTTGTCAGGGCACAGATGACGGGAAACGCATCCCCGCCGAGTGTTTCATTCAGGATCTCCATATCACCTGCAAAGAAAACAGGATTCGACATTGATCAACCGCCTCCTCACATATTTCATTTGTCTAAGCCCCGCTCCTGATCCGGACAAGTCCCGCTTTTCATGAATGGAAAACCGGCTGATCAGAAAGGGAGCTCCTCATCATCCACATCCTCCGGAATGAATTCCTGCACATCCGGTCCGGTCTTGACAGACACGCTTTTCTCTAATTTGCGTCTGGCAGGCACGATGTAATCCTCCCTGCGGATACAATCCGCCGTTCGTGCCCGGCAGGCACATACACCCGTTCGGAGTGTCCCGTCATTGCCCTCATATTCCTCTTCACGAAACAGAAGCCCCACCTTCATGCCCCTGAATTCGTCGAGATTCAGCGGCCACTTAATCCTGAATCCTTCATTCGACTTTTCCATACATTCCAGCAGGCCCTTAAATGCCGGGTTTGTCAGGCCCTCATTCGTGTAAGGAAACACGGTGTACGTTCCGAGCCATCTGGCCGGTTTGCCGCCTCTTGCTTTGCGCGTTTTCTGCCTCCGGTAGTGCCGCGCAAAGAAGTCCCTGTATTCTCCCTCCGCAATATCAAAACTGACTGACACCACCAATGTTCCTGTTCTCCGGATGATTTTCTCCTCCGCTTTTTTGATCTCACACACATAACCGCCGGCAGGAAGACGCTCAGCGTCACTGCCATATGATTCTGCGCGGTCATAATCTTCCGGTTTCTGCAACACTGCCTTTCTCCTTTCTGTCATCCCTGTACCTGTCATCTGCCTGAATCCCGGATTCGGCCTATAGCCCTGTTTTGCAGGCCCGGTCCTCCCGTTCCGGAATCAGGAAAACCATTCCATCCATGACCGGTCTGGCAGGAGGAGTTGTCCTCCCCCGTTTTCACCGGCCGCTGCGCACCGGGACAAAGACCGCTCATCCCCGTTTACGTGAACCGTTTTCCCCCGGATTCGCTGCCCGGATACGACAAAAAACCGGACGCACAAAACCAGAGGGTGTCACACCTTTTTTCTGTCCCCGGGCATAATCTCCCCAGGGAAGGCTGCCGCACCGGACAGAATCCGGTTCGGCATATGCCCAATAGAACACGGTGTAACATCCCACCAGCCGTATGCATCCGGCGATGGATCTGTTCCCTGCCCGCCCTGGATGGGAGGGACCGGAAACAGAGATGATTCATTTGAAAACAGGAGGACATCTGATCTGTCGAGGCCAATGGCCCAAAGACGGGGATTGGCCCGGCTCTTTCGGAGGATTCGCTCTGCACAAACAGCCGAAACGCCCGGAGCTGTTCCCTTCAGATGACAGCAATAGTATAGCGTTACAACCTTGTAACGTCTACCATTTCAGCGTTACAATTTTGATATAAAATGCCGGTTTTTGGTCATTTTGTATGTAACATTCTATTTCTTTTGTGCACTTTTCATTACAATTTTGTAACGGCTGTAACGCTTGTGCCGGACACAATTTCAGCCGTCTGCCGTTCTGTATCCTGAAAAACAGAACGGCTCTTTCTTGCCTGTCAGATACGCGTACAGAAATGAGCGCTTTGAACCCCTGAAGATGGCCTCGTCGTGAAACAGGAACAAAGACGTTTAATGGGATGAACATCACAAAACCCCCTTAACCCTGGGATAAGCAGGCGTTAAGGGGGAAACGATTGTTCTCGCTCCGGCAGGCAGTACAGCCGACCGCACAAAAGGGCGGTTCTGTCTCTGCGCGGCTTGGACACGCCCGTCTGCCGGCGCCAATGCTGACGGCAGACGGTTATGCTTTTGTCTTTTGGTTTTCCAGAGAAAAGGACATCTGAGCCGAACGGGAAGATGAATACTTTCAGAAACGGTCTGGTCATCCGGTATATCCGGGCAAAGCTGCCATGAAGGATTAAGGCTGCAAGGTGATCTTTTCACCCGTATCCCTTCCCCATCTCTTCCGTTTTGATTGAGTTATGGGTCTGGTATTCCGGTCATCCAGTCTGATTTCGAGTGTATATTTGACAACATTCAGGTTCAAATACCATCTCACCAAACATATCGCTAAAATCTCCGACCTTTTCGGCAAGCAGCTTTTCTGCCGGATCGACAGGTCCATTAATCCAGTCAAAATATTCTCCCTCAGTTCTGTACATACCCATTATTCCCCTTCCTCCGCCAACCACTGTTCCAGCTTCTTCTGCAGCAGTTTCTTGTCCGGCAGGTACAGCTCATACCTTGCCGCATAGATATTTGCGTCTTTCGGCAGAGTCAGTTCTACCAATGCATCATTTTTATCCTTACAGAGCAGAATGCCGACTGTGGGGTTTTCATCCTCGGTTTTCTCATAACGGTCATAATAGTTCACATACATCTGCATCTGTCCGAGATCTTTGTGCGTCAGCTTCTTCACCTTCAGGTCGAACAGCACAAAGCATCGGAGAAGGCGATTATACATAACCAGATCACAATAGAAGGTATCCTCGTCAAAAACAAAACGTTTCTGGCGTGCCGAGAACGTGAAGCCTGTCCCAAGCTCCATGATGAATTCCTGCAGGTGATTGAGCAGCCTCGTCTCAAGTTCCGTTTCGGAATATACAGCCTGTGCCGGGAATCCCAAAAACTCCAGCACCATCGGATCCTTCACGATGTCCTCCGGCTTCTGTACAACAAGCCCCTGTGTGGACAACTCAATAACCTTGCTTTTATCAGAGCTCAGCAAAAGCCGTTCATAGAGCGAAGAAGAATACTGGCGCTGAAGCTGGCGAACGTTCCATCGACTCTTTGCAGCTTCAATCTCATAGAATTTCCGTTCATCCGGATTCTTGATTCGCATCAGAATCAGGTAGTGCGACCATGGGAGAGTGAACGGCACGTCTTTCAAATTCCCAAACAGCGTTTGGGATTTCTCGATTGCAAATTCAGTAAACAACGTTTGGGAAATTCGATCTTGAAATGTCAGGTAAAACTTTCTCGCATTACGCAATGATTCTCTGGAATACCCGCGTCCGAATTCCTCCGTCAGCGCCTCAGACAGTCGATCGATCACACGGGCTCCATACTGAGCGCGATCCTGTCCATTCTGCTGTTCTTCGACAATCCACCGGCCCAGTGCGTAATTGGTCATAAGCTCAATGATGTTCACATGCTGGACAGCAAGTCCGCGGGCATAACGGATCAGGTCAATAGAATTTCTGCACAGTTCCTCCATATCGATAATTGCAGTGGATTCCTCAACAGTAATATCTGTATCCTTCTTCATTCATCTCCACCTGCCTTCCTGCTTTCATATGCTTTTACCATATCATCGTACTCATCTATCAGTTTATTCAGAGCACGCTCTATAGCCACGGTCTTCGACTGCCCGGCACGCTCACAGTATGCCTCAAGGCGGTCGAATGTAGCTTTGTCCATCTTAATGCTGATCGGCTGGGCATTCTTTTTCTGTCTTGGCATATCACACCTCCCTGAACTCCTGTTCGGTTTTACATTCCTATTGTATATGATTTTATAGAAATATCAATACGTTTCAGGGCAAAAAAATATGACCTTCCCGGTCAAAATCATCTTCCATTCCCCTTAGCTCCGATTTCAAGTCCAAACCCTTCTGTCAACTCTCCCCGGCGCAAACATCTCTTCATTATCTGGCCCTTTTAAGCCGTAATCCCCAATTTATCGCCTATTTTCGGCGCAACATGAACGGCTTTCATCATCCTCGCGCCGTAGCAAGTTGTGATTTAGGTTCCGGCTTCGGTTTTTGACGTGATGGATGTGGTATAAGGTTGTGTGGCTTCGGTTGCAGTGCCAAGAGCGTACTGCATTTCGCCGCCTGTCGGTTCACCTGTCACGGTCACAAGCGGTTTCTCCGTATCGTCATAAGTTCTGTTGTTTGCAGTAACAGAGGCCGATACAGCGTTCGCCTTGTTGATGGTCACGGTCACTTCTTTTGTCGCCTGTGTATAAGTTGCCGTTTCCGCTGCTGTTACAGTGACATAGGCTTTTCCGTCCGCAGGAACCTTCTTGATGGTCAGTGCGCCGGTGGTTGCGTTCACTTCGATATAGTCCCCGCTACCAGCTTTTACTGCATAGCTGATCGCGCCGCCGCCCGTTGTCGGGTCGGTTACACTGGCGCTGACACTTTTGCCTGTGTCGCCATAGGTCACCGTCACATTACCGGCAGTGATGGTCTGGGTGCCCTTATCATTGATCGTCAGCTTGCCGTTTGTATAGCTGATACTATAATTATCTCCTGCGCTTGCGCCTGAAGCAACGATGTCACAGGTGCCTACCACAGTATTGGCAGGGGTAGCTGCGCTGTTGTCCTTCTGATAAGCCAGCGTCGGGTTGGGTTGTCAGTGTATCCGTACCCACAAGCCCTGTAACGGTATAGAAATCTGCGCCGGAGAGTATGGGCACTGTGCCGCCCACATAGATGCTCTGATCCTTCGCTGTGATGGTGACTGTTGCCTTGCTGATGTTCACGGTTACATTCTTGGCAGCCGCTGCATAGCCGTTGCCGCCTGTGCCGCCCGTGTTGGTCTCGGAGGCGGTGACAGTCACATATGCTTTACCGTCTGCCGGAACTTTTTTGATCGTCAATATACCGTCAGAGGCAACACTGATGTAATCCTCACTTCCTGCCTTGACTGCATAGCTGATTTCGCCGTTGCCATCCGTCGTGGCGCTGACACTCTTATTCGTGTCACCATAGGCAGCTGCTATGTCGGACGCTGTGATGGTCTGCGTATCTTTCGCTGTAATCGTCAGAGTGCCGTTTGTGTAGCTTATGTTGTAGTTATCGCCTGCGCTCGCACCGTAAGGAACGATGTCATAGGTGCCCGCCACAGTATTGACCGGAGTGGCTGTGCTGCCGTCCTTCTGATAGACCAGCGTCGGAGCAGTAGTCAATGCATCCGTACCTACAAGCCCTGTGACGGAGTAATGCGTATCCAGAACCGGCGCAGACAGTTCTGGCACCGTGCCACCCGATCATGATACTTTGATCTTTAGCCGTGACGGTCGCTTCCGCCTTTCTGATCGTAACAGTAACTTCCTTGGCCGTTTCCGCATAGTCATGGGTCGCAGCCGCCGTTACGATAACGTAGGCTTTACCGTCTGCCGGAACCGCTTTGATGGTCAATTTACCGTCAGAGGCTACGTCGATATAATCCCCGCTGCCTTCTTTAACGCCATAGCTAATCGCGCCGCCATCCGTGGCTGGCTTGGTGACGATGGCGCTGATACTTTTATCTGTGTCTCCGTAGGTGGCTGTCACATCAGACGCGGTTATGGTCTGCGCGGCTCTATCTGCATAGCCATAAACCTCAATCTTTAATATACCTTTAGACTGATTTGCTAGAATGGGGTTCCATTTACTTGTTGGGTCTTATCTTCCTCCGTGGTTTCAACTACAAATGGAGCTTCACTGTCTGCAGCAATACGATTGGCATCGTCATAGAATACGCATTTGGTGATGGTATATCCATCGACAGAGGTGACAGTTGCCGTAAATCCATATCCCCACCATCCCCAGTTTGTTCTTCCATTGTTAGTGTAATTAGAGCTGCCATTTGCTGTATAACTGAATGAAAAGGTTGCCACACCATCTGTACTATAGCTAGCCTGTTCCTTACCGGTTGCTGTAATGGTAGTGAGTAGTGTTTCAGTATTATCTGCATACGCCGTCAAGCTCATGCTCGGCATAGCCCGATCACCATCGCCAGCGTGAGCAAAACGTCCAGCAGCTTTCTTCCTGTTTTCTGTTTCATGTAAGTTCCTCCTTATTTTTTTGCCTTGCAATTGCAGGCATTTCAGCTATAATGGCGGCATAGAGTTACGAAGGGGAATTGCCCGTGCAATTCGAGTGGGACGAGGACAAGGCCGCGCTCAACCTGAAAAAGCACGGCGTAGATTTTCGAGACGACGTTCGGGTTTTCTACGATGTCAACCGTATCGAGTGGTATGATTCCGCGCATAGTGACGAGGAAGACCGCTATAATACCATTAGCATGGTTCGTGAAGTCCTTTTTGTCGTGTATACAGAGCGCCGTGAAAGAACCCGCATCATTTCCGCCAGAAAGGCCACGTCCAGAGAAAGGAGAATCTACGATGATAGTCACCTATAATCTGAAACCCAATACACCCCTGACCCTTGAACAGATCAAGCGGCTTGACGCTTTAAAGGATCGCCCCATCGTATTTGACGAGGATTGCCCCGAAATGACCGAGGAGCAGCTCAAGCAGTTCAAGCGGGTGCATCCCCGCAGGGAGGATGCTGGCCCCGACCGAAAGTTCGGTTGATCCCCTTCCAAAGCGCCCTTCACCGGGCGCTTTTTTCATACCTTGAAAAAACGCAAAAAAACGCCGAACCTGACAGGGTATACTAACCCCGTCAAATCCGACGGTTATCCATCACGAATGTTGTATTCAGTTTCAAACGCCCCGCAAGGCGTAAAAAGGGCGCAGTTATGCTCTCCGTCCTCCGTGCTTAAAAAGCGCAGATCTATTCCGCATATTGCTCAAAGCTCAGGCATCCATCACCTGTTACTTTTGGCTGTTCATGTACGCATCAATTCTCTTTGCCACGTTGTCCCTGATATTGTTGTAGTAGTATGCATAGTCGCCTGCATGTCTGCTGTCTGGTCCGAAGAACAGGCTCACAATCTCCGCAATGATTTCCATTTCTTCAGGCAACGGATCGGTTTTGGCGTTCGTCACGACAACTCCGCGCTCCGGAATCACTTTCGCATCAGCGTAGTCCCTGATTATCTCCCTCTTGCCGGTTTCTTCGTTCACCATATACGAGCCCAGATTCTCGCTCGCCGGAGCATAGGTATCATCCAGTTTCCAGTTCAGCGGATTGATGCTGATCGCGTTCGGCAGCAATACCGCCATTGCTGCATTCTCCACAGCGTTTGCAGGACCCTCGGTATTCCAGCTGACGATGACGCCCGTGTCATCCTCCCCGGCCGCAAACTTCAGGTACGGACACTCTTCAAGATCATCCTTTGTAACCGAATAACCAATGATGTATGCCGCAACCATACGTTCATAGTACTCGGGATGATCCTTGAAATAATGTTTCAGCACATATTTCGCCATGGCAGAGCCCTGACTGTGACCCGCAAGAATAAAAGGACGGCCATTGTTGAAATTCTCAAAGTAGTAGTCAAGCGCAGCGGATATATCCTCATACGGTGTCCCGGAAACGGCATCTTCAATGCTTCCGGTCATCGTCCAGACCTCAGCAGCGTACCGCATGCCAGCCTGGCGGTAAAGCGGCACAAACACGTTCGTGGACTCCTGATAGACGCTTGCCTGTGCGGCATATTCCATCGGCGCATTTTCCTTCATCTCCGGATTTCCAACCTCGGCAAAATCGGAGGAGTCTTCTAAAAAGCTGGACAGCATATAATCTGTTGCCAGGATATAAAACGTATCAACCTCTTTGGTGATTGCCGGAATCTGAATCCAGGAAGACACCCTGGAATAGTCATATGCCTTTTCCGCATCCATGGCTTCGGCCAGTGAACTGCCCAGGGCCGTCAGGCTGAGAGCCAGAATGCAGATAAGCCCGATGAGTAAAGCGGCTTTTTTCATTTCTCTTCCTCCATTATCCTGTCTTCTTATGTTTCCGACATCTCTCTGAAAAGTGAACCCGTTCGGGCCTCCGCTATGATGGTTCAGTTTCAGAGCAAACGTATTATAACACATCCTTTTTTATCTCCATTAAATAATGTATCTTAACAGTGCAAAGCTGACAATAATGATTCTAACCAACCTAAAATCATGTATTTGCTTTTTCTCACTGCTAAAGACTCGATTACCAAGAAACTGTGTTATTCATTTCTGCTTTTTTTAACAAAACAAGCTTGATTCTTAGTCATATAGTAAGCAAAGTTAAGCCTGATTTCTCTTCCATTTTTATCCGCTATTATAAATTCCTCTTTACTAACTCTTCTGATTATGTTGCAGATACCATACTTAATGCCAATAGGTCAGGGCTTTGAAATTATCTCCACCCTTTCCCTTGGCCCACACCGTACGTGCCACTTTCACGGCATACGGCGCTCCATCTAGTCGTCAGAGATTGTTATCTTTCGCTGGTACTTACGGATTCATTTATAACTGAATCCGACATAGGCAACACGCCTTTCTAAGTTATCGTCGTGTTTTAACAGTTTATCTACGTATGTACCAGCACGAAGTTTCTCTTTCTGTAACTAGACTTAGGGCCTTTCCTCCTTCTCTCATTACAAGAGCTATCATCAGTAGTGCCCCTCATCAACTATTCTGCAAGATCTTTCTTTCGTTCCTTTTTGCGAGAACGACTTCCTCAATCTTTACGCTTCATTGCTGCCAGATCGCTCAGCGTGAATAGTTTCTAACGTTCCAACACCGCTATCTGTGCATGACACCTTTAGCTGTTTCCTTTACCCCTTCCAGCTTGGACTCGCCTGTAACAAGCCAGGGACTTTCATCCATCATATAACTACTGATCCCCACTGGAGCAGCTTAAACTGCAGACACGCTATTAACAAGGCTCAACGTGCCCCGTCTAAGAGGCGTACATTCGGACCGTTCAATCCAGGTGGAAAGAACGTTTTATTTGTCAGTCCAACGGACATTCTCAACATGGGTGTTTTATAGACCACCGGCCTATCAGCGGTATGCATCAGCACTTTCAGGAATCCTCGCTTGAACTTGACAGTTCTCCCGAGAATTCTTGCACAGTATGCAATCCTTGTCTGACCGCTTTTCGGCCCGCTTCACCGGGCTTCAGAACCACGCAGAACTGGCTTTCATGCGTCGCCTGCCGGAGTATTATGGTGCTCGCCCAGGAGCGTTACCTCCCGTATTCCGAGCATTGCGGTGTCAGTTACACAACACCTCCTTAAAATATAGAATATTTATGTGAAGGCGAGTGCCGCATACTTTACAGCTCACAGAGTTACTCTGCAAAACTGTATTTCTATGCGAACGTCTCGCGCATGATGCGACGGTCAAAAGGTATTATCTTTTGATCGACTACCAGTAGGTTACCTATAAGGTAACACTACAGGCTCCATCACAGAGCCGATATCCCCGTCGGGGCTGTGTTTTGAGTACTCTGACAGATAGTGATCAGGATGCCGAACAATAACAGGCCTTGACAAAATGTCACAGTTATCTGTCGTAAATTGTTCAGGGAATGCTTTACGTCCGATATTTGCACTTCCGTTAAGATCAGCATTGATGCTTCTGCCGCTTTTGGTTGTATACAATCGATTATCTCTGTGCCCTGAAAACTCTTCCGTTTGTTTGCTGGCGGGATTGTAGACCGGAATGAAGTCATTATCCAGAAAACTGGCTTTAGACGTATAGGATTCTTCCTGAATCTTAAACAGAATCCCTTCCCGTTTGCACAGATACTCAAGTGTCTTTATGAAA
>DGWH01000136.1:35859-36251 GCA_002395225.1 Christensenella sp. UBA4263
CTTATTATTTCCCACCACCAGTGTATCAATCTGATTTTCTTTACACCAGTTTATTATGAGCTTCGACGTCTTGTGGATGTAGTCAGAGAGAATATTCGCTCTCTTGTTCAGAAGGTTTTTCATCTGTTTTGTCATTTCCAGCGTTTCTGTAGTATCGCTGGTCTTTGCATTGTCACTCGTCTGTGCAGTGCCACTCTTCTGTGCAGCACTCCTGGCCTGTGCAGACTGATTTTTCCCAAAGTATTTAGTACAATGATGATTCGCGTTTATCACCACTCCGCCCTTGAACAACATGGCCGGTTTGCCAATATTGTTCGACATAGCTGCGAAATTTTTGACTCCCAAATCGATTGCACAAATCCTCTGCGGATTTTTTTCAGCCTCCACGATAT
>DGWH01000135.1:0-16179 GCA_002395225.1 Christensenella sp. UBA4263
CCTTTGCAGGCCTCACTGTTGAGCACTTGCCGGAGCAGCATTGCATGAGGCCTGGATTTGACTTAACTGTCGCTTCGCGACAGGGCAACTCCGTGTACAGGAATGGAACAGGAAAAGGGGGCCCGGACAGAACTTTTCCGGCCGATCGCACAGATGCTGCTTTCGCGTATTGTCAGGCGCGGTGCCCGCCGATCTGGCCGATTCGTTCAAGGGCGGTTGCCCCCTCCATCAGGCTGCGCGCCTTGAATACGGCACCGGCGCCATAGCGCTTTCGGATGTCCAGCATGGCCCGCTGCAGGTGCAGTTCTTTTTCCTGCTGCTCCCAGTCCGTGAAAAAACTGAGCTGCCGCGCACCGGAAAACGGGATGGTATCGACGGCACAGATGCCCAGACGCCGAAACAGAAGGTTGTGATGGACGCCGGCATCAAAATGGGTCAGCAGAGCGGGGGCGGCCTCGGCGGCGACATTTGTCTTATCCGGAAGGCGGACGGTTCCGCCGCTGTGGGCGGGATGGAGGCGTCCGTAAAAATCGATGGAAACGGGGCCGGCGTAGTCCGGGCAGAATTCAAGGGATTTATAATCGTAACTGACCCACCAGTTAAAGGTCTTTGAGGCGACGTTCCCAGCGAGCATTTCCGCACAGAGCATGTCGATCATCTCGCTCAGAACGAGCCGCGCCTCCTCGTAGCGATAGGGGCGGGGGAGAACCTGGCCGCTTGAGAGACTGTGATTGTCCGAATGATAGCCCTTGATGTCGGCCATGGTGACGGGTTCAATTCCCCAGGCATGATCGATGAGGATCTCTGCGTCGATGCCGAAAACCCTGTAGAACCATTCCTGATCCGTCAGGCTTCGGCGGGCGACGTCGCCCATGGTAAACATGCAGCCTTTGAGCAGGCGGTTGGATTTTCCTGGCCCGATCTGCCAGAAATCAGTCAGCGGCCGGTGTTCCCACAGCAGATATTTGTAACTGTCCTCATCCAGGGCGGCAATGCGGACGCCGTTGGCATCCGGTTTGGCTTTCTTGGCCACGATGTCCATGGCGACCTTGGCCAGATACAGGTTTGTGCCGATGCCGGCAGTCGCCGTGATTCCGGTTTCCCGGAGAACGGCGCGGATCATGTCCATGGCCATCATGTGGGCCGGATCGGACCCGGTCTGATCGGCAGCGGCCTGATAGCGGTGCAGATAGGGCGTGCAGTCAATGAAGCATTCGTCAATGGAATAGACGTGGATATCCTCCGGGGCCACGAATCGCAGGTAGATGGAATAGATGAGGGCAGAGGTCCGTTCGTATTCTGCCATACGCGGAACGGCGATCAGATAGTCGATATGGGTATGATGCTGCCGTTCATAGGCCAGGATGGCCTGCCGGGCCTCAAACAGACGGGGACGGCCGGGGACGCCCTTGGCTTTCAGGCTGGGCGAGACAGCCAGACAGATGGTCTGGTCGGAGCGGGCCTCATCCGCTACCAGCAGGTTGGCCCGGAGAGGATCAAGCCCCCGGGCGACACATTCGACGGAGGCATAGTAGGACTTGAGATCAATGCAAAGATAGACCATGGGAACCTCCGAATCCTCCGGCACCGGACGCTGCCCGGATTCAGTCCCGCCAGTGACGGAGAAAATCGTTTCTGGTTTCCGGAATGCTGGGCAGCTCAAATCCCTTGCAGGCAAGGGCCTGCAGCTTGAACCGGATGAGCTCGCTGTCCACGCGGCACTTTGCGCCCAGTTCCTCCAGAGAGGCGATTTCATGCTCGTCATAGAACTGGCGCATCTGTTCCTGCTCGAAATCGAACCGGGCGCGGGGACTGTGATACTGATCCAGGTGTGCCTTGATATCATGGACGGTTTTGAGATAGGCGTCGTGGCAGAGGTCATCCAGAATGTGCTCATCCGGAATGAGGAGCTCAGCGGCGAACAGGTTGGCATTTTTTTCAAGCCGTCCATTGGAAAGCGTGTACAGAAACGTATCACGGAATTCACCGCCCCGTGAGGCAATGGCATAATCCAGACAGGAATGACCGAGCTCATGACCGGCGGCGGTTCGTTGCTGCTCCTCGCCGGCGTTTTGGTTAAGGCCGATGTACTGCGTCCGCTTGACGACCTTATAATAGCCGAGGAGACTGACCGCGGAAAAATAACGGAGGCGGATCTTTCGCGCCTCAATGATTTCAAACGGATCTCTGGTACCGTATTGCCTGACAGCCTGTTCGGCCATTCGGACTGCCTGATACATCAAGCGTCATCCCCCCTTAGCTTTTCCGGCGGCTCTTCGGAGCATATTTCTGCGCCTCCTCCTGGGAATCCCAGAAGATGGCCTCCATCTCGGAACGGAAAACCTCCCGGTCTTCCTCGGAAAGTTCGCCGCCGGCATAAAGCGCCTGGGCCTGCTCGATCAGGTAGCGGGCCTGCGCCATTCCCCGGGAGCCGTACTTTTCCTTTGCCTGACGGAGAAATTCTTCCTTATGCAGTTCCTGATCAAACAGGGCTGCGTCCATAAAGAAATCCGGCCGCACTTCAAGGGCGTCGGCCAGCTGTCGGATGGCCCCGGCACCGGGGGTGCGTTCGTTGTTTTCGATGTATCGGATGGCGCGGTCGGAAAGCCCGCTGGCCCGTGAGAGCGCAGTGAGCGTCATCTTCTTTGAGAGCCGAAGCGCTTTGACCTTGTCGCCGATGGACGCATCGGGACCGAGGACGATATCCGCATCGAAATCCTTGCTTCTGGTAGGGGTTCTTTCGTTTGTATTCATGGATGCCTCCGGGGGAAAAGTTATCGGAACACATTTCAGGAACAAATTTCCGGAACAGTGTTCACATTATAGCCGGAAGGCCGGGAAAGTGTCAAGATCATTTTCCAGAAAGTTTTTTCACTGAAAAATTTGAGATAATTTCTGACGTGCAAGAAATATAGGGCAGTTTGAATTGACAGGCTATTTAAAATTCGTTATATTGTATAAAAACAGCTTATGTATTTGCGGCGAAATGGGAATGAAGGAAGAAAAAATGGAAAATCAGACAAAGCTCAGACTGTTATATTTGTATCAGCACTTAATGCAGCATACGGATGCAGAACACCGGCTTTCCACTTCGCAGATCATTGAGATACTTGACAGCGAATATGGCATTGAAGTGAACCGGAACACCCTGGCAAATGATTTCAAGATGCTTGAAAAGGCAGGGATTCATATCAGTGTGCTACATTCCCAGCAAAACCAGTATTATTATGATGAGCATATTTTTGATCCGGCTGAGCTCAAAATCCTGATTGACGCGGTTTCCTCTTCCAGGTTTATCACAGAGAAAAAAAGTCAGGAACTGATCGAAAAACTTTTGACGCTTACAACTAAAGAACAGGCGTCTCAAATGCGGCGCCATGTACAGGCGGAGGGGCGGATTAAGACAGAGAATGAGGCCGGATATCATATTGTCGATCTTATCAATGAGGCCATTGAGCGCGGATGCAAAATTCGGTTTCAGTATTCGGATTACAGCCCGAGAAAGCGAAAAGTTGTTCGTCATGATGGGCAATATTATGTGTTAAGTCCCTATTCACTCATCTGGGACGGTGATTACTATTATGTCATCGGGTACAGTGAAATGCGGGGGAAAGTGCAGAGTTTTCGGATTGACCGGCTCTATCGTGCCCCGGAACTGCTGGAGGAGGATATCATCCCGCCGCCTGAGAATTTTGATCTGAAGAAGTTCACCCGGGAAACGTTTCGGATGTTCGGTACGGACTCACTGGAAACAGTAACACTTCTGTGCAGAAACGCTGTGATGAATGCGGTGATTGACTACTTTGGAACCCAAATCCCGGTGGAGATTGTGGATGAGGATCATTTCAAAATCTCCCCGAGGATTTGTCCCTCGCCGACGTTCTATCGATGGGTTTTTGGCTGGAACGGGAAAATGAGGATCCTTGGACCGAGCTATATCTGCGAAGAATACCGAAGAATGGCATTGAATGTACTGGGCGGGGAATAATGCCGCCAATGCACGAAAAAAGAATTCGGCCGAATAGGGAAATTGCAGAACCAATCTGATTATTGGAAAGATTCAATTTGGGAATATCGTTACCGAAGAAGATTAGCCTGATTATATCGGACAAATGATTATCCGCCTCCTAAATGGGCAGAAACATCGTGCAAGCGTAATTGGGTGCTGCAGTACAGTTGTTTGTCAAATCTTGGCAAAGGCCGGGCTGCTCAGGGAGAAAGACCAGCATTGAGGAGGCAGATAAAATGTTATCTGAACACGCGAGACTGGTGATTGGAAAAACCGATCAGGAGAACGGGCAAAAGTGGCTTCCACTCTGGATGCATCTTCTGGACACGGCAGAGGTAATGACCTTTCTTCTGGATGCGTATATTCCGGAGGGAACAAGGGAATATCTTGCCTGCGGGAATTCACAGGACGAGCTGAAGCGCCTTTCCTATTTTCTCGGAGCGGTTCACGATCTTGGCAAAGATATCGCTGTGTTTCAGGAAACCCTTTTTTCAGGCATGTGTGCAGACTGGCGGGAAAATGCCAGGAAAAAAGGGTTCCCGGATCTGTCCTCTGAATTGCGCGGAATGCACGAACCGAAACATGCGGTTGCCTCTGCCGTTTTACTGGAGCAGGCAGGATGCCCGGCGGCTATTGTCGAAATCGCCGGAGCGCATCATGGGATGCCCAGGGCAGAGTCAAGAAGCAATAAAGCAGCGTATCAGCTGGATATGCTGCGGGACCATTACTATGGGAAATCAACGGCATTTTATCGGGAAACACAGGAAGAACTGCTTGAATGGATAAAAGAAAAGACTGGTATTCTCAGCTTCTCGGAGCTTCCGGTTCCGGCACAGGGAGCGGAAATGATTCTCTCCGGTCTGTTGGTGATGGCGGACTGGATTGCCAGCAATACCTATTATTTTCCCCTGATTGATGAAAAGGATGAACCGGATGAAAGTCTTTATCCGGAGCGCGTCCGGGAAGGCATAAAGCGGCTCAGGCTGCCGGACTACTGGCATCCATCCGGAGAAACGGATGTTGGAAAACTTTGCAGGGAGCGGTTTTCTTTTCCAAATCCCAATGCGATTCAGGAAGCGGCGGGAACTATTGCGGGTGATTTGCATAAACCGGGGATCATGATTATTGAGGCTCAAATGGGGAAGGGAAAGACGGAGGCAGCATTACTGGCGGCTGAAAAGATGGCCTGGAAAAGCGGCCGGGGAGGTCTCTTCTTCGGACTGCCGACCCAGGCCACAGCGAACGGTCTCTTTCCCCGAATTGTCAGCTGGGCAGAACATCAGGAAAGCCAGGGACTAAGATCGATCCGACTGGCACATGGAATGGCGTTGTTTAACCGTCTGTTTAAGAGCATTGCGACGAATGTGGGAGCAGATGATGCCTCGGGACTGGTTGTGCATGAATGGTTCAGGGGCGGAAAGCAGGCACTGCTGTCGGATTATGTGATCGGAACAGTGGATCAGGTTCTGCTGGCGTCACTGATGAGACAGCATGTGATGCTGAGACATCTCGGCCTGGCAACAAAAGTGGTTATTGTTGATGAATGCCATGCCTATGATGCCTATATGAATGTGTATCTGATGCGAACGCTTGCCTGGCTGGGAACCTATGGCGTTCCTGTGGTGATTCTTTCGGCGACGCTGCCCTGCGGGACACGTTCAAGACTGGTCGATGCCTATTTAAACAGACAGAAGCCATCAGATGAGGCGTCCTGGCGTACCTCGGAGCAGTATCCGCTGATCACGTGGACAGATGACGGAGAAGTCTGGCAAAGGGATATTCCGCTCACAGATGAGCCGATGGATGTTCAGATACATAAAACAACAGATGATCAGATCGGCACGATTCTCAAGGAGCGGCTTGCGGACGGGGGCTGCGCGGGGATTATCTGTAATACCGTTGCAAGAGCCCAACAGCTTTATGCGGAGCTGCAAACCGTTTTCCCGGGAGAGCTGCTGCTGTTTCATGCGCGGTTTCTGACGAGGGACAGAGCAGAGATTGAACAGCGTTTACTGCGTTATCTCGGGAAACCGGTGAACAACGAAGAACGTCCGGGGAGACTGATCGTGATTGGAACACAGGTGCTGGAGCAGTCGCTGGATATCGATTTTGATCTGCTTATGACGGATCTTTGCCCGATGGATCTTATTCTGCAGAGGATAGGACGGCTTCACAGACACAAGGGAAGGGGAAGACCCTCCCTTCTTCAGAATCCGGAATGTTTTGTGATCGGAATGGATGAGGATACACAGAGAGTCTCAGCCATGATCTATTCCGAATACCTTCTGAAACGGACAGAAATGCTGCTGGGGGAACAGATTTCTTTGCCTCAGGATATTGCCGCTCTGGTGCAGGCGACCTATCGTGAAACGGATATCCCGCCGGAACTTTCAGACATGTTTGAAGCGCTTCAGCAAAAGCGCAGGGAAGAAGAGGAAAAGGCGGAGTGTTATTGTCTGCAGTGGCCGAGCAAAAGGCCGGGAACTAGAAAAACGATCCGCGGGCTGATGGATGTCCGCATCAGAGCCGACGAACAGGAAGCAGAGGCTGCGGTAAGGGACGGGGAGACAAGTGTAACCGTCATCATGCTGGTGGAATATGGGAATGGCATCGGGCCTGTTCCCTGGCATGGAGTTGACAAGCGTTACCGGCTGGAGGAGATAAGCGAGGAGGAGGCGATGGAGATCGGTCAGGAACGGATCGGGCTGCCGATGGCCTTTGGCGGAAAGCGGGCGACGTGTACGGCCGCAGAACTTGAAAAGGCCGGGGAACGGTTTCAGCACTGGAAAAAGCAGCCGCTGCTGCATTCGGCTCTGTTCCTTATCCTCAATGAAACACTGGATGCACGACTGCTTGAATATGAACTGCATTATTCACAGGAGGAAGGGTTAATCTGCCGGAAGGAGGGAATTTGACACGCAGCATCGATTTGTTAAGGTTGAGCGGGAGAATACCAGCGATGCCGGAAGACCAAAATGATGAGAGGAGGGGAGCGATTGATTCGGTTTAATCTGATTGATGAACCATTTATCCCTGTACTGGGAAAAGATGGGGCGATGCATGAAGTCGGGCTGAAGGAAATCCTGATTCATGCGCAGAATTACGCAGATATCGGCGGTGAAATGGCAACGCAGGATGTTGCTGTACTGAGGCTTCTTCTTGCAATTGTCCATACTGTTTTTTCCAGAGTGGATGAAAACGGAGATGAAGCACCATTTGAGGAGACGGAGGATGCGGAGGACCGGTGGCAGAATATCTGGGAAAAAGGATGTTTTCCTGAAAAACCGCTGCTGCAGTATCTGGAAAAATGGCATGAGCGTTTCTGGCTGTTTCATCCGGAATATCCATTTTATCAGGTTCCAAAGGTGAACGGTCTGACAGCGGAAAATGCACTGGAAAAGACCGGACTTGCAGATAATTCCGACAAGGGTCCGAAAACCAATGCAACATTTACATCGGCGAAACTGAATGGTGAGATTGGGGAAAGCGGACATAAATTGCGTCTGTTTTCGCCGCGGACAGGCTCCATGAAGGGACGGCTGACCTATGCCGAGGCAGCCAGATGGCTGCTTGCGCTCCAGGCTTTCGATGATGCCTCCGGAAAAGAAAGCAAGGAGAGCAAAGCTGCAAACACGAAAACAGCGGATGAATCGATCGGCGTCGGGTGGCTCGGCAAGCTCAGTCTGGTTCATGCAGTTGGCCGCAATCTTTTTGAAACACTGATGCTGAACTGCGTCTTTCTCAGGGATGGACATACCCTGTTTAAAGAAGATCGGCCGGTCTGGGAGAAACCGGCTGTGGAAACCAGAGAACGTCACTATATTGCCATCCCGGATAATTTCGCAGAGCTGCTGACGGTTCAGTCTAGGCGGGTACTGCTTGTTGCGGATCAGGAAACGGTCCTAGGTTTTACCTCATGCGGAGGGGACTATTTTACAAGGGAGGGCGCGATAAATGAACAGTTTACATTGTGGACGTTCAAAAAGGTGCCCAAAGGGAAGGTTTCCTTGCCGATACCGCAGTTTCAGGAACTGCCGGTGCAGATGTGGCGGGAGTTTTCCTCTCTTCTGATCCAGAGCCGCACAGATACAGATGCAGACAAATCTCCCGCCAAGGTGCCTGGAGTGGTATCCTGGGTTGAACATTTGTCGAACAGTCTGCCACTGGGAATGATTTCGTTCAGATATACCAAGATCAAGTATGACAGCAAAAATTGTTCGGTAGTGGACTGTCTTTCGGACAATCTGTCACTTTCGGGTGATCTGCTGTCCGAACTTGGCTATAATTACATCCAGAGAATTTCTGCTGAGATTAAGAGCTGTGAAAAGGCAGCACAGGCCGTTCGTCATCTGGGAGAAAATCTGTTTGATGCTGAGGGAGGAGACCGGGGCGGAAAACAGTACAAAGCAAACGTCATGGAACGTCTGGATGCAGGGTCCAGGGCCGCGGAACGGTACTATTATGCACTGGATTTACCGTTCAGAGGATGGCTGATGAATATCAGCATAAAAGATAATCACGAAGCATTCGAAAAGAAAATTCTTCAATTCCGGGATATGGCGCTAAAAGAAGCCCTTCGGCTTGGTGAATCCATGTATGAGGCGTCGAGTCCGGCAGCATTTGCCGGTCACTGGAGTGGAAAAGGGTCCGGGAAAGAGGCTGGAAAAAACAGACATTATTCATCTGCAGAGGCCTATCTGGTTTTCAAGAATGTGGTTTACAGTATTCTTGGAGAACATGGAAAGAAGGGACAAAAGTGAAAGGAAAAGCAGGTATTCGTGCGTATATGCACAAAACCCTGGAGGAAATCTTCGGACTGCGCGAGGCGGATTTTCGATCAACAATGGCCAGCCTGCGCCGCGGAGTCGGACATGAACCGGGGGAAATACCGGAACTCATGGGACATCTCCTTCTGTCTATGCCGGAGGAGATGATGGACAGCAGCGGGAGGGCGACAGCTGAACTCAGAGCCTGTTACGCAGCACTGACGCTCTTTGCGATGCATCAGCAGGGGCATTCTCAGACGGAGAGAATGTCAAAAGAAGGTGCCTCTCTTGGCAGTGCCGTTGCGCATCTGATTACCAATGAAGAGGAGTTTTCAAGAGTACAGAGACGTTTTAACATGATGGCAACGTCAGATGATCTGAATGAGCTGCAGTACCATTTCCGGACAATTGTACGGATGCTCAGTGACAAATCACTGCCGGTTGATTATGTAACGATGGCAGAGGATTTTTACAGCTACCAGTTTATGGACAACAGACCTGCTGTACGGCTTAAATGGGGGCAGGATTTCTATCGGACGGTAATTAAAAAGGAGGATAAAAAAGATGAGTAAGTTTATTGACCTGCATGTTCTTCAGACGGTTCCGCCCAGCTGCATTAACCGCGATGATACCGGATCACCCAAAACAGCCGTGTATGGCGGCGTTGTCAGGGCAAGAGTTTCCTCTCAGTCCTGGAAACATGCCATGCGTGAGGCGTTTCCGGACCATATGCCTGAGTTTTACAAGGGAAGCCGGACAAAACTGATCGTTCCGATGGTCAGGGAGCAGATTGAGAAAATTGCCGGTGAAAAGGGAATTTCTGTTGAGAGCCCGGAGAAACTTGCCAGAGCTGTTCTGACAACAGCAGGGCTTAAGCTGAAAGAGGACAGTAATCTGGGAACAGATGCACTCTTCTTTATGAGCGCCGGACAGGCACATGCACTGGCGGAACTGGCGCTAAAGAATCCGGATGCAGCGAAAGACAAGAAAGCTGCGCAGGAAGCGCTCAGATCGAATCCGTCTGTTGACATGGCTCTGTTTGGACGCATGGTTGCAGATGATAAATCGCTGAATTATGATGCGGCAGCGCAGGTGGCACATGCGATCTCAACCCATGGTGTCCATACGGAATATGATTATTTTACGGCCGTAGATGATCGCTCCAAAGAGGATTCAAGCGGGGCCGGTCATATCGGAACGGTGGAATTTGCCTCTTCCACGATGTATCGTTATGCGACAGTGAACATGACAGAGCTGTTTATGAGTGTCGGAGAGGGACTCAGTGATGCGGTCAGTGCATTTGTAAAAGCGTTTATTCACAGTATGCCGACAGGAAAGCAGAATACGTTTGCTAACCGTACGCTTCCGGATATGGTATATGTCACCATCCGGGATGATCAGCCGGTTAATCTGTCCGGAGCGTTTGAAAAAGCTGTCCGGATGGGAAACGAAGGATATGTATCGGCTTCCATTGAACGGCTGGCGCAATATGCGGAAACGGTTTATACGGAATTTGCCGCACCGCCTGCAGCCGCGTTTGTACTCGGTGCTGACATCAAGGATGCCAGAAGGGTAAAGGAGCCGGAACTCCTTGAAGAACTTGAAAAGATTACGGAGGAATACAGGAAGACTGGCGGTGGTCGCTGATGTCAACGCTGTTACTGAGATTGGCGGCCCCTCTTCAGTCCTATGGCGGAGAGTCAAAGTATGACGTTCGCATGACCGGAAAAGAGCCAACCAAAAGTGCGGTGGTCGGATTGCTGGCTGCAGCACTGGGCCGCAAAAGAGATGAGTCTGTAGATGATTTGAGCAGACTCAGGTTTGGTGTTCGGGTTGATCAGGAAGGAACGCTGATCAGGGATCTGCATACGGCGAAACGAGATAAATTGGCTTATCTGACAACCAGGTATTATCTTTCGGATGCGGTGTTTCTCGTGGGACTTGAATCGGATGATGAGGCTTTCCTTGAGATGCTGGATACAGCCCTGCACCATCCGGTATATCCGCTGTTCCTCGGAAGGCGTGCCTGCCCTCCGACACTGCCTCTATCACTTGGAATAAAACCGCTTTCTCTTGAGGCGGCACTTGATAAAGAGCCGTGGCTGGCAGCGAAGTTTCGGCAGGGAAAATGCAGCCCGCTTCTCCGTGTAATAATGGATTCTCCGGATATGAGCAGGGGCAGAGCACGTGATTATCCGCTCTCTTTTTCCTCCAAATGCAGGAAAATGACATTCCGCGGTGTTCAGACCGGAACGTATGTAAATAAAAGCCATGATCCGATGGCAGAGCAGGAGGAATGAATGTTTCTTTCAAGAATGGCTTTGGATATAGGCAAGCCGGAAACAATGAAAGCGCTGATTTCTCCCAATCTGTTTCACGGAGCGGTAGAACAGGCGTTTTCCGGCGAAAGAAAAAGAAATCTCTGGCGAATTGATTCTCTGAACGGGAAAAGGTATATCCTTATCCTGAGTGCGGATAAGCCGGATTATTCCCATATGATCCGTCAGTTTGGCGATGAACAGGAAAACGTTGCCATAAAGGATTACACGAATCTTTTGGAACGGATCAGGAACGACGGCGTGTGGCATTTCCGGTTAGTTGCCAATCCCTCCGTGGCAACAATTGTCAGAGACAAGCACCGGGTGGTTTCCCACATAACGGTTGAACAGCAGAAAAAATGGCTTTTGGATCGTGCGGAAAAGAATGGTTTTGCGTTGGACCAGGATTCATTTGATGTTGTATGGAGAACGCGCTATAATTTCCGGAAAGCAGATCACAACAGGGTTCAGTTTTCTGCGGCAGCGTTTGAAGGCTGGCTGACGGTCAAAGAGGAAACCCGATTTAAAGAGCTGCTGATCAACGGAATTGGACGTGAACGTGCTTATGGCATGGGACTGATGACAGTAGTCAAGGGAATCTGACGATGAGTATGGGAGCAATAAAACCGGAACTGCCTCTGCTTCCCAGAGTACAGGATCGTATGACGTTTCTTTACCTTGAGATGTGCGAACTGTCCAGATCGGACAGTAATCCCCGCGTATGCGGGGGTGATCCCCATACGCAGCGGGCGTGCAACCATGGTTTACAGTAATCCCCGCGTATGCGGGGGTAATCCCTTCAGCCAGCCGCAACCGTCCCACTCGTCAATGTAATCCCCGCGTATGCGGGGGTGATCCTGCAGCCAGGACAGCGGAGCGGAACCGGGGACGGTAATCCCCGCGTATGCGGGGGTGATCCTATGCTTGACAGGTTCACGGCCGCCCGACCATAGTAATCCCCGCGTATGCGGGGGTGATCCCCGCCTCACCGAGGTGGAATTCGTGGCAGCTTAGTAATCCCCGCGTATGCGGGGGTGATCCCTGCTCGACTTCTTCCTGTTCTCCCAGCGTTCCGTAATCCCCGCGTATGCGGGGGTGATCCTTCAAACGATATCCAACAGGCCAAAGGTAAATTGTAATCCCCGCGTATGCGGGGGTGATCCTGAACAGGTAATCATGATCCTCAGAATAACCCAGTAATCTCCGCGTATGCGGGGGTGATCCCAGGAGCTGGAGCAACAGGTGGCGCAGGCGGTGGTAATCCCCGCGTATGCGGGGGTGATCCAGCAGTATAAGGCGAATGTACTGGAACGTCTGGGTAATCCCCGCGTATGCGGGGGTGATCCCGAAAGGCACTCCGGCGTCACATGAAGAGATTCGTAATCCCCGCGTATGCGGGGGTGATCCTAGGATGCAGCGACAAAAGCGCACGGCGATCAAGTAATCCCCGCGTATGCGGGGGTGATCCTACCGACAGTCATATGCCTCCATAAGACAAGACGTAATCCCCGCGTATGCGGGGGTGATCCCCGGGAACTCTGTGCCCTGCCTGCGGAACATGTGTAATCCCCGCGTATGCGGGGGTGATCCTGCGCTGGCTTGTGTGGGCCAGAGTTATGCAGAGTAATCCCCGCGTATGCGGGGGTGATCCCTTTGCCGGAAACATCGTCCTGCGGGCGGATGAGTAATCCCCGCGTATGCGGGGGTGATCCTCTGGGAATTGATTCAATCAGTTCCTCAGTCTTGTAATCCCCGCGTATGTGGGGGGTGATCCTCAGCTCATACGTCTCCTGGCTTGCATCGGTAAGTAATCCCCGCGTATGCGGGGGTGATCCTTGATGCTGAAGGATTCCAGCCGGACAGGCCTGGTAATCCCCGCGTATGCGGGGGTGATCCTAAATCTTCTTCATACAATTGTCCTTTCACATCGTAATCCCCGCGTATGCGGGGGTGATCCTCTGACACAGGCAGAGCGGGATAATAACGCATGGTAATCCCCGCGTATGCGGGGGTGATCCCCAGAGCGCCGCTGCCCATGCCGTCAATGTTCCGTAATCCCCGCGTATGCGGGGGTGATCCCCGTACCTTTCCTGACTTGCGCTCGACTTGGATGTAATCCCCGCGTATGCGGGGGTGATCCTCACTCCTGGACCAGTCCGACCAGAGGGAACATGTAATCCCCGCATATGCGGGGGTGATCCCCGGGCGGCATTGTTTGATGTTACCTGTGCTTTGTAATCCCCGCGTATGCGGGGGTGATCCCGGATAACCTTCAAGGCCTGTCTGCTCCCCAGCGTAATCCCCGCGTATGCGGGGGTGATCCTTGATGTGGATCGTGAGCTCTTTGCAGTCCTTGGTAATCCCCGCGTATGCGGGGGTGATCCTTGATGAAAATCAGAATTGCTGAGTGATTAGTGATCAGATGTTGCAGCAATTGCAGGATGATTTCAAAACACAAAGAGACAGTCGGGTTACAGCCTGATGTGAAAGGAAATTGTATGAAAAAGAAATTGTTTATGTGTGTGATTGTGTTGATTTCGGTGATGATTTCAAATGCATGCGCGGAAGTGCAGACAAAGAACGGTTTGGCAGACTACGTCGGTATCTGGGGGGATCCGCACCATGACCGTGAAGAGCTGGTAATTCTGCCCCAGAGCAGCTGCTGGAAAGATGATCTTATGGGAGAGTCCCCAAGAGAAGACGGACTCATGATGAGTGTGCGTTGGGCGTCATCCACTACGGTCATGTGGAACTATCGTATGATCGGTTCCTTGGATGAGAACGGCTCTCTGCAGTACAGTGGTGGAATAGCAGAATGTTACACATATGCAGGGAATGGAGACCTGGATGTGGATGAAACCGGTATTTTGGAGGACAATGGATCCGGTGCGTTCACGCTCAGACCAGACGGGACTATGACCTGGAAAGACTCGTTTATGGATGAGGCTGGGGAAATGGTTTTCGGCCGCAGAAAGACATCGCCATTTACGGCAGAGGAGGCGGTTGCGGATCTCCTAACTCCCGTGCTGATGCTCGAAACTGGGACAGCCGGATCGGCACTGAAAATGGCAATCCTTGTCCGTGACATCTACTCGTTCTGCGAAATAAATTTGGTGTGGAATATGGCCGGAGATGCGTATGAAGGTGCACTGTGGAATGCGATGGAGATGCTGAATGAATCGGATCAGAAACTGTTCCGGGAGAAATTTACAGATGTGGCAGAAGAGCTGGACAGGCTCCAGAATGAAGGTGAGATGCTGGGGACGGCGTACCGGGATGCGGATGTGGACGAACAGATGTCAGACCTTCGCAGCGATCCCTCCGTGCGTCTGTCCGTAAAGGTACTGACAGAGTGCATGAGAAAACTATGAGGCGGAATCATTTAAAAGACCTGCATGGCATGCAGGTCTTTTGCTATTGGAATCGACGGCTGTTTAGTGTATAATCATTTTCAGCGTGAAATGAACGAACCTAACTACTATGGAGGAACCAACCGTGACACTGCAGCAGATGAACTATGTAATCACTATATCAGAGACCGGGTCGTTTAACCGGGCCGCAGAAAAGCTGTATATTGCGCAGCCTTCACTCAGCAGTGCGGTGCACGAGCTTGAGAAAGAGCTGGGTGTGATTCTGTTTAACCGAGGCGGGAAAGGGGCGACGCTGACAGCAGACGGCGCCAGCTTTTTGCCTTATGCCAGATCGGTGATGACCCAGTATCAGAATCTTCTTGAGGCTTACGGGAAGCAGGGACTGCACCGGCAGAAATTTGCCGTTTCGACACAGCACTATTCCTTTGCCGTGAAGGCGTTTGTGGATCTGACCCGTTCCTATGATGTGGCGGAGTACGAGTTCGCGATCCGTGAGACCCGAACAAAACAGGTCATCGATGATGTGATTTCCTCCCGCAGTGAAATCGGCATTCTGTATCTGGGGGACTTCAACCGGAAAGTTCTGACCAAGATGATCAATGGAAACGGGCTGGAGTTTCATCATCTGATTGACTGCAATGCGTATGTCTATCTGTGGAAAGGTCATCCGCTGGCAGAACGTGAGGCGATCGCTTTTGAGGATCTGGCCCCTTATCCCTGTCTGTCGTTTGAACAGGGGGAGGAGAGCAACTTTTATCTGGCGGAGGAAATCCTGGCGACCAACGATTATCCCAGAATCATCAAGTGCTGTGACAGGGCAACGATGCTCAATCTGATGGTCGGACTGAATGGATATACCCTCTGTTCAGGGATTATCTGTGAGGAACTGAACGGGAGTGACTATATAGCGGTGCCGTATCAGGCGGATGAAGAGAATCCGAACAGCCTGATGGAAATCGGATATATTACGAAAAAGAACAGTATTTTGAGCCGGATGTGTGAGCAATATATTGAGGAACTCAAGCGATATCTGAAAGTGTGAGGGACATGGTTAAGTGTCCGCAGACGTAGTTTTCAGAAAGAAACAGCCGTTTCCGGAACACCGGAAACGGCTGTTTTTATTACAGGGATTTAACGGAAATCAGGAACGAGAATTCATAAGTCTCATCGGATGAGAAGGTGTATTCAGGGGCGGTTTCCGGACCACAGGAACCGGTGCCGATTCCCTGCTGGAAAGCCTGAATGGTGACGTAGGTGCCGGTACGGTTTTCCTCCTCACGGTGAGTCATCTCCGTGAGCGCTAAATCCGTATACGGCTTGATGCCCAGTTCAAACGGCTTTTCAATCGCGGTGAACTGCACGCGGACGGAGCCGTTGTCAACAGCAGCCCGGTCACAGTCACAGCGGTTTCCGCTCTCCTGCGGACGGATGTTGGGCTCGGTCATGTCGCGGACGTGGCAGTCAACTTCGCGGATCGGGAACTGATCTTTCATGTCGCAGTAGGATTCGCCGCAGCAGCCGGAATAGACCACATGATCAAAGGCTTCGTTGAGGGAGAAGCACTTGCCGAAACGGGGAACGATGCCTCCGCCGGAAAGTTTGCTCAGGCGGCTGGTGACCAGAATGCCATCCGGTGTTCCCTGATAGGTGTCTACAACCGTAAAGCGCGCACGGCGGTTGCTGACTTTTGTGGTGACGCGGACACCGTTCTCAAT
>DGWH01000135.1:16295-20800 GCA_002395225.1 Christensenella sp. UBA4263
TTCTGGAATTTCAGATTGGAATCATTATCGGTGGCTGCACGGAAGAGAATGGTGTACGGATTGGTTTCGCTGAGCACCTGTCCATCCGGCAGTTTCAGCCGTACATGACCATCCTGGATGGCAAAGAAGTCCGGCAGGGGACAGGTGGCCGGAAGTGCCGGGAATTCCCGGCTGAGGATAATCTGTTCCTCGGAGACGGCGCGGCCGGTAACATTGTCAATGACGGTGACAATGACGCTGCACATGCCGTTGACCGGCTTTCCCGTTTCAACCTGCAGGGCCATTTTGGACAGCGGTGCCAGGCCGATGTGGAGGTCCTGTACCGTTCCGTCATTCCAGGCGAAATGCAGAGTATAACGGCTGGCATTTGAGAAGGCAGTCGTATTGAAGAACTCGAACGTGTTGCCGGAGATAAGGGAGATGCGGATGGGCCGGTAAACGAACCGGATGATGCGTGCACCGGTAGAGGGCGTGCGGTCGGGATAGAACAGGCCGTCCACGCAGAAGTTTCCGTCATGCTCCCATTCACCGTGATCTCCGCCGTAGGTGTAATGGCCGTCCGCGTGGAGAACAGCATGGTCAAGCATCTCCCAGACGCAGCCGCCCATCAGATTTTTGTAGTAATAGATCTCTTTCCAGTAGGCCTCAACGTTTCCGGGACCGACACCCATGGCATGGGCATATTCGCAGAGGAAGTAGGGACGGTCATTGAGACGCTTCTGGTTGCGGCGATGCTCACCGACTTCGTGAACCATCGCGGGGGTCGGATACATTTCGCTGCCAACGTCATAGGCCTCGCGGCTGCTGTGGATGGCACTCTCATAGTGAACGGGCAGGGAGGAATGCGCTTTCAGGTAATCATACATGGCATCCGTATTGGCGTAGCCGCCTGCCTCATTGCCAAGGGACCACATGATGACAGAGGTGTTGGAATGGAGCTTGTCACGGTGATAAAGACGCTGAATACGCTCCAGATAACGGGGCTGCCATTTCTTGTCATGGCTGATGGAATTATAACTGGGCGGCAGCTGATGGGCAAAGGTGCCGTGTGTTTCCAGATCGTTTTCATCGACGATATAGATGCCCAGTTCATCAGCCAGTTCAAGAAGGAGCGGATCCGGCGGGTAGTGGGAGGTCCGGATGGTGTCAATATTGTATTCCTTGCACAGCTGCAGGTCTTTTTCGATGTCCCCGGGGGTCAGCGTATAGCCGTTTTTCGGATGGGTATCGTGATGGTTGACGCCCTTGAACTTGATCGGGCTGCCGTTGACAAGGAAAACATCTCCCTTAATTTCAACACGGCGGAATCCGATGCGTTCGTGAATGCAGCAGGAAGGCGTTTCAAAATACAGGTCATAGAGAACCGGATTCTCGGCACTCCACTCCGTGACCTCGAGCCCGTCAAAGGTAATCTCGGCATGACGAACGCCGGAGGTGATGGAGGTCTGACGATGGAGTCCGTGTCCCTCCAGCGTAAAGGTGATGCTGGTGGAACTGAGGGCATCCGCGCTCAGGTCAAGGGCATACGCCGTTCCGTCATAGCGGGTGACGGCATTGATTTCAATCAGGTCTGTTGGTTCGCTGATACGAAGCAGGACATCCCGGAAAATACCGTTGTTGCGGAACATGTCCTGGTCCTCCAGATACGTGCCGGTGCACCATCTGTGAACGACGACCAGAAGTTCGTTGGAACCGGCAGTCAGCTTTCCGGTGAGGTCAAACTCGGCCGTGTTGTGAGAACCCTCTGAATAGCCGATGAACTGACCGTTCAGATAGACATCCATACAGCTGGCGACACCCAGGAAGGAAAGCACATAATGCTTTTTGGGTTCCGTGATGGTGATGATCCGCTGATAGATTCCGACGGAATTGTATTCCTCACCCGGATCTTTGAGCCGGGGCATGATTCCCTGATCCTTTCCGATCCAGGAAAAGACGCGTCCGACTTTTTCCGTGGTGGGGATGACCGGCGGATTATACGGAAACTGATAGCGGAGGTTGACATAAAAAGGATGGTCATAACCTCTGAACTGCCAGCAGGAGGGGACATCGATTTTTTTGAACGGAAGTTTTTCCGTATGGATTTCCTCGGGAAGATCGGCCGGATTGGCGTAGAATGCGAAATTCCAGTAGCCGTTCAGGCAAAGTACTTTTTCAGAACGATAACGCTTTTCAAGAAGGGGGACGGCATCCGCCTCCGCACGGCTGGGATAGGGGATGAAGTAGGAACGGGGCTCCATTTTATTAACGGAAATGACGTCAAAATCATGGTAGTTTGTCTGATTGAATTCGTATTTCATCAAGGATCTCCTTTCGTGATTTTATCGCTCACGGATCCGTATTCCTGTCCGGGAAAGCGGACCGTGTGGTATTTGCTTTATGCCGGCATCATAACATATTTTGAGGAGTTAGACAACGCTGTCTCCCTCTGAAGGCCTCAATTTTGGCCATGTGGCAGAGCTGCTTTGTCTGAGGCCTGCATTTGACTTAACTGTCGCTGCGTGACAGGCCCATTCTTTTGCAGTGCTTGCCGGATTGGAAAAAGTGACGTATACTTGTGGCCGAAATAACTGAGAAAAGTGAGGAAAACGGAAATGGCAAGAGTACTGACACTGGATGAGGTAACCGCCTCAACGAAACCCATCATGGCAGAATGGATTGGATTTAAGGGAATCGAATTTGTAAAAGTGACTGTGGATCAGGAAAAGGCCCCGGGCATCGTCACCTTTGACGGGTTTACCAAGGCGAGAACGGAGGATGTCTATGGGAATCAGTGGCGCTGCTGGGATGAGCAGCCGAATGAGGAGGAACTGAAAAAAGAAGGGAAACTGCCGCTGAAGCCGGTTGAGGGAGATGATTGAACGAAAGCAAACGGCGTGACCGGAGTCACGCCGCTGGAGGTGAAAACATGGCGTTTTCAAGTGGCTTTATGATTTCAGACAATGCACAGCAGATGGGCCATTGCCGGTGCACTGCCAGGAAAGAAACGAGCGTTAACGGGTAATCACATCAACAGGGACGTTGAAGATTTTTGCCACCTTGAGGATGGTGTTGATATGGCGTCCGCTGGCGGCTGCCATATGATGCGTCGGACCAGCTTCGCTCCATTTGTTGCAGAATTCCCGGGCACCGCAGGTAAAGCGGGTGCGCATGTTGGTATCGCCGAAGGTGAAAATGGGGCCTTCCTCATTGATGCCCTCCGCGACGACAAACTTGAAATGGCCATCCCGGTCCTGGGTGATGCCGAGATAGGTGACAGGTCCCAGATGCGGATAGAACTGGGTCAGATAGCCGCCGCCGGTCTTTCCGTGGAAGACAGGGACGATTTTCATGGTCGGCTTTTTGGCTGAAATGTCGGCATCACCGGAACCGGAGTGTCCGATAATGCAGATGTCCTCGTTGAAATCAATGGAGTACATCTCGGAGAGCTGTCCCATGCCGGAGATGGTCTTGAGAATGCTCATGGCCATGCTCACCTTGATATCTCCCTCGACCGCGCAGGCGATGCCCTGCTTGATCAGCATGGAGAAGGCAGGAATCAGCATGGAATCCAGGACGCCGGCTTTTCCCTGGGCGAATCCGTCATAATGGGAGGCGATGAAGCCGATCCTCTCATCCTTGACCCACTTTTCAAAGGCGACAACGTATTTGGCCATGTCCCAGACCTTTTCGATGGTTCCGCCGCCCTCAATATCAAAGGTATCCAGAATCTCCTGAGCTTTTTCGCGAATGGCATTTTCATCAGTGACCGGATCGGCGATGGCCCACATCTTTTCCCAGTCGAACTGCTTGGTATACAGCCACATACGGTGATACAGATTGGTTTCATCAATGTACAGATCCATCATGCCGGGATAGGGACGGCCGATCTGGGCCAGATTGGTATCGCGGAAACGCCGGCGCACCTGGGCCGCCTTGCACCAGTCCAGAATTTCAGCCTCAACCTCCGGATCGCCGCCCTCGACAACGCCGGTGATGACCGCATGGCGCTTGCCGGCACGCTCAAGGTCAGCAACCATTTCGCCGACGGCGCCGCAGGCGTAAAGGGTTCCCAGCCATGTGGGGGTGTCTGTATTGGCGTAATCCGGGGCTCTCATTTTCTGGACATTGACCAGGACGACCGGAACATCCAGGTCCCGGACGGCGGGCAGCATATTGTAGGAGGTGGCATAGGTCAGAAGCTGGAGGATGACCAGATCGACATCCGCCGCCCGGAATTTGTCGCCGGCTTCCATGGCTTTTTCCTTGGTGGTCACAATGCCGCCGTCAATGATCTCGACGGTGTCCGGGATCAGCTTTTTGAATTCTGCGTACTGTCCTTCAAATTCCGGAACAAGGGATGGAAACTGAGGAAGATAGGCTCCCAGGGCGATCGAGAAAACACCGACTCTTGCTTTTGTTTCGACTAACATATAACTGGTCCTCCTTATTTGCCTTCATTTGTTTTTCGGCACCGGCGCTTTTCAGGGGCACATGCCTGACATACTGCCGCTGTGCGGCAGGCC
>DGWH01000023.1 GCA_002395225.1 Christensenella sp. UBA4263
GCCAGCGAAGTACTGCACGTTACGCAGCCCACCATGTCCCGGCAGATCCAGGAGCTGGAGGAGGAACTGGGGCAGAAACTGTTTATCCGCACGACCCGCTCCATGGTGCTGACGCCGGAGGGCATGCTGCTCCGCAAGCGTGCCGAAGAAATCCTGGAGATGGCGGAACGGACGAAAGCGGAGTTTTCCTCCATGGGCACCGCCGTGGCCGGGGATGTTTTCGTCGGCAGCGGTGAAACCTTCGCATTGAAAAAAGTGACTGACCTGATGGCACAGATCAGGGAGGATCATCCGGGCATCCGTTTCCAGATCTACAGCGGCAACGCGGAAGATGTGATGGAACGGCTGGAAAAGGGCTTGCTCGACTTCGGCGTTCTGGTGGAACCGGCGGATGTGTCTCGCTACAACAGCCTTCGGCTTCCCGCAAAAGACACCTGGGGCCTGGTCTTGCGCCGGGATCATCCGCTTGCTCAGAAAAAGCATATCCGGAGAGAAGATCTGACCGGCATTCCCCTGATCATGTCCCGCCAGAATATGGCATCACAAAAAGCCGGCAATGACTACATCGACTGGTTCGGGAAAACCTATGAGTCGCTGAACATCGTTGCCGGTTACAGCCTGATGTATAACGGTGCGCTGATGGTCAAGTCCGGCATCGGCTGTGCGGTAGGCCTGGATCAGGTCGTCAACACTACAGAAACCTCCGACCTCTGCTTCCGTCCCTTTGATCCGCCGCTTGAAGCAGGCATCGTAGTCATCTGGAAGAAGTATCGGGTGTTTTCCAAGCCTGCTGAGATGCTGCTGGAGAGGATGATGGGTGTGTTCGGAGAATAGGGGTGAGGAAGGGCGTTAGCCCTCGCCCATTCTATAATGAGGCCTGCTGTCCAAAGCAGATCGAGTCTCGGAGCATCTGCATCGATGGGGATACCGTAACACTCTTAAGAGAATGGCAGTAAAATGAAGATGTTTTCTGCTCTATTATGTGATATCTGCTAAAAATTTGAGCGACTGCCAAATTGACCGCCAAGGGAGAATTTATCCCATTGGCGGCTTTTTTTCGTTTTGGCGCTGTAAAACGATACGACTTTTGGGCGTAGGAAGGTGAACCACCTAAGCAATTGGATGGACACCAGATGACACCAGATAAAAAAATCCGCTTGACAGCCATGCGCAAAGCAGGCCGGAGTTATACAGAGATACCTACCGGCTATTATAAGGAAGAAGGGCAGCGGTTGATTTGTTCCCGTATACGAACAGGACCCGAGACAACGGCAAAATCCGGTGGATTTGTTCTTACGGAACTATGTGGATTTATTCCCGCGAACGAACGGGGCCGCTGACATCCAAATCGACGTATCGAGCCAACTTGTTTTTTACATACTCGGCATAATCATCAGACCATGGCATGAGTTCATCCAGATACTCAAGGTTGCCATAGCCCGGAAGTTCGTCTTGGCGGAGACTCCGGATTTCTTTCTGACTGTACCACCTGTAATCATTATGAGCCTTGAGCAAACCGGGTAATTTTTCGCAAAGGTATTCTAAAGAAACCTGTTCATTGGCGCCATTTTCCTTCGCTGTTCGAAGGAGGCTGAACCAAAGTGTACAGGATACAGTACCCATAATGGTATCCATCTGTTTGCAGTTGGATCTGATAATGCCGAGGTTAGCAAACGAGCGTTTGCAGGCTTATCCGCTTATTCGCATAAGCCTGTTGAGCGGAATATTGCAGAAGGGAGGGCGAAGCGAATGTTGACGCTTGAAGGACTTATTGCAGTTCTCAGCCTGTGCGTTGGGTGCTTTAGTCTCGGATACGCCATCGGCCGCCGAGATAATAATAAGACGCAGAAACAGCCGCCCGAGTCCCTCAAAACTTAGCGGCTAATCTGCTATGAAAATGATGGGGCTAGCCGGATACCGGCGGCACCTTTTTTATGTGTTCATACTGAAGCAAGTTCGGTGATTTGTCAACACTATCAAAAAAGAGAGCACCGGAGCAGAAAAGAGAGACGGACTGGATTGCCGTGTTGTAGAACTGCTATTGGGTGAAACTGGACTGGAGATGCTTTAAGAATCGCCCGGCAATTGGCGAAAGGGTTTGATATTTTTTCCAGATCAGATAGAGCCTGTTTTCAAGTTTCGGCGAAAGCGGGCGAAATACCAGTCCGGAGTCTGGTGAGGTATCAATCAGATGATCGAAGGTCAGCAGATAGCCAAGTCCCTCCCGCGCAAACATCGAGCCATTATAGGACAGACGGAAGGAACCTTCCAGGTGAAGCTCGTTCATTCGTTCCCCGCACCATCTCGGGATGTCTTTTTGCCAGCTTTGTTCTGAGCAGAAAAGAGGCAGACCGATCAGGTCATCTGCCGTGAGGACGGCTTTTTCTGCCAGCGGGTCATTTGCCGGGAAAATCAGGCCCCAGACATCGGCACTGGGAAACACAAGATAATCATACTTGGCGGTATCCGGCATTTCTGCCAGTACGGAGAAATCCAGGAGTCCCTTGTCCAGCTTTTCCGTAACCTGTTCGGTATCTCCGCTGGTAATGTGGTAATGCAGTTCCGGATACTGCTTCCGGAATTCCTTAATGGCCCG
The DNA here is from genome assembly GCA_002395225.1 of Christensenella sp. UBA4263. GTDB lineage: Bacteria > Bacillota > Clostridia > Christensenellales > Aristaeellaceae > Ventricola. Next base: position 2,597 of record DGWH01000023.1, read on the forward strand.
TGCCAGCGTGCGGATCTGATAGGATTCCGCCAGACCCAGGTAAATATCCCCGCCGGTTATATCATCCAGTGTGACAAATTCCTGCGTGATCCTATCTGCCATGCTGACCAGATCCTCTGCACGATTGCGCAGCAGAATACCTTCGTCTGTCAGACGAATACTGAAACTGTGACGCGTAAACAGCTTTTTGCCCAGTTCATCCTCCAGCGCTTTCAGTGCTTTTGACAGTGTCGGCTGGGTAACATGCAGCTGCTCTGCCGCCCGTGTCATATTTTCCTCTCTTGCGACGGTCAGGAAATACCGCAGGGTTCTGATTTCCATCTTCTCCTCCTCTGCTTTGTGGGCCTCACTGTTGATCATTTGCCGGAGCAGCATTGCATGAGGCCTGGATTTGACTTAACTGTCGCTGCGCGACAGGGTCCATTCATGATGAGCCATAGCCTGGTGTTTTGGCACTGCTGTCTTACGGAGGCCTATACCTGACAAACCGGTGCTGAGTGGCCTGCACCATGAAATGCTGTTTAGGAATATCATGATATTCATTATAACCATTAGCACAATTTTTGACAAGGTGCTATCATGGTACTGTCCGAGGGGACAGAAAAAAGACGGAGGCAACCATGCAGTCAGAAACGGTGAGACAGTGTATGAGCGATATCGGGCTGAGCAGAGAAAATGCGGAATGTGTGGCTGCCCTTCTTGAAAACGACAGACGGGCGGAAGCCAAACAGAGACTGCGCCGCTTCCGGTGTGAACTGATGGATGAACTGCATGCCTGTCAGAGAAGGGTGGATCGGCTGGATTGGCTGATCCGGGAAACAGATAAACAGGAAAGCGAGTAAACAGCAGGAAAAGGACGCGGCTGTTGGACAGCAACAGAGGTAAAAAGCCGGGCAAAGCCGCAACGCCAATGATAACAGGGAGAAAGAAGGACAAAGACCATGATGAAAACGGAAAAACTGAAACTGACACAGGAATGGGACAAGACGTTTCCAAAGAGCGATAAAGTGAATCATTGCAAGGTGACATTTGTGAACCGTTACGGGATTACCCTGGCGGCGGACATGTATGTGCCCGTGAAGGCGGAAGGAAAGATGTCGGCAATTGCGGTATGTGGTCCGTTCGGAGCGGTGAAGGAACAGTGCTCCGGGCTGTATGCCCAGCAGATGGCCGAGCGCGGCTTCCTGACCATTGCCTTTGATCCCTCTTTTACTGGCGAGAGCGGCGGCCAGCCCCGGTATATGGCTTCGCCGGACATCAATACGGAAGATTTTCAGGCCGCCGTTGATTTTCTGTCGGTCCAGGAGAATGTCGACCCGGAGCGCATAGGAATCATCGGGATCTGCGGCTGGGGCGGGCTTGCCCTGAACACGGCAGCCCTTGATACCCGAGTGAAGGCGACAGTGGCCATGACCATGTACGATATGAGCCGGGTCAATGCCCGCGGGTACTTTGATGCTATGGATGAGGATGCCCGGTATGCAGCCCGGCAGGCGCTGAATGCCCAGCGCATCACGGATTACCGCAATGGCAGTTATGAACTGGGCGGCGGGGTTGTGGATCCCCTGCCGGAGGATGCGCCGTTCTTTGTAAAGGATTACCATGCCTATTACAAGACGCCCCGGGGCTATCATCCCCGCAGCCTCAATTCAAACGGCGGCTGGAACAAGATCGGGTGCATGTCGTTCATGAACATGCCGCAGCTCTGTTATACGAACGAGATCCGCAGTGCCGTGCTGATTGTCCATGGTGAGAAAGCGCATTCCTGCTATTTCGGCTGCGATGCCTATGCGGAGATGGTCCGGGACAGCCGGTACACGGAAAACAAGGAGCTGATGATCATCCCCGGCGCGGTCCATACGGATCTGTATGATCAGGTGGAAATCATCCCGTTTGACAAACTTGAGGGCTTCTTCAAGGCGTATCTGAAATGAGAAAGATGGCTTTTGTGTTCCTGATAGCCTTGTTCATTGTCGGGATGATCGACGCAGGGCTTGCGGAGGGAACGGATAATGGAACTTTCCGAACCGAGGAGATCTGGGTACAGAAGGGGAATCAGCGGATCTACGGAGTGGCCCATATTCCCCAGACGGAGGGCAGCTGTCCTCTGGTCATCTTTTCCCACGGGCTGGGGAATAACCATGAATCCGGTGCCCGCTATGCACAGCGCCTGGCCGAAAAAGGGATTGCCGTCTATGCATTCGATTTCTGCGGCGGCAGTGCATCCGGCGTGCCAAACAGGAGCGATGGAACCAATGCGGAAATGTCCGTGCTGACGGAGGCGGATGACCTGGAAGCGGTGCTTGAACAGGCGAAGAGCTGGGAGTTTGTGAACCGGGATAAGATCTTCCTGATGGGCGAGAGCCAGGGCGGACTGGTGACTATTATTGCGGCCAGCCGTCATCCGGAGGACATTGCCGGAATGGTGCTGCTGTACCCGGCACTGTCTGCCAGGAGCGATCATGGCGTTAACCGGTATCTTGACAAGGAGTCGGTGCCGGAGGGCCGCGTAAAATCACTGCAGGTTTCGCGGCATATGCGAATGAAATATAAATATTATGAATCGTATCAATGCCTGCAGTAATTTTACGCTGTACCCCGAAATCAGGGGTCATATAACACTGTTATTTAACTTGAAAAATCCCGATTTCCACTAATTAATTTGTAAACTCTTGAGTCGATTTTCAAAATTCAACTTGCTCGTTTTCCCCGTGAAAATCATGTACTTCTGAAGACCAAACCAAAGCTGATTTCCACTAATTAATTCGTGAACTTTTGAGTCGATTTTCAAAATCCAACTTGCCTTTTTTCCCGTGAGATTCATGCACTTCTGAAGACCAAACAAAATCTGATTTCCACTAATTAATTCGTGAACTTTTGAGTCGATTTTCAAAATCTAACCATTGATTTTAACTACAAATGGTGATTCCCCGTAATCTTGTGTATTGTGGACTTTGAACAGTTATAACTCTGAGCGATGCTTAACAGCTTTTCTCCGTTTTCATGACGTCGGATAATATCACTCTTTTGCTCTTCGGTAAAACCAGATTTTCGGCCTGCATTTCTTTGATTAAAGGATAAGTTCTTGAGCTCAGATACAGTTATATTCTCGCCATAGGCGGCAATGACTTTTTCCATTAGTCTGTCAATCAGTTCTACCGCTTCAGGATCGCGTACACAGTCCCTTCTGAATTGATCCAGTTGAAGGCAAAGGACTGGGAGATTGGTATAGTACTTCCACATATCGCAGCCTCCATTATCTGAAAATGGAAGCGCCTATCAGTCCCTGATACCAAGCTGTGCTCTGTATTTCGGGGCTAACAGTACTCCGTATATGGTCATAGTACTTTCCATACTTATGCCTGCTCTTTTCTGAACGGAATAAGTCTCTTACGGAATAAGGACCTATGTCAGTACTTCCTTCTTTACCTTCTGTCTGACTTTCCTCTTCATATGTACGCTGGTAAACGGCCAGGTCGTACATGTTTCCTCCATTAAAGTCAAACGCACGAAGGCGAGCCATATTATCCAGACCTTTTGCACTCCACCCCTTCGGCAGCGTACTGAGACGATACGAGAGTATGTGATATACGTGAGCCTCCGTACTACAGCCGACAATTTCTTTCGGATGATTGAGCCTGCGTCGTGCAGCATCCCAGTTGTTTACAATAAAGTCTTTTGCGTCTAATGCACTGTTTTTTCGCGAGTCAGTAGAAGCCTGTTTTGCGACTGCTTCTGCTTTCTGGGTAAACTCCTCAATCTTGTTATCAATAACAGCCTGGCGTAACTCTTTCTTGAGCTGTTTCTTCGCTTCCTCGTCAGTCAGAATATTGATGATTGTGGCTATTTTCTGTACGAAATGGAACCCGTCCAGGTAGAACGTCATGCCAATAATCTCGCATCCCGCCTGAATCCATGTACCGCCGTCACTTCCAAGATTAAAGCTTTCAATATGGTCAATATCATATGTCGCTTCAATGTATGCCCAGACTTCAGCCCAAAGGGCATCATTTTGTTCATCACCTTCATACAATCCGGCAAAATAATGAACATTCTTAATCCTGCATTTGTGGTTATGCGTCGGATCCTCCTCATATCCTTCATGGACATAGACCAGCTTTACCATTTTGCCGTTGTTTTTACGCTTTGTTTTTGGATCTCTTTTAATATCTCCTTTGGTGTGAATAAGCTGTAAATGGGCATGATCCTCATCGGCTTCAATAAAGAGGTAACTAACGGTTCGCTTTTTTTCAGGTGGCTTATACGGTGGAAAATGAAGCGAATGAATGATGTTATGCACAGTTTGCTTACTGACGGGTGTACCGCCTAATGAAACATCCAGTGAAGCCTGCTTTCCGGCTTTGTAATAGCTGCTGTAAGCCACTTCCTGAAGAACTCTGGCAACTGCATCATCCGTAAGCTGCCGGTGGCTAGGCATGCCAATATAATCATCCAGAAGATAAATGCATTTTCCGGTGCTGCGGTCCTTATACAAGGTACGGCTGTAAGTAATAGAACCGATGCTTGTGATAATTGTTCGCTCCCGATTTATGTTCACAATTGCGAGAGAGTTGGAACGGTTCATTTTCAACTCTGTGTCCTTCAATTCCAACGCAATGCGAATTGATTCACGCGCTCCATTTAGTGCCGCACATTTTATCCGTTCCATCAGTTGTACCAGAGAAATAGAGCCTGATAAGAACTGCTTGATTGCTTCTTGAAAATTGGTTCCTATTTGCTGAACTACCAGACTTAATATATACAGCATAGACCAGTTCTCCTTTACAGCATATGCCGCTAAAGGTAGATTATAGCCTTCAAGTCAAGCTGTACTAAAAAACTCTTTGGTATCTGAATATCGGGGATTTTAGAGGTAGATGCCCGAGACAAACCTGTAGATATCTCGGTCGTTTTATGTGCATGAATCTCATGGAAAAAGTACAAGTTGATTTTGAAAACCGACTCAAAAGTTCACGAATTAATTAGTGGAAATCGAATTCATGTTGGTCTTCAGACGTGCGTGTGAATTGCCGTGAAGTGGGGCAGATCTAAACTTCGCTTCAGCCACGATGTAGTTTCTCCCAGACTGCTTCTGCACCGCAAGACTATGGAGTTTTCTTGGCCCGCTGCAGGGAAGGTAGATGCCTTTCTTTCCCGTCTTTCCAGCTATCTTTCCAATCCGTGAGAAGTGACTCGCATGAATCTCATGGAAAAAGTACAAGTTGATTTTGAAAACCGACTCAAAAGTTCACGAATTAATTAGTGGAAATCGAATTCATGTTGGTCTTCAGATGTGCGTGTGGATTGACGTGAAGTGGGGCAGTCTAAACTTCGCTTCAGCCACGGTGTAGTTCCTCCCAGACTGCCTCTGCACCGCAAGACTACGGTGTTTTCTTGGCCCACTGCAGGGCACGTGGATGCCTTTCTTTCTCGTCTTTCCAGCTATTTCTCCAACCCGTGAGAAATGCCTCCAGGGGCACTTCTAAACTGTAAGACTATAGCGTTTTCTCGGCCTGCTGCCAAGCATGCGGATGGCTTCCTTTTCATCCTTCCTGCCATCTTTCCAGTCTCGGAGAAGTACCACCAGAATGGCTTCTACATTGCATGGCTGTGACGTTTTCTCGACCCGCTGCCACGTCTGCGGACGGCTTCCTTTCCCGTCCATCCGGCCATCTCTCCGGCCTCGAAGAAGTACCACCAGAATGGCTTCTACATTGCATGGCTGTGACGTTTTCTCGACCCGCTGCCACGTCTGCGGACGGCTTCCTTTCCCGTCCATCCGGCCATCTCTCCGGCCTCGGAGAAGTACCAACGGAACGGCTTCTACATTGCATGACTGTGACGTTTTCTTGACCCACTGCCATGCCTGCGGACGGCTTCCTTTCCCGTCCATCCGGCCATCTCTCCGGCCTCGGAGAAGTATCCACAGGACCGCTTCTACACTGCATGGCTATGACGTTTTCTTGCCCCGCTGCCAAGCATGCGGATGGCTTTCTTTCCCGTCCTTCCTGCCATCTCACTGGCCCCGTTGAAGTACCTCGGGACCGCTTCTACA
>DGWH01000072.1 GCA_002395225.1 Christensenella sp. UBA4263
CATGAGATCACTGGCAGGGAAAGCGAATTGAAAGAATAAAGCAGACGAAGTGACGGTGCTTCAATGACACATGGAAGACGTTCATTGAAGCACCGTACATCCAGAGAGCCAACCAACAGGCGGATGGCATATGCTTAAGGTTATTTTTGGTGACATGGAAGATGTTATTTACAACACCTCTGTTTTTTTTCAAATACAACTATCAGCCGGACTGGCTGGAAGATCCCGAGGTTCAGAAGATGATACTGGATGTGGACAAATCCCGGGTTCTGGGTAATGGGGCAATTGAAAGTCCGGTCATGGGAATTATTGCACCGGTATCACTTTCCGGAGGTGTAAAAGTCCTGATTCTGATCGACAAGGTATCAGACAGAGTCTTTAATGCTTCGAACTGCGGGGATGATTGTGCATCCTGGCTGTTGAGAATCGGACAGAAAAAGGATGTCACGGTGAATCTCAGACACATCATGAATTTTGGAAATGAACCTTTCGAACTTGAGGTGGTCAATACCGGTGAAATTGTCCGAAACATGGATGAACTGATTCCGGTGGCGGGGAGGTATGTTTAGTGAAAGGAACACACACTGCGGAACCAGTCGACCCATATTCGATATGAAATGACGTTTTCCCGGAACATCTCCGTATGTCAGAGACAGGTGCGACGGGGAAAACGACACTTGTGGAGATGGTGCAGGAGTCTCTCTTTTTTGGGTCTCAATGTTGGTCTTTAGCTGGAGCAGTTTTGTCCTGGCCCCAATTTGACTAACTGTCGCTGTGCGACAGGGCCACTCCTGAATGCAGCTGATACAGGAATCTTTCTGTCCTGTGACTGCCCGTATTGCGTGCTGCCAATGCATGGAAGGAGCAGCTTGCGGAATTTCCGGAAGCCTGAGCGCCCTTTGGGGCGCTTTTATTTGCTGGCGCACAGGCAAGACTTCGATGGAGCAGAAATGGCTGAGGCACTGAAGGAAACCTTCGAAAGCCGGCATACATCAATGGATGAAATTGCTGCTTTCGAGGATGGGTTCGCCGACGATATGATCAGGCAATCCCACTGGAGGTCCTTCGTAAAAAATGAAAAAGGCGATGCTCCCTGTTACAATGGGAGAAACCATAGAAACCATAAAACTGTTTTTGCTTCCGGTTGTAGAATCCATAAAGACAGGAGAGAAATTCAGAAAATCTGGAATAGTGAGGAACAGGCATGGACGTAATAGGACTGACATGCTTAATGGATACCAAGTGACGCCCCAAGTCAAACCGGAAAAATGGCCGTTTTTGACCATATGCAACCGAAAACTGAAGAAGTGTTTCTGAAGGAAATCAGTGTTGACCCATCCATCAAAGTAGATCTCACGACCGCTGACTGATTTTTCGTGATTCTCGATCTGAATGCGCATTTTGCGTGGCCATCGGTTCTTCCGATCGCCTAATTGTGGGTTTTCCAAAAGCACTTCCCCGAGTTTTTTCAGGTCATCCTCTGAAAGTTCCATTACTTTTCAACATTTACGGAATGATTCAGTCAGGGTTCAGCGGTTACTTTTGCAATTCACCATACGAAAGATAAATCTTGACAAGGCTGGCATTTGTGGTATATGATATCAATTGCAACTACGTAACAGTTGCAAATTGATGAGCAAAAAGAACCAGATGGAGGTGGTTCATTATTGCCACAAAGAGACAAGGACTTGGAGCGGCTACTGCGCATTCCAAGTGATTACACTTACGAAGAGTTAAAAACAGTTCTTGGACGCTTTGGATACAAAGAACGTAATGGAGGAACAACAGGAGGGTCAAGAAGGAAATTTGTCAGAGAAAGTGATAATGCAATCATTTCTCTACATAAGCCGCATCCAGAAAATATTGTAAATAAAGCCACGATTCGAGATGTTATAACATACTTAAAGGGGCGTGGAGATATTGAGTAAACAGGTGCTAAAATATAAAGGATACATGGCAAAAATTGAGTTTTCTGCAGAAGACAAATGTTTGCATGGGAAGATTGATGGAATAGCAGATCTTGTGACGTTTGAAGCAGATAATGCACATGAAATTGAAAAAGAGTTTCGTTCTGCAGTAGATGATTATCTGGATTTTTGCAGAGAGATTGGAAAAGAACCAAGTAAATCATATTCAGGCACATTTAACATCAGAATCGATCCTTCGGTTCATAAATCTTTGGATTATTATGCGATAGAACACAACACAACTTTAAATTCGGTTGTTTCTGAAGCATGCGGAGTTTTTATAAAAAATGATTCATTGATATCGAATACGTTCTGGTCACATGTAGATGAACCAATAGAAGTAGTCCCTGAAAACTGGGAAAACTGTAATTTTTCGTTGTTACTGGGTGCAGCGTGATTTTTTTTTGACAATGAAGGACGTGATAATATATGGAACAACAGGTAGCCCAAAAGGGCGTCATAAGTTTTGATGGCTATCGACTTTTTAGGCTGGACTATAAATGTGAGCCATACTACAAACAAAACGCTGTTTCAGACGGTAAGTACGCATACGATTTAGCTTATGGAACAGTTGACTTATCTGATAATGCAACGCAAATAAATCTTCTTGTTACTGCCTACTTTGGCAGCGAAGGAGTAAAAGCAGAAGACGCACCACTCTCTATTATGGTTGAAATTGGTGGGAAGTTCGCTGCCACTAACGGTAGCGAATGGAATCATGACTGGGATGCGAATGCAATTGCAATCCTTTATCCATACGTTCGAGGAATTATTTCATCTGTGTCTGCGCAGGCTGGAATTGAAACCGTAATATTACCGACGATCAATGCATCAGCAATGTTTTTAAAGAATGAAAAAAGTTAAATCTACAGAAAGTTAGAAATTTCTAACTTTTCCGCGTATAAAACATCCACCTCATAATGGTAAACGGTGGGTCATCTTCTCTGAAGTCATGAATCGCAAATATGGTTTGCCAAAATGCTAAACAAGCATTTTTTCGAGCTCCCTTCGGGGAGCTTTTATTGTCTCAAAAACAGCATGCAGCCCGAATATTTTACACACTGAATCCGGGAGAATTCAACACTCATTCCCTCTGCTTCCAACACTGGCGCACGAGATCGGAAGCTGTCTGAGAATTCCTCAGGTAACCGGGAGGATGTTTTACCTATAGTTTTTGGAATGCTTGCGGAGCGGCGCTGTTCACTTGTTCTCTATTGAGCTGGGGCGGCTTTATGCCATTGATTATTTCGAGACTCATGGATCCGACAGTATCAATGAAAGATGACCTTGATACCGCCAAAAACTGAGGCAACCGATCCTCATTGTTCCCGATTTGTTTAATCATGGATACGACATAAAACTATACCACCTTATCAGTAACACACCTAAATCCGAGTGTATTTCCCAGACATCTGAGGTCTGGGCGTGACAAAATAACTCCGTAATGGCGCTGGTGTTCTGCATAATTGCAGGGATGGTATTGGCGAATGCAAAGGTCGGGATTCAGTGATGAACAATCTGTTTGATTCGATGTTTGCGTACCTCGACTGAAGTGCGGATGAGCCGGGGGTTTCGAATGGAGCAGTGAAATGGCTGCGGGATAGATGGAAGAAACAGACCGGGAAGGTCTGAAACGACAGGACCATTTACCAGCGACCTGAGTCCGGACAGACAGAGGTTCGTTAAGCGTATTCCGTGTGTGGGATGAGCCGTCTGAGGGAAAAGCACAAAGCCCGCAGGCTGAATCATTCTCTGTCACCGGATCCTCTCCGGACCAGGACGGACCCTGGCCGGATACAGGCAGAAAACGGGGGAAGGAGAGGCCTTGTCGCGCAGCGACAGTTTGTTAAATCCAGGCCTCAGACAAAAGCAACACCGGCATACGACCAACATTGAGGCCTGCAAAAGAGGAGCTTTTTTGATTCTCCGGCTGAATGGTCTGTGAAGGTGCTCACACATGCTGCCGGATATATGCCCGGCGTATCGGTGTTCGTTTGTGAAACCGGCTGTTTCAAGGCAGCATGAAAAATATATTCAAAAAACACAAAAGTAGTGAGAATGCGAAGAAAAGTTTGTATAGCATGAAATAATATATTGACAGAATGAAATGGGGGGGGAGTAAAATGAAATCGGTTAAACCCCAAAGAATGGAAAGATATATCTGTTTTTCCGAATTTGCTCCGCCGTTCTCTGGCCCGTCTCTCACGTACATCAGAAGAGGCGGCATGATTTGGTGAAACAGGACGGGAACATGGAGGTTTCCGGAAGTGGAAGGAAAACGGAAAAACGATTTTCCATTTCCGCCGCTGGTCATTTGCCTGAGGCGGGAATTTGACAAACCGTTGCTGTCAGCAGACCCAATGAAGGAAAAGCAGCCGGGTACAGGCATGGCTGTCCGGCGGCATGCGGGACAGTCGGTCACTGCGTGAGAGGGACGGAGAGATGCCTGGCACAGGCACGGCTGCATTTCCAGAGTGCCAGCCGGACAAAGGGCCGCTTTTGGCAGACCCGGGGGTTTTGCAGCGGTCACTCGCCGGTCAGCGTCCTGACCGGGACGGGCTGAACGGGACAGGAACGCGTCTGAGCCGGAGCGGACACAGAGGCGGATCAACCCGGGAAAGGATGTGGCACTTGCCAAAAACGCCGGGCACATGCCGTGTACAGTCTCAGGGGGAGAAAAATGGAAAGGCGAAGGAAAGCAGCGGTCGGTGTCATCTGTATTCTTGTCGGCGTTTTGCTTTTTCTTTTGTTTTATGTTATTGTCCGGAAATATGATGCCAGCCAGCAGGTACAGGACCGGGGCTCAATGAGCGAAGGGTTTGGTCAGCAAAGGGAAAATGTGATCGGCGGCAAAAGCTATAAGCTGAAATGGGATCTGGAGACGTTTCTGCTGATCGGAACGGACCGGATGACCAGGGAGCAGACCGGATACCGGAGCGGCGGGCAGGCAGATACGCTGATTCTGCTGGTGGCGGACCATCAGGAGAAAGTCATCCGGATGCTGCAGCTGGACCGGGATACGATAGCCCCGGTGACGGTTCTGGGCGTTCTTGGGAATTATGCCGGTCTGCGTGAGATGCAGATCTGTCTGGCACATGCGTACGGTGCCACGCCGGAGGAGAACAATCAGCATACGGTGGAAGCGGTGTCAAGACTGCTGGATAATATCCCGATTGACGGGTATCTTTCGATTGATCTGGTGGATATCCCGGCGGTGAACCGGATGCTGGGCGGCGTGACGGTGACCCTGGAGGATGATTTTTCGCAGTTTGATCCGCAGATGGTCCCGGGGGCGACGCTGAAACTGACGGACCAGCAGGCGGAACTGTTCCTGCACAGCCGGATCATGATTGGAGACGGAACGAACAGCAGCCGGATGCGGCGCCATCGGATGTACCTGGATGAGGCAATCCGGATGATACGGGAACAGCTGGCGGAAAACGCCTCGTATGGCAATAAACTGCTGAGTCAGCTGGAGGAAATCAGCGTTTCCAGCGTGAAAACGGGAAAGCTGATCAATGTGCTGAACCGGATCTATAACTACACCATTTCGCCCATGGACACCCTGGAAGGGGAATACCGGGTGGGACAGGATGGCTTTAAGGAATTTCATGCGGATCAGGCGAGCATTGATAACTGGGTGATAAAAAGTATTTGCGAGTAATCGCAGGTCCTTTTTATATAGAAAAATAAGAGGTGGATAAACATGAAAAGATTGGTTGTACTTCTGGCGGTTGCCCTTGTCCTTGTATTTGCGGTTTCGGCCCTGGCTGAGACGAGTCCCGAACCCTCTCCGACACCGGCGCCGCAGTCCAAAACGGTTGACGATCAGACCGGCGTTGACGACGGCGGGAATGATGATTCCAGTAACACAAGGACAAGGACAACAACAACAACGACAACAACGACTGTTGCTGCGGATCCGGATGCCACGCTGAATGATGATGTCAGCAAGTATGCGAACAATCCTGCTGCGATTATGGCGGATTACGGCATCGACACGTTCAAGGAGCCGGTTATTTTTGAGTCCGTGACAACCGTCGGGACAAATACGGGTTCCCTGACCATTTCTCAGCAGTCACTGACAGAAGATGATGAGGTTGCCGTCTTTGTTGTCTACAGACTCAACGGAAAGCTCGTGCGTGTTCAGCTCAAGACCCGCTGGGAGAACGGAAAGCTCATCTGCGAGATTCCGGACGAGGTTGCCAGTGAAATCGACGGAAAGCAGATCCGCATTGATGTGATCGGCGAGGCAAAGTAAAGCCAGAGACAAATCTGACACACCCCAACATCAGAGGTTTTTCCCAGTATTTCTCGGTGTGCTGAGAGATACTGGGAAAAACTATTCTGGATGAATCTGAGGCGACAATAAACGAACGGGAAGGGAACAGGATGGCGCAGGAACAGGAAAAAGCGGCCGTGAATCCGGTCAGCCGACAGTTGGCCGTACAGCCGAACAATGACGACGGTGAAATAGAAATTGATCTGGTGGAACTGTTTTTCAATCTGCTTGAGCATGCGTTCTGGATCATACTGGTTTCCATCCTGTTCGCTGTCGGATCGGGCGTATTTACGGTTTACATGATCAAGCCGAAGTACTCGGCCACCTCCGGTCTGTATGTCATGAGCCGGCAGGATTCGGCGATTAATCTTTCGGACCTGCAGATCGGATCGAGTCTGACCATGGATTACCAGGAAGTTTTCAAAAACTGGCATGTACAGGAAAACGTGCTGCAGCGGCTGAATCTCAATTATACCTATGATCAGCTGGGGGCGATGATCAAGCTGAGAAATCCCAACAATACCCGTGTCCTGTATATTACGGCCACCTCGGGGTCCCCGGATGAGGCAAAGAATCTGGCGGACACGTATGCGCAGGTGGCAAGGGAATTCATCGCGGCCACCATGGATACCCAGCAGCCCAGCATCTTTATGGAAGCGCTGTGGCCGTCCAGGCCGTCCTCGCCCAGCCTCTCAAAGAATATCCTGATCGGCTTTGCCATCGGTTTCGTGCTGAGCGCGGGCATTTTTGTGGTGCATTTCCTGCTGGATGACCGCGTGCGGGGCAGCGAGGATGTGGAGAAATACCTGAACATGCCGCTGCTGGGCATGATGCCGAAAGAGAAGAAGAGCTCGAAATCGAGCCGGAAGGTTGAAAAGGAGAGACGGAAGTGAAGCAGTGCGTCATCGGGAATCTGCCCACGCTGGATTATACGGGGGAGGAATCGCTCAACACCATCGTCGCCAATCTTCTTTTTGCCGGACGGGACCGGAAAAAGATCATCGTGACCAGCTGCTCGGCCTCGGAGGGAAAGAGCCACACGGTGATGCATATTGCGCGCAATCTGGCCCAGCGCGGAAAGCGGGTCTGTATGGTGGACGCGGATCTGCGCCGTTCCATGAACATTTCCACCTATCGGATCAAAACGGAGGAAGGGTGGACGGGACTGGCCCACTATCTGGCGGGCTATAACGACATCGGTGACGTGGTCTATCAGACCAACATCCCGCGCTTTTACTTCATTCCCATCGGGCGCGAACTGGTCAACCCCATCCGCCTTTTGGATACGCCGGACTTTGGCCAGCTGCTGGATGCGCTGGCCAAAGAGTTTGACATGGTCCTGATCGATGCGCCGCCGGTGGGCGTGGTGGTGGATGCGGCCGTGATTGCCGCCCGGTGTGACGGGTGTCTGTTTGTCATTGAGTACAACCGGACCCACCGGCGGGAAATCAATACGGCGCAGCGCCAGATCGAAAGCAGCGGCTGTCCGGTGCTGGGATGCATTCTGAACAAGGTGGATGTGGATTCCCTCAGTTCAAAGCATTATTACAACCGGAGCTATCAGTCCCATTACTATTCCAATTACTACAAGACGGACAAGGATAAGTAACCGGAGGATATCCGGAAAAGAAAGAGAAAGGGAATGTTTACGGATATTCACCATCATATCATCTATGGTGTGGATGACGGGGCGCCGGATTTTGAAACGGCCGTACAGATGCTGCAAAAGGCAGATCAGCAGGGCGTGCGCCGGATCATCTGCACCAGTCACGCCAATCCGGCCCGTTCCTTTTTTGACGCGGACCGTTACCGGATGCGGCTGCGAAAAGAACAGAAGTATCTGCAAAGTCAGCGGATCAACATCCAGCTGGCCGAGGGCTGCGAAATCATGTGGATGGAATTGGTGCCGCGGCTGCTAAGTGAGGGGCAGCTGCTGACACTGAATGCGTCGCGGTACGTGCTGGTGGAATTCTATCCGGATGACAAATTCCGCCGGATCCGGAGTGCCCTTGAGAGCCTCTGTGTCGCCGGCTATACGCCCATACTGGCCCATGCGGAGCGATACCGTGCCCTGCGGCCATGGCGGCGTCTGCGGGAACTGCGCACCGGCCTGCACATGGCGGTGCAGATGAATGCGGACACCATCATCCATGTGCCGGATCTGGGGCTGCTCTCAGACCGGACGCCGCGGCATTTTCTCACGGAGGGACTGGTGGATATATGTGCGACGGATTCGCACAATCTCACCGGCAGGTCCTGCCGGATGCGGGAGGCCTACCGGACACTGGACCGGATGTTTGGCGCGGAAACGGCGAAAGAGATGTGCATGGTGAATCCCAACTGCATATGGAACGATGAGATCATCGGGTAAGGGCCGGATGCAGTGGCCTTTGCAGAGACGGCCCCGGAGGCATCCGGGTTCGCAGCCTGCGCCGGAACACGGAGGGCTGCCGGATCCGGGCACCGGCGGGCCTTGTTTTTATTGGTCCTGTCGCGCAGCGACAGTTTGCCGAGCAGGACTGTCTGCGCAGCGGCGGTGCCGAAAGACCCGGCAGCGGTCAATTTGGGCCTGTCGCGCAGTGACAGTTTGCCGAGCAGGACTGTCT
>DGWH01000159.1 GCA_002395225.1 Christensenella sp. UBA4263
ATCGTGCGTGTCTTTACCTATGACGGGCATATGACCGGCGCCAAAGAGGCTGCCGAGGCACGCGAACTGTTTGAAAGCGGTCGGGCAGCGGTCAATGAGCCCACGGTCTATGACTGCGGCAAGTATGCCGGAATGACCACGCTGGAGGCGCGGAAAGCCATCCTGCATGACCTTGAGGCGGGCGGCTATCTGAAGGAAACCGAGGAACTGCGCCATGAGGTGGGAACCTGCTACCGCTGCCATACGACCATTGAGCCCATGGTGTCCAAGCAGTGGTTTGTGCGCATGGCGCCCCTGGCCAAGCCGGCCATTGACTGCGTCAAGAACGGGGAAACCAAGTTTGTGCCGGAGCGCTTCTCCAGGAACTACCTGACCTGGATGGAAAACATCCGTGACTGGTGCATTTCCCGTCAGCTGTGGTGGGGACACCGGATCCCGGCCTGGTACTGTGATGACTGCGGCGAGACGATCGTGGCAAGGGAAACGCCCAAAGTCTGCCCCAAGTGCGGCAGTGTGCACCTGACCCAGGACGAGGATGTGCTTGATACCTGGTTCTCCTCTGCCCTCTGGCCGTTCTCCACGCTGGGCTGGCCCAAACAGACGGAAGATCTGGCGTATTTCTATCCCACCAGCGTGCTGGTGACCGGCTATGACATCATCTTCTTCTGGGTGGCCCGCATGATCTTCTCCGGCTGTGAGCAGATGGGCAAAACGCCCTTCCATACCGTCCTGATTCACGGACTGGTGCGGGATGCACAGGGACGGAAAATGAGCAAGTCCCTTGGCAATGGCGTGGATCCGCTGGAAATCATTGACAAGTACGGCGCGGACGCGCTGCGCTTCTCCCTGGTGAACGGTGTCAGCCCGGGAAATGACATGCGCTTCTCGGATGACAAGGTGGAGAGTGCACGGAACTTTGCCAACAAGATCTGGAATGCCAGCCGGTTCGTGCTCAGCAACATCAACGGCGAAGTGGAGACGCTGGAAGGAAAGACCTTTACCCTGGCAGATCAGTGGATCCTGACCCGGCTCGGGGAGACGGAGAAGGAGATCACGGCGCACTTTGAGAGCTATGATCTGGGTCTTGCGGCGCAGAAGCTGTATGACTTTATCTGGTCGGAATTCTGCGACTGGTACATTGAGCTCTCCAAGGTGGAACTGAACGATCCGGAGAAACGTCCGACGGCGCTGGCGGTGCTTCGTCATACGCTCATTGCCATTCTCAAAATGCTGCATCCCTTCATGCCGTTTATTACCGATGCCGTGTACCGGTACATTCCGGGAACCGAGGGGACGATCATGCTCTCGGCCTGGCCTGAGGCGGATGAAAAGACCCTGTTCCCCGAAGCGGCCAAGGCCATGGAGGGAATCATGGAGGTCATCAAGTCGGTCCGGAACCTGCGGGCGGAGATGAACGTGGCCGTGGGCAAACGGGCGCATCTGCTGATCCGTCCGAAACAGGGCTGGGAGGCGGCGCTTGAGACGGCCGGGGAACTGTTCACCCGTCTGGCCTGGGCAAGCGGCGTGCAGATTCTCGGCATGGAGGAGACCGTGCCCGGAAAGACCGTTTCCTGCGTGTCAGAGGCGGCCGAGGTGTTCATCCCGCTGGGAGATCTGGTGGACTTTGAGAAAGAGATCGCCCGTCTGGAGAAAGAGCGGAACGCGGTGGCAGGGGAGATTGCCCGGAGCGAAAGCAAACTCAATAACCCGGGCTTTACTGCCAAGGCACCGGCAAAACTGGTGGAGCAGGAAAAGGAAAAGCTGCAGGTCAATCGTGACAAGCTCGCCAAACTGGAGAGCCGTCTTGAGGACCTGAAGCAGTCGATGTAACTGAATCAGGACTGGTCTGTCCGCACCGAAACGTGCGGACAGACCGGCTTTTTGCGTGCCGTTTGCCGGTCCGGTTCCCGCGGGAGAAAGAACCGGCAGGCATTAACCGGGAGCGCCGGAACAATCCGCCCCATGGAAAATGGCAAAACTGCATGAATTCGAAAAAAGCATTGTGACCATGGCCTGAAATCGGTTATAATACCCACATATTTTTGTTTGCGGAGGCCTTGAGAATGCACAGCGGAATCGGCCGCGCGGCGACAGTCTGCAAACGTCGGGCATATACCGCTGCTCAGGCCAGGGATCCGCATGGAGGCTCAGAAAGGGGAGAAACCCGTGCCTTTTGAACATGTCAGCGTCATGCTGAAAGAAACGGTGGATCTGCTTGATGTAAAGCCGGATGGAATCTATGTGGACGGGACCCTCGGGGGCGGCGGACACAGTGAGGAAATTCTGAAGCGTCTCGGGGGAACCGGACATCTGTACGGAATTGACCGGGACCGGGAGGCACTGCGCGCGGCCGGTGAGCGGCTTAAACAATGGACGAATTTTACGGCCCTGCACGGGAATTTTCATGATGCGCCGGACCTGCTCAAAGCGGAGCAGGTGGAAAAGGTGGACGGTTTTTTGCTGGACCTGGGGGTCAGTTCGTATCAGCTGGATACGGCGGAGCGGGGCTTTTCCTATCATGTCTGCGCACCACTGGATATGCGGATGGACCAGAGCGCGGAGCTGAGTGCGGAGCGCATTGTCAATACCTGGCCGCAGAAGGAAATTGCGCGGATTCTCCGGGAATACGGGGAGGAAAAGTGGGCTGCCCGGATTGCGGAAATCATTGTGGAACACCGGCAGCGGCAGCCACTGCAAACCACCGAGGATCTGGTGGCCTGTGTGGATGCGGCCATTCCGCGGGCAGTGCGAAACAAGGATCCGGGGCACAGTGCCCGGCGCACGTTCCAGGCCCTCCGGATTGCGGTCAATGATGAACTGGAACCGCTGCGGCAGGTCCTGATGGAAATGACACGGATGCTCAGGCCCGGGGGACGGCTGGTGGTTCTGACCTTTCATTCACTGGAGGACCGGATTGTCAAGCAGACCATGCGCACCATGGCCAGCCCCTGTGAGTGCCCGCCGCGTATTCCGGTCTGCGTCT
Source organism: Christensenella sp. UBA4263 (assembly GCA_002395225.1). Lineage (GTDB taxonomy): Bacteria > Bacillota > Clostridia > Christensenellales > Aristaeellaceae > Ventricola. Next base: position 2,984 of record DGWH01000159.1, read on the forward strand.
GCGGCCGGACGCCGCAGGTGCGGCTGCTCGAGCACCTGAAACCCTCTGACGAGGAAATTCAGCGGAATTCAAGATCACACAGTGCCATGCTTCGCGGCTGTGAGCGGCTTGATACACAGTGGAACCTGGAAATCCCGGACGGATCTTTTGCAGGGCGGCAGAGGCATTGACCGCCGGAGACATTCTGAAACGGAACACGGTGATGAGCGGAAAGGAGCCTGCTGTGCCGACATTGTATGTGATAGCAACCCCAATTGGAAATCTGGGCGATCTGTCGCCGCGGGCACAGGAGATTCTCTCCTCTGTCGGGCTGATTGCGGCGGAGGATACCCGTGTTACCCGGGCACTCCTCAGCCATTTCCAGATTCGTACCCCCTGCGTCTCGAATCACCGGCACAACGAAGAGGAAAAGGCGCAGCCTATTGTGGAGCGGATGCTGGAGGAGGACATTGACTGCGCGCTGGTAACGGATGCCGGAACACCGGCGATCTCGGATCCCGGAAGCTTTCTGGTGGATGAGGCGCTGCGGGCGGGCATTCCCGTTGTGGCGGTTCCGGGACCGACGGCCATGGCGGCCGCACTCTCGGTTTCCGGCTTTGATACCAGAACCTTTGCGTTCTATGGCTTTTTGCCCAGAAAACGCAGTGAACTGGCGGACCAGCTGAAACAGATGCAGAAATCCGGAATCCCGATTGCCGTGGTGCATGAATCCCCTCACCGGGTTACTGAACTGGTGGAGGTCATCTGTGACATTTTGCCTGGATGCCGGATCAGCGCCAGCTGTGACCTGACAAAATTCTATGAGAAGACAATCCGCGGAACGGCACCGGAAGTGCTGGCGATGCTGAAAAGCAACGAAAAGACGGAAAAAGGGGAATACTGTCTGGTTCTGGACTTTCATGAAGTGGCTCCGGCCAAGCCGGAGGCTGCGGCTGACCCCGGCCGGTCCGCCGAG
>DGWH01000097.1 GCA_002395225.1 Christensenella sp. UBA4263
CCTGCCCTGACCTGGAGCCGGGATCTGGAGGACTGGCACGAATTCATCCGCCGGGCGCCAGAGGCATACGAGGCCTGGATCGATCAGGTCTCGCGGGAGTGCGAAGTGCTGGAACTGCGAATCCTCCCGGAGGCGGCAGCCCAGGGCAGGCCGGTCTTCGTGGACACCAACATCTCGCTGGAAACCCTGCGGGAGATCGCCGCTCCCGGCCATGTGCTGATCATGCTGGCTGACCCGGAGATCTCCGTGCGCCGCTTCTTTGAGCGCCCGGACCGGGAGAAGCAGTTCCTATACCGCCTGATCCTGGAGGAGCCGGACCCGAAGGCAGCCATAGAGAACTATCGGCAGGGACTTGCACGAATCAACTCCCGGGAGCGGTATGCGCGCTTCCTGCATTCCGGCTTCCCGGTCATCCTTCGGGATGAGAGCCGGCGTGTGGAGGAGACGCTGGCGCTGGTGGAGAGAACGTTTGGACTGAGACAAGCCGCCTGCATTTTCCTGAATCCAGATCAGGAAGGAGCCCGCAACGATGTGCGATAATATTGAAGCCACGCAAAGCTATCAACGCCTGCTCTCCTCAACAACCAACACCAGGGATTTGGGCGGGTTTCCAATCTCAGCAGGAAGATTGGACGCAGCGGAACAGAATCTGGCGCAGCGACGCGCCTGTTGTGTACTGCGAAACGGATGAACAGCGGCTGAAGAGACTGAATATCACCACCATCATTGACCTGCGGGACACAACAAGACAGAAAAAAAGGGGGACAAAGGAAATGAAACAATCACTACAGGAGAGATGCGAAGCTCAGATTCGGAATGAGACAGCCATGCGGAGAGTAGCGAAAATTGAGCATGAGGCAGTTCTGAAACTCTGCGCCATGATGCATGTCAATGCGGGGCGTGAGGTCAATCCGGAGCACATGAAGGAATGCAACAGCATTCTGAAGAGCCGGGCAGGCGTGTTTTCGAACTTTCGTGGGACATTACAGCGTGTTGTGGTGGCAAAGATGGCGATTGTGGATGACCCAGAAGCCTTCATTGACGGTGTGATGGACGTCTACGAGAAACTGAAGGCGGGCCGTAAGCTGCCGGGCGAGATGCTTGCCATGGCCGCAACGACTATCGTTGAGAACTGTCCGGCAGAGCAGCGCTCTGAGGTGGTGGAAAAAACACGTGAAACATACGCAAAGCTGAAGGAGAAGCATCCTTTCCTGACAGATGAAAGCGACATGTCGCTGATTGCGCTCATGATCATGGCAGGTAAAAATCCGAAGCAGGCGGCTGAAGAAGCAGAAGGATTATTCCAGACAATGAAGAAAGATTATAAAATCAGCTCGGATGTAGCCCAATCAGTTGCCATGGTGCTTTCGCTTTCTGACAAGCCGGTGCAGCAGAAGCTTGAGGGGTTCTTCAGCCTGTACGAGGCATGCAAAAACGCAAAGCACGCGACTGCCCGGGACAAGGCGATGGTGATTTACTCCGCCTTTGCGGATGTAGAATGCGATATGAATGAAACGGTGGAGGCCATTGGTGAAGTGGATGACTGGCTGAAGGGACAGAAAGGTTATGGCGCATTCTCTCTCGGAACGAGTGAACGCCGACTGTTTGCAACATCGATTGTTCTTGAGAATATGCGGGCAGTAAACTCGGCTGCGTCATCAAGTGTAACGAATGCGATTTCACAGGCCATTATTGAAGAACTTGTGTTAATTCTGGTAATGATCATCCTTACAGGTATCATTGTCAGTACGAACGTGACAAGTTCGCTTGTTTGAACCTGCAGGAAAATAAAAGAACAGCGAGGTATTCAATATGAAACGGATTCTGGTGATTCTGACAATACTTGCCCTGTTGATGAGCTTTTCCGTCACTTGCGCGGAGAACGCCTCTTCGGTAACGCCTTGGACTACAAGGCTCACTGCCCGCTTTGCCACAGTGGAGGAGGGAAAGCAGCTGATGCGCACACGGACGCTGTTCCATGAGCAGATCAGCGAAACCATGCTGCCTTTCTTTCTCCAGAAAAAAGGCGGTACCCTGGATGAATACATCGAGTATTCCGCGGAGCAGGTCATGGAATTTACCCCGGAAGACGAGCAACGAGTAAACGATACACTGACCTGGTTGCAGGACCATCTGGAAAAGCATGGCCTGCAACTGCCGGATCCGGGAAAGCTGACTTTTGTCAAATCCACCGGTCAGGAAGCTGTCGGCGCTGCCGGATATACCAGCGAGGGGACCATCTTCCTGGGCTGGTTTACCTTTTCGCCGGAGTACTATACAAATGATATGTTCCGGGAGATTGTCATCCACGAGATTTCCCACTGCATTTCCAGGTTATACCCCGAATACCGCCAGGCGCTGTATTCCCTGATCCATTTTAATGTACTGGACGAGGATATTGAGGTACCGGCAGAGATCCGGGAACAGATCATCGCCAATCCGGATGTGGAGCACCATAACAGTTATGCCACATTCACCATTGGCGAAGAGAAGAAGGACTGCTATCTTGTTTTCCTGACGGACAGTGTTTTCGAAAAGCCCGGAGACAACTTCTTCAGCGAAATGTATTCCGGAATTGTTCCGCTGGACGGGTCGGAAATCTACCGGGCAGACGAGGTTGAGGACTTCTGGGACATTGTGGGCAGGAACACGGATTATGTCGAGGACCCGGAAGAAGTGATGGCTACAAATCTCGCTTTTGCCATCACGCATTTGGATGACGGGTATGAAAGCTTCCCTAGTCCGGAGATCCTGGATGGAATCATTGAATATCTAAAGGAAAGCCCAGCAGGTTTATAATATACGATCAAATTCTGAGATCGGTTTCACGCAGAAACAAAATCAAGTACGACCATCGAGTACGATAGAGAAAAAAGGATATATTATCTTTTGAAAGGTGATTCGAAAAAATCAGGACGCTGTGATCGTCTCCGTGTTCGTGCTCTTGCTGCCCAAGACGGTGTTTACGGTGTTCCTGTTCATCGTCATACTGGGCTTGACCGGCGATGCTACTGTAACGCCCACCTCGGAGATCGTGTCCCGGCGGTTCGGGCCGGAGAGCCTGGGCTTCCTGTTCGGCATCACCTTCGTGGGCCATCAGATCGGCGGGTTTATCAGTTCCTGGCTGGGCGGAGTATTCATCTCACAGAGTGGTAACTATCAGGCGATCTGGATGTTCGACATCGCGCTGTGTGCCCTTGCCTCAGCGGCAAGCTATGGCATCCAAAGGAAGGTTACAAGGCTGAACTGAGAACTCTGCAAAGGGGAGGGCGCTGTTGGACCGGAGGAACGAACCGCGTGGAAACGCAATAATGCGAAAGAGAATTCAGCTGGCGGTAACGGCCAGCCTGCTTTGGAAGCCGCAGACGCTTGACGTATGACATCATCCGCTCGATTGTGGTGTTTTGGGTTGCGATGCGCAATGAGAGCAGCCGGTCAGCCGGAAGGGCTGGCGGAATGTCTTCAAGCCGTTCCCAGTACAGGAGATCATGCGACATAGTAAAACCGATCATATCCAAGGGGCTGTTGCGCGGCAAGCAAAATAGCAGCAGAACAGGAAATGTGAACCATAGTTATTCCCCAATCTCAAAGATTTTTTGACTTTGGGGAATAGCCGCTGTATAATGATGCCATCCGGAGAGGAGGGCTTCACCTTGAAATTGATCTTTCGATCTGCATATCTTGAAGGGATAGCTTCGCTGGCGCAGACGCCGGATATTAAAGTCATCACCGGTGTCCGGCGGTCAGGCAAATCAAAACTGATGGAAGCGTTTTCGGAGCAGCTGAAACAAGCGGATTCCGACGCAAACGTCATTCATATCAACTACAATTTGACGGAGTTTGAGAGCCTGCTGGAGTACCACTCACTGGAGCAGTATATCGAAGCGCGATATCAGCCGGGAAAGAACAATTATGTACTGATCGATGAAGTACAGATGTGTCCTTCCTTCGAAAAGGCCATCAACAGCCTGCACGCGAAAGAGAAATATGACATCTGGGTGACCGGTTCAAATGCCTTTCTGCAGAGCAGTGACCTGGCCACGCTCTTCGTGGGAAGGACCTATGAGGTGCATATCTTTCCCTTCTCATTCAGCGAATACCTTGCCTATTATCCGGCTGATAATTTGTATGGAAGTCTGAGCAGTTACATCCGCGAAGGCGGCATGGCTGGATCCTATCTGTACAGGAACGAGGCACAGAAATATCGGTACATCAACACAGAAGTCCTGAACGCGCTGATCGTCCGGGACATCATAACCAAATATCATTTCCGGAACGAGCCGCTGCTCCATGAACTGATCGACTTTCTGATGGACAACATCGGCAATGTGACATCTGTCCGCACTATCGCCGACACACTGGCCTCAGGCAAAAATAGAGCCGATCACAAAACCATCGGAAAGTACATTGATGCGCTCTGCAAAGCCTTCGCGTTTTACCGCATCCGCCGTTATGACATCCGGGGGAAACGATACCTCCGGTCCGAGGACAAATACTATCTGGCAGATCACAGTTTTCGCTTTGCCCGGCTCGGCACAAAGAACATGGACTACGGCCGGGTGCTGGAGAACATCGTCGCCGTGGAACTGCTTCGGCGGGGTTATGAGGTGTATGTAGGCGTCCTGTATCAGAAGGAAATCGACTTCGTGGCGATTCGCCAGGGAAAAAAGCTGTACATCCAGGTTGCCAACGACATCTCATCTCCTGATACTTTCCAGCGGGAGATTGACCCTCTGCTGAGAATCCGGGATGCCTATCCCAAACTGCTGATCGCCCGTATATACCAGCCTGCCTGGCAGCACGAGGGCATCCGGATCATTGATGCTGCCGAGTGGCTGACGGACACTGTTCCCCAAAGTGAAGAATTGTGAGTTTTTGGGGAACAGTGAGCAAATGAGATCGGAGTTTGAACTGATGTATATTGACCGCAGCGGGGCTGTGGAAGAAGCTTTGCTGACAGGGAGACAGAAAAAGTCTACAATCAGGCTTTCTCCCGGAAGCTCCCGCAATCCATTCAATCGGTCGCATTAAGGAAACTGATCATGATTGACAAAGCAGGATGCCTGGAGGATCTGCGTGTCCCGCCTGCCAACCGTCTGGAAAAGCTGGATGGTAACCGAAAAGGACAAACCAGCATAAGGATCTATGATCAGTACCGAATCTGCTTTCGTATCGAAGGAAACAACTTCTTTGATGTGGAGATTGTCGATTATCACTGACCGAATTGTTGGAAAGGAGGAAACGTCATGAATAATCGCATTCCAACCCATGCGATGGACGAAATTCTCAAGGAAGAATTCATGATTCCATTGAATCTCACCGCCTATAAGCTTGCGCACAGTATTCATGTGCCGACTTCCAGAATTCAGGATATTCTCCATAACAGGAGAACGATCACTGCCGATACTTTCATCAGGTTGGGTCGCTTTTTCGGTGTATCTGACTGTTACTTCCTGGATATGCAGAATGATATCGAGATTCGGGAACTGATCGAAAAGCTGGATGGAGATATCACTACGATCAAGCCCTACGCAGCTACTGCCATATGAGTGTGGCAACAATTTGGCAACAGAAAACCTGATAGCCCAAAGTCCTATAAGGCTTTGCCTTCGGCCTGAAAGTGAATCAAACGTAACAAAGTCAACTTCAAAACAGCACCGAACCCCTGTGCCTGCTGGTATCAAAAGTCAGCAGATACAGGGCGATTTTTTTAACGACAGCTGAACCGGGAGAGAACGTCTTTACACCCTATAACACAGAGCGAAGGTTCCGGTTTTCAGGAGCTTGAGGACATATTCTGTCGGCATTTTGCAAAATGACCCGCATTTGCCCCGCCTGCCTTCCAAAAAAATGAAGTATTAATCGTGCTTGACAAGTGACCTTTTTGTTTACTATAATTAGTGAACAAAAGGTCACTTTATAATGTGGGAAGAGCGCATGGACAGAGGTTATGCATAATCGAATAAGTTGATGATTGACTGATTGACATGCAAGAAAGAGCAGTCCTTGAGATCAGGCACCATTCCAAATCCTATAGGAGGGGGAAAAAGCGGTGGACGATGTGTCTCCGTGGTGATGCCGGGGGATATCTTTGGTTTCATCGGTCATAATGGTGCAGGCAAATCCACGACGATCTGTGCAGTAGTGGGAGTTTTGGACTTCACCGAAGGGATATCCGAATCGACGGTCATTCCGTTAAGGACGAGCCCATCACCTGCAAGCAGGTGACCGCTTACATTCCAGATTGTTGCGGCAGACGAGGCTCAAGCTGCATGGACACACCGGAAGTGCATCATGAGCAAGAAACTTGTCTGAGAGGAAGCACATTCACCATATACATTTAGACGCGTGGCTGCACAACAGCACGGCGTACGGAGAGGAGAACCTATGATGCTGAGACTGAGACCATACAAAGCCTGTGATGCCGCTGCCATTGTCTCCTGGAGCGAGGATGAAGCTGCTTTTAGGAGATGGAGTGCAGACCGCTTTCCCGCCTATCCCATCACAGCGGAAGATTTGAACCAGCATTATGATGCTATGGTTGGATCGGACAGTTTTTTTGAATTCACGGCCTTTGACGATTCAGGACCCTTGGGTCATCTGATCATGCGCTTCACAGATGATGAGAAAACGACCCTGCGTTTCGGTTTTGTCATCGTGGATCCGCGTAAACGCGGGCAGGGATATGGTCGTGAGATGATGAATTTGGCTGTCCGTTATGCTTTTGACTTTCTGAAGGTGAAAAGAATCACATTGGGCGTGTTTGAAAACAACCTGCCTGCTTATCGCTGCTACCGGGCAGCGGGATTCCGGGAGACGCCGAACTGTGGGGCTTCCTGGTATACCATCGGAACTGAAAACTGGAAATGCATCGAAATGATACAGACAAAGGATCAGGGCTCTTTCGGAGGAAAAAAATGCACGGAAGAATGATTCACCGGCTCGGTCTGACGGGCATTTTGGCTTTGATATCCTATACATCTGCAGTGGTGTTTTCACCCTTGGCGTACCCTGGCTACAACTGGATGACTCAGGCTGTCAGCGATTTATCCGCCGAAGTCGCGCCGTCAAGACATCTGTGGAACCAACTGGCATCTCCCTATAACATTTGCAGCGTCGTGTGCGCAACCTGCACTGCTCTTTTTGTGTCGCAAAAGCGAATCAGCACCCGTTTGTTCCGGGTCGGCATCTGCCTCTTTATGGCAATGAATTGGGTTTCTGCAGTGGGCTATGGAATGTTTCCCCTGACAGCGGGCGGAAAAGAGATCGCTTCATTCCAGGAAATCATGCACATGGTCGTCACGGCGGCGGTGGTACTTTTGTCTGTTGCTTCGCTGGTTTGTCTGATCATTGTGGGATGCACGGAGAAAGCCACGAGAGGAATAGGGCTTTGGGCAGCGGTGGCGCTTGTCCTGATGATGGTCGGTTCCATTGGCACGGGCATCTTGCCGCCGCAGTATTTCGGCATTGCGGAACGCTTCAGTGTTTTTGCTGCAGTGGGGTTCAATGCCGTTCTGGGAATGTATCTGTTTCATGGTTTCAAGGGAATGAGCACCGATAAAGATGCGGTGTCAGAAAAAACAAACCGATGAGGAATGAAACATGGCGAATATGACTGCTATGGTCAGCCGCTTTGCGAGGACATACCACTGCAGAAACAGCATTTGAAAACAGCTGTCAGAGCAAATATGAAACACGCGAGTAAATGTGCATGTCGTCGATCCATGTGATCCTTTGTAATTGCATGCGTATCATGCTATAATTCAGATGATGAAAGGTTTACATCATTGGAATGGGATACTCACGATAAACAGACGCCTGTGTGGTATATGTGCCAAAACAGCGACTGCTCGTTTCGGGAGAGGAATGGATGCCTGATCAGCTTCTGTGCTGAGTCGGTATTTGAAAGGATCTGCTGCTGATGAAAATTGAATTCAGAAAAGCTGACACAGCAGACGCAGAACTGCTCATAGAGATTTATAACGCTTCGTTTTATAGTGATTATCTCAGATACGGCGAATGCCCTGCGTACGGAAGAACCGTGGAGAGGATGAAGCAGTCTATTATTGATTTTCCCAAATTCCTGATTATCTGCGACAGCAGACCGGTTGGCTGTTTTTCCTGCAAAGCGTTGGAAGAAGGGACATACGAAGTTGGATGCTTATGCGTCATTCCCGCGTTTCAGGGAAAAGGAATCGGAACAGCTGCTATGGAATTCGCCAAAACCTATTATCAGGATTGGAGCAAATTCACATTGGTAACACCGGCGGACAAAAAAGAGAATGTCAGGTTCTACACGGAAAAATGTGGTTTTGATATCCAGGCTGTTGAAATGGACGGGAATATCAAAGTGGCCCGCTTCGTTTTGGAAAGACCATCGTGATTTTGCAGGGAATGATATGGATGATTATCCCCGGAAGTGCCAGTCCTGAAAAAACAACAGCGAAGAAATGAAACGAGCAAAACAGAAAACGTCTGACTGACAGTGCTGTGTCTCATCACAGATGAGACCGTCAGAGATCGAACATGAGGAGAACATCAGATGAAACGTGAATTAGGTATCGCCCGCTGCGGGCTGGCCTGCTGTCTGTGTTCAGAGAACGTTCTCTGCAAAGGCTGCAGGCGGGACGGTTTTAAGGAGCTTTCCTGGTGCAAGGATGCGGAGTGGTGCGAGGTGCGCCGCTGCGGCATCAACAAAGGGATAGCCGGGTGCTATGAATGCGAGCCCGCTGCCTGCCGCAAAGGGCTGTATGCGGACAAGATCAAAGCCCGGGCTTTTGCGGAATTCGCCCGCCGGTACGGTGTGGAGGAACTGCTGGACTGTCTGGAGCGCAATGAAAAAGCAGGCATCGTCTATCATCGCGAAGGCATCATGGGGGATTATGATGAATTCAATCATCTGGAGGAGCTGATTGACTTCATCCGCATGGGCAATCGCCAGGAAAAAAGGGGAACATGAAACATGGACATAGCCATTCATCCCGTGACAGAAGCAGATCGCGCTTTCTGGTTTTCGCTGGATCATCACCTGAGTGATGCTGAATATACCCGCAAGGTCAGGGATCAGATGGGATATGTGTTGGCGCTTTCCAGCACACCCATTGCCATTCTGCGCTGGTCGCTGTTCTGGGACAGCATTCCCTTCTGCAATCTTCTGTTTGTGGAGGAGCGCTTTCGGCGAAATGGTTTCGGGCAGAAATTGACAGCTTTTTGGGAAGAGGATATGCAGTCGCGGGGATATGACCTTGTAATGACCTCTACCCAGTCTGATGAAGCCGCGCAGCACTTCTGGCGGAGGCTTGGCTACCGCGATTGCGGCGGGCTGATGCTGCCCTTCCCAGGGCATGATCAGCCGATGGAACTGATTCTTGGAAAGGCGCTCGCGGCAATCCCGTGAGCTTTGAGAATGTCTGCTTTATCACCGGCACCGCCTGTGCCAGAAAGTCTGACATGGTTCACCTAATGGCGGAGAAACACGGCGGCATTGATTGTGGAGAGAATGATCATGGTCAACTGCTGCCGGAGCTGTGCAAAGAAGAGTTCCACGTCCTTACCCGGAGCAGGGATCTGGAGGACGGACATGATTTCACATGATTTCATCCTCCGGACGCAGGAGGATATTCTTGATTCAGCCAGCGAAATACACTATAATTTCCTTATGACTATACCTCATTCGCAGCACAGAGTGTTATCACGTTATCACGAATAAAAGCTGACTCTGTTTTTGAAAAACATCCGGAATAGATCTGAAAGGCTTGAATCGCGATGAAAATGATTTTCCCCGGAATATCCGGATACGGTCTGGGAACCACTGGATTCTGGTCAGGTTCGAATCCTGGACTCGACAACTGTATCCGGGAGGCAGTGGAGCAGTATGGCCTCACCGTACTGGATACCGCTGAAATGTACGGCGATGGCCGAAGTGAAGAGGCGCTTGGAAAAGCCGTTCGCGGTCTGGACCGGGAACGGCTTTTTTTGATCGACAAGATACTTCCGCAAAATGCCACACCGGAGCATTTCCGGAAAAGTCTGTATTCCAGCCTGAAACGGCTTCAGACTGACTTCCTGGATCTGTATCTTCTGCACTGGCGGGAAGAGACGGATCTGACCTTCCTGGTTAAGGCGATGGAAGATGCTGTGGAAGAAGGCCTCATCCGCCGGTGGGGTGTTTCCAATTTTGACACGGAGGACCTTGAAGACCTGCTGGCAGTGAAAAACGGAAACCGCTGCTTCTGCAATCAGATCTTCTATAACGTTTATGAGCGTGGAGCAGAACATCATCTTTTGCCCTTCATGCAGGCGCATGCGATCCTGCCTATGGCTTATTCCTCTTTGGGCTCCGATTATCATCCACATCCGGACATTCACCGAAACCGGGCAGTCTCAAAGTTCTGCGGAAAGGCCGGCATTGCTCCGGAGGCTTTTATGCTCCGGTGGAACCAGGAACATGGATTCTGCGCCTGTTTCAGCACTTCATCTCCGCAGCACCTGCGGGATAACCTGTGCGACATTCCGGCAGAGCTTCAGGCGGAGTTCAGCCGGATCATCGAACTGGAGTTTCCGTGTCCGAAGCAGCCGTATCCGCTGGTAAAAATCTGATTCACAAAGAAAACCCTTTCAAGGCTCAGGCCCGACTATCCGAGAGAACAGGCACGATGCTTTTTATACGGGGGAGGAAACAGCAATGAAAAGAATCCTGACTTTGTGGCTGATTGGTGTTCTTCTGCTCTGCGGAATCGCGGGAATTCCAGAGGCAAAGGCCGATACGGCAATAAAGACCACAGACCTGTCCCGCTCGGAGCTGCATGAGGATGTGACATGGAATCTGATCAGCCTTGTCGACCATAACGCTGAACTGAAAACACTTCTGGAAACGGCGATTCTGCAGGCGAGAAATCTGAATCCGGATCCCATGACCAATCCTGTCTCAGACCTTGATTCATACTATGCCTTCATCGACAGGTGCTGCAGGGCGATGCCCTGGGAAATCCTCCCGTCTGAAAACTATGATTCGCTCTATGAACGGATCGACCAGGGAATAGGCTGTCTGTACTTCATCTGCGACCAGCCGCTGAAAGAGCTTGAGAAATATGACTACTTTCATCCTTCTCTTATGTATCACGAACCTTTCAGGAGCTGGTTCATTCAGTTTGTTTCAGTCACGGGCAAGTTCCTGAGCACGGAGGCATCCTGGTGCGAAGATTATTATCTCACCGCTCTGGCGATGCCGGACTTCCATCTGCACGACGGCACCTATGAAAGCCCTGAAAACTGGAAAACCTTCAATGATTTCTTTGCAAGGAAACTGAGCGATCCCGCTGTGAGACCCATTGCGGATCCGACGGATGACAACACCGTTGTTTTCCCCGCGGATTCCGTGCCGCAGGGGATCTGGCAGATTGATGAGAACAGCCGGGTGGTGGCTGAAAACGAGGAATCGCAGGCCGGACTGGCAATCAAAACGGGAACGCTCAGTAACGTATCGGTGCTTCTTGGAAAAAGCCGCTATGCGGATGCTTTCCGCGGCGGGACCTTAACGCACACGTTTCTGGATGTCAATGATTACCACCGGTATCATTTTCCTGTCGGCGGAACAGTTCGCGAGGTACTCCTGATTCCCCAGGACGATGCGCCGGGCGGCGTGATTACCTGGGACGCAGAACAGGGAAGATACAAGGAATACTTTTCTGAAACAATTGGCTGGCAATCCATCGAAACACGCGGCGTGGTGATTGTCGAAATGAAAGATGGAGGATATGTGGCCATCGTTCCCGTCGGAATGTGCCAGATATCGTCGGTGAACTTCGAGGATACGGTAGTTCCGGGTGCCGAGGTCAGAAAGGGGGATCCGCTGGGTTTCTTCCTTTTTGGCGGAAGCGATATCATCATGATTTTTTCCCGTGAACGATCCTTTGACATGACTGCAAAGAAAGTAAAGGGTAGATGGACAGGTGCAAACCGTATAGGCACATGAAAAACGGACACCCGTTCTACTTACTGGCAGATAGCAACCACATGTTAAATGGACACTCAAATTGCTCCATCGAGGTTGACATGAAGGCCTCTGGCCGAGGTGATTCCAACCAGCCGCGGCCATGTCAGCTAGGCTACCACCTCGTTCTGCCCCACGCTACCCCACTGTGAGGGTGTCTGAATGGGTGCGAAAGGTGTCCGTTTTTGAGTAAGTAGAACGACTGTCCGCCATCGTCAGGATATATGGCGCAAACACTATCATACGAAAGTAAACGCGTCTTTTTCTG